>NZ_JBHSFZ010000025.1:0-336443 GCF_042654265.1 Sphingobium tyrosinilyticum | reverse complement strand
GCGGGTTTAAACCCGCCCATTGCTTCAACCGCGCTCCTGCGCGACAACACCGGTCGGTCTCTGGTCGCCGCTGGATGAAAGGCGGGGGTCACGTCACACTAGCTATGGGATGCAATCCGCGACGCTTTGCCACGCTTCACCCCCGAAGAATGCGCAAATTACTTCACCGCTACAGGATATGAGCCAGAGTGATCAGATTCCGCTCTAGCAAGGGTGCGGCAATGCAGCGACTAACAGCCGTTGAGCGCTTTGATTGAACGGATGAAACCTGAATCGGTAAGACTGACCAAAGCGCTCCCGTCGCAATGTGAGCGACCCGCTGAGTAACGGTAACGAACTCGGTATGCCCCCCGACCAAGCGGCACGATTTTGGTTAATCGTATAGGGTCGGGCAAGGCTCCATAGAAACGGGAGATGGCCTGCGGCGAGAAGGCTCCTGTGCGCCGCTTTTCCGCAATAACCCGCGCGGATGCGGCAGCGCCGTCACCTGCGCTGAGAGCATTATAAAATGCCCGGACGGCGGTCTCCCCCGCTTCATCGGCAGGTCGGGACCGCAGCTGTTCATTTTCCGGTGGAAGCACAGCTTTTCGGGCTTCGACGCGATCTGGTTGGACCCGGTGGACATTATTCTGATTGCGAGCGGACGCGGGTAGCTGGGCAAGGGCGAGTTTTGAATTTTGCTCGGCTAACCGCCCCTCAGCAACTGTTTCATTCCCCAGTCCGGACTGCTCGTCAATCGCCGGCGGGGGCCGGTAGCCGCCGCTGTCCAGATTGAACCCCGCAAGCCTGGTAACAAGAGGCTCAGCTTGCGACAGCTGATACACAAAACCGCTGCCGTCAGCGGCTGCCTGCGCTGTATAGCGCACATCCGCTTGTAACCGACGGTCTCCGGCGAACGCGCGTTCTGCGCCCGGTGGAATATCCAGAATGAAGCGGCCTTTGCACCGGGTGATGTCAAGCAACGGGTCCGAGCCCTCGACTACGGGATCTTCCATCCTGGCCGACGAATAATCTGCCAACGTGTCGAGGTTAGCCTTATGGCCTTTGTATTGTTCGATTACCTGGTCAAAAAGAAGATCCTTCAGCCGGTTATACGCTCCAGGCGAAGTACAAGCCGCCTTTTGACGTTTTGCCTCCACTCGCTCTCTGTCCGCCTCTGGCTCGGCGTTGGGCTTTATCTTGCCGCACGCCGCAAGAGCTATCGCCAGGAGAAGGGTGAGGCCGGCTCTGCGAGGAAAATTGGTGGTGCTTTGCATGTGAACGTCCTCCAATCGCGTTTGGATGGTGGAAACCCGGGCGATCTTCCTGGCAACGTGCGGGGATCCAAGACGGCTCCATACTGATGCTGTCGGAGTTTTTTCTGGGCGCTCCACCCGAACGTCCAGAGATTTCTCGGCCAATGGGAGGACCCGATGCCATTTAGACTCTGATCGCCTTGACCACCTCCGATCGGCCGCCCAAGTCCAATCCGTTCGGCGGCGGCCAACGCGCCATCGAAAGCCGCGCCGAAGAAGATTGGAATGGCGGCGCGACGAGCGGGACGCGCTGCTGCTGAAAAAATACTGCGAGGGTTAGCGGCGTGCAGGAGTTGCTAATCCGGAGTCACGTCCCCTTTCGCTGTTCGGTGTGGCAACTGGCTTTGACTCCGGGGACTCGCACTGACGGAGGAAGACGGAAAGGGCAACGAGCACGGCGGTGGACGGGAACTCGCTCTGCCAGTTCTGGAAGGATGTCGCGCCTCAAATCGAAACCACCGATTGGTAGGCTGGAAGCACAGCTTTGTGCTGGCTAAGCTGGGTTTCCTACATCCCCTGCCACGGCATCGAGCGGGCCGCGCGAACCCTGCAACCCGGCTGCTCGTCTCGCTCAGGGATAAGGGTTCGCAGAACAATCTTGCTTGCCGCCTTCAGTGGTCCAGGACACGGCATTTTCCAACAGCATCAAGTGGCGGGAATCCGAATAGACTTCCGGTCGGTGTCCGATCGCGGAATAGAAGACGCGCCCGCGTCCAACACAGCGTGACCAGACAATCGGATGATCGCCCATGCGAAGTTGCTGGCCTCGCATGCCCACTGGATTATAGCTGGTCTCATCTAGCGTTGCGATGATCGTAGAACCGCTTTTGCGCGGATTGGTGGTGAAGGAATACCATTCGTCTTTCATCACCCAGTCCGATGGCAATCCGCTTGTCAGCGCCGCGCCCTCGGGTTCGACCATTATGCGAGCGTCCTGAAACTGCGGCGCCATCGGGTGGCCGGCAAAGCGCGCGCCGATCAGCGTATCGACATACCAGTCCCAGAAGGTGAAAGGATCACCCGCCGACCCGTGGATGCCAATGAAGCCCCCGCCCTTCTCCAGATATTTCCGGAATGCGTCCCTCTGCGTCAATGTCAGGACGTCGCCACTCACATTGTTCCAGATAACCAGATCGAACTTGGCCAGCGTCGCCGGGTTCATCGCTCCGCCCTTGTCGGTTGCGACCATGGCCCAGCCCTTTTTCTGCGCCATTGCAAGCATGGCGGCATGGGCTGCATCGACCGAGGGGCCGTCACGAAAGCCGGTCATCTTCTCGAAGAGCAGGATGCGCGGACGGCCAGCGGGCATGACGAATTTGGGCCGATCATTATCATAGCGCGCGCAACGTGCGACCTTGTCCGCCTCGGTCACAGGCACGGCTGCAAGCGGCGCGTCGAGGGAGGCTACGCTCTCCGGCGCCTTGCCCGCAAAGCCGGCAACGCCACGCAATGTCATGATCGCGGAGAAGCTGGGCGCGACGGGACCGAACATCTGGGGCGGCAGGCCCCTGAGAAGACCGGGAGCATGGCGGTCCACTACGGCCTTCGCAG
Source organism: Sphingobium tyrosinilyticum (assembly GCF_042654265.1). Lineage (NCBI taxonomy): Bacteria > Pseudomonadati > Pseudomonadota > Alphaproteobacteria > Sphingomonadales > Sphingobiaceae > Sphingobium > Sphingobium tyrosinilyticum. The sequence goes on along the minus strand of NZ_JBHSFZ010000025.1, from coordinate 333,597 downwards.
CCGGGCTGAGGAGAATGTCGATCAGGGGGGAGTTGGTTGAATAGGGCGCGTCTCGCAGCGGGCAATCCAAGGGCACCCGCGCTTCGACGCTGTTGGCGAAGGTCAGGGCGAAAACCGCCAAAAGGATCCTTTTCAAAACTTCCATTCCTCTGTCCCACCTGCATATTTGAAACTTGCTGTACCACGACAGGCGAAGCTCGCAATCGGCTAGCTGGATGGGGTCTTCAGCTCATAGAGAAAACGCAGCATCAACTGCGTCACCTCAGCCGCCCGTTCCATCTGGACCATGTGACCGGCATGGGGTATGATTTCGACCGCGCGAAGGTCGCTATATTGCTGATGAAGTTTTGCTAGCGGGTCCTCACCATGAAAAGCCTCAAGGTCGGTGTCGTTCTCGCTGCCGATGAAATAGAATGGGACGGGGTTCGGTACGCCTTCAAAGCGGCGGCGCTGTTGCCAGCGTAAATCCATTGCTCGATACCAATTGAGACCGCCGGTGAAGCCTGAGCGCGCATAGTCGTTGACGAAATATTCCAGTTCTAACTCCGACAACCATGCCCAAGGTAGCGGCGGCGGCTCTGGAAGTGCTTCGAGATAAGCTGTTTCCGGTGGATGTTTCCACACGTTGATATAATGATAATCGCCGGACAGGGCATAAAAGACCTTCGACAAGAACGCACGGGGCGCGGCATTGAGCGCCGCATCGGCAACGCCCGGCTGCGCAGTGAAATAATGGAGATGGTAGAAGTGACGCGCGCCCAGATCCGCCGCCTCCGCCAGCGGGGAACGCTGGGGATCATGCGGCCAGGCCGGATTTTCCAGGCCGATTATCGCGGTCATCCGTTCGGGATGATGGTAGGCCATGTCGTATATGGCGAAAAGGCCGAAATCCAAGCCTGCGAAGATCGCTGTCTGCTCCCCTAAATGATCGAGCAAGCCGACGAGGTCGCCGACCGTATGCGGCACATCATATGCGGCAGGATCAACGGGAGCACTGGTCTGCCCCATTCCCCGTTGGTCAAATGTCACGACCCGGTAGCCAGCTGCCGCAATGGCGGGAATTTGACGATGCCAGCTGAACCATGTCTGCGGGAAACCATGAGCCAATATGACGAGCGGACCTTCTCCTTGCTCGACATAATGCATGTCCAGCCCATTCACCCGCGCGTAGCGATGAACCCACTCTGCCAAGCCGACCTCCCCGCTGATTGATGATGATCTACGTCTCGCTTCAGCCGTTCAAAGGTAGATTACATGATCATGTCATCCGATAAACGCCAAAAGGCGATGTGCCGTTACAAGCGCCCGCGAGCCAGAAACTTCCGTAATTTGGTCGGTCAGCATTCCTTCATTTCCCGAACGGCATTGTCTCGCGCGGAAAGTCATCACCGGAGATGCCAACTATGACCAGGATGTATCTTGCGCTGGGAACCCTTCTGCTGTCCGCATGCGGAGAAGCGGATTACGACCCCCGCGGCATGAGGCATGAAGAAACGCTGCTCTCCGTCAGCGCAACCGGTCAGGAAGACACAAAGCCAGACCAGGCGCAGTTCCAGGCGGGCATCAACACATGGAGCAAGGATGCACCCAGCGCCAACGCGGCAAACCGCCAGATGATCGCGAAGATTGTTGCCGCTCTCAATCAAGCTGGGATCGCGGACAAGGATATCCAGACCCGTTCGCTGACCGTTCAACGGGTCGATTGGGGCGATCGCAAAGGACAATATCAGGCTGGCAACATCATCAATGTCACCGTGCGCGATGTTGATCGGGCAGCTGCGGCGGTGGATGCCGTGACGGGCGCGGGAGCCAATATTATGAGCGGGCCGGACTTGCGCCTGTCCGATCCCGAGGGCGCGGCGAACTCCGCCTATGCGGCGGCCTATAAGGCGGCGCGCAGCCGGGCGCAGACATATGCCGATGCGGCCGGAATGACGGTCGCGCGCGTGATTTCCATTCGTGACGCGGGAGGCACGCAGGGGAACCGCTACCTTCCAGGAGCAGTGCCGGTGGCCCCGCCGCCAGTCGTCGAGCAGTCGGCGGCGAATGGATCGATGGCTAGGCTGATGCCTGGCGAGACGGCGAGCGCAGTCGCCATCCAGGTCGATTTTGCTCTGATTCCCAAGGAACGGAGCTAAGGCAGGCGCCTAATGAGAATTCGCCGGATATCAGTCGCGCTGTTTTCGGGACTGGCTCTCGCCATCGCCTCGTCAGCATATGCCGGACAGGCGCAGGCACTTTATGCGGAGATCATGGGCTGCGAACAGGGCTGCGCCGTGGCTGCGGCAGGCTGGCCTCTTCCCTACCTGATCGACTATCCGGGCATTTCTGTGGTTGGGTCAGCCAGCCTGATCGGCATGCTGACCGGAGAAGATCAGTTCCGGCTGCCGTCCTTCCTAGGCACGACAATATTTTGGGCGCTTGTCGCCCTGGCGGCGGGGGCGCTTTGGAAGCGTGGAAGGCGATAATCGCTGGCAGTCCAATATTGACCCCTCGCACAAATAAATAGACCATCACATAAAAGAAGCGGCGGGGAGGATAGCCATGTCATATGGGGCGGCGGAGATGGTTCGGCGGCGCGATCTGTTGCGGGGAGCCATCTGGCTCGGACTCGCCAGCGCTGCGCCAGGCTATGCGCGCACCTCGAAGCGCGACCGCTCTCCCACTGTCCGAGCGTTGGCAGACCGCTTGATAGCGGAAAAGGCTTGTCCGGGGGTGAGCGTTGCGATCGGCCGGGGAGCAGAGCGGCCCTTTTATGTAAATGACGGCACAATTGCGATGGATAGCCAGCGCTCGGTTGACCAGAATACGCTATTTCGCATCTATTCCATGACCAAACCGATTACCGGGATGGCGGCAATGTTGCTGATTGCCGAGGGTCGGATGAAGCTTGACCAATCGGTCGCTGACTTCATCCCTGCCTTTGGAAAGATGCGGGTGCTGACAAACCCCAGCCAAGGTATCGAGAGCCGTCCCGCCACCTCCATCATGACGATCCGTCACCTCCTCACCCACACGGCGGGCCTGGGCGGCGGACCTGCGGTGAAGGGACCGCTCAACGCTGAATATCAAAGGCTGGGCCTGGGCCAAAACCTACGCAACCGCGCTGAGCGCGCCGATGGCGCCGTCACAAGCCTAAAGGAATTTGCCGAGCGGTTGGCGACCGCGCCTCTTCTCGCCGATCCGGGCACGGCGTGGAGCTACTCGGTTGGGTTGGATTTACTCGGCCGCATCATTGAGTTGGCATCGGATCTCCCTTTCGAGGAGTTTTTGGAGCGCCGGTTATTCGCGCCGCTGGGAATGACCAGCACATCCTTCCACGTGCCAAGCGGCGAGAAGGCTCGTCTTGTGACAAGTTATAGCGGCAAAGGCGCAGCTTTGACCCCGGTTGATGCGGGGCTAACTTCCATCTTCTTGGAGAAGCCCGCATTCCCCTCTGGCGGGGGAGGTTTGGTGTCATCGGCGCAGGATTATGATCGATTTTTGACCATGCTGGCGAATGGAGGGATATACCGGGGTAAGGAGGTTCTTCCTGCTGTCGCCGTCGCGCTTGGGACATCCAACCTCCTGCCTGATGGCGTCAGCATGCGCGATTATGTCGGCATACCAGGAGTGACAGGCTTCGGCGCGGGAGGATGTATCGCCAACCATGGCGGGTTCAAAGGTTTGTTCGGTTGGTTGGGCGCCGCGGGGACGGTTGGCTTCGTCGTTCCTGCACAGAGTCTTCGTGTGACCGGTCTGATCAATAATCTGTCCGTCTTCGATTTTGCGCTGGGTTTGGCGAACGCAGTTCACGCGGATTTGGCGCTGTCCTCTCAGACCTAACCCGCGCGTAAAGGCCGACCTACGCCGCGATCGACTGCTGTTGCCTGGCCTGTTCCAGCGCGACGTGATTGTCGCCTATCCAGCCGCAGATCATGCTCACCGCGCCTAGAAAACTCCGCCCGAGTTCCGTCAGCTGATATTCGACGCTGGGCGGCATGGTGGGCAATACCTCGCGGGAGACCATCCCGAACCGTTCCAACTCCCGCAGAGTCTGCGTCAGCATTTTCGAACTGATCGGCGTTGCGCAGCGTTTCAGATCGGAAAAGCGCATCGCGCCATCGCCGAGCCGGTAGGTGACCAGCATCGTCCATTTATTGCCAACCAGCTCTAATATTTCGAGGGCCGTCTGGGGGTTCACGTTGGTATCCATGGGTTACCTGATATACAATCGGTGCCTTGTTGCAAATGGAAACTGAAACGGATAGCCATGATTCATCGAGAGGCGCGCTGCGCCCCGGATGGAGAGGAAGCTAACATGAAGATTCTTGTTGTCGGTGGCACCGGCATGATCGGCGGCCATGCGGCTCTTTACCTGGCGTCACACGGACATGACGTGACCGTGTCCGGGCGCAACGCCCCGCAGGACAGCACCCCCCTCGCCCGGCTGCCCTTTTTGCCGGGCGACTATATCGCAGGCAGCTTTAAGGCCGAGGATTTGGCCGGGTTCGACGCGATCGTCTTCGCCGCAGGCAACGACATTCGTCATGTCCCGAAGGGTGCCGATTATGATGCGCATGTGCTGCGCTCCAATGGCGAAGCAGTGCCTCAGTTCGCCGCGCTGGCCAAGCAGGCGGGCGTTCGGCACTTCATCCATGTCGGCAGCTTCTATCCGCATATCGCGCCGGAGCTGATGGAGAAGAATGTTTATATCCGGTCGCGCAAGCTAGCGACGGATGGCATCACCGCCCTGGCCGACGACAGCTTCCATGTCGTCAGTCTCGATGCACCATTCGTTGTGGGCACCGTGCCGGGCATGAACCTGCCCATGTTCGAAGCCTATACCCGCTATGCCGAGGGGAAATTGGGTATTCCGCCCTACGGCCCCGCTGGCGGCACTAACTTCATTTCCACCCAGTCGCTCTCTGAAGCCATCCAGGCGGCACTTGAGCGGGGCGAAAATGGCAAGGCTTACCTCGTCGGCGACGAGAATTTGAGTTTCGCCGACTATTTCAAGCTCTTCTTCCGCGCTGCTGGCAATCAGGTGGATGTGCCGTCGCTCGATCAGGAACATCCGATGTTGCCGGATGCAGCGATCTTTACCGGGCGTGGCAACATGGTCAGCTATGAGCCCGACGCGAAGACGATGGCGGACCTTGGCTATCGCCGAAATGATATCGCGCGGGCGGTGACGGAGGTTGTTGCTCAATTCAGGTCGGCCCAATGAGTACCGCTCCGCTGGCAGGCAAGACCGCTCTTGTAACCGGAGGCAGCGGCGGCATCGGCACGGCCTGCGCGCGGGCGCTGGCCGCTGATGGCTCGCGCGTCGTCATCATGGGCCGACGCGAGGAGGCGCTTCGGGCTTCGCGGAGCCAGATCGCGGATGCAGTTCCGGATGCAGAGATTGCCATCTGCCCTGGAGATGCTGGTAGTGAAGAGGATGTCGGCAGGGCGTTGGAACAGGCCCATGCGCTTGCCGGCCGGCTCGACATATTGGTGCCGACGGTCGGCGGAAGTGGCTTCGCGCCCTTTCTATCCGCCAGCGTGGCGGATCTTCGGCGCGATCTCGACCTCAACATTACAACCGCCTTCATCGCTATGCGGCTGGGAGCACCTTTGATGAAGGCGGGCGGGTCCATCATTTGCATATCCTCGACCGCCGCGACGCTGCCCTTTCCTGCCTTGGCGACCTATTGCGCCAGCAAGGCGGGGCTGGAGGGGCTGATCCGTACCGTAGCGGACGAACTGGGGGCGCTCGGAATCCGCGTGAACGCGGTTCGGCCGGGGCTGACGCGAAGCGAAGCGACGGCGGACATGTTCGCCGACCCTGCTGTGATTGGCCGCTTCCTGGAACAGACCCCGCTAAAGCGCGTGGGCGAACCGGAGGATATCGCGGCAGCCGTCGCCTATCTGGCTGGCCCGGGTTCTTCCTGGGTCACCGGCCAATCCTTTGCCGTGGATGGCGGGCAGGAACTGCGGCGCAACCCGGATCTGCTGGGCGCTGGCTAATCAACGGACGATGATAATTTGAGGACAGGATGATGCTGGATTTCACAGGCAAAACGGTGCTGGTGACGGGCGGCGGAGCGGGTATCGGCCGGGCCTGCGCCGAAGCTTTCGCAAAGCAGGGTGCGCGGGTTTTTATCGCCGAGATCGATGCGGAACGCTGCGGTGATTTTACTGCAGGCATGGCCATTCAGTGCGACGTCACCAAACCGCAGCAGGTGGAGGCCCTCGCCCGCCGCATCAGCGAAGAGGCGGGTGGTAAGCTCGACATCCTTGTGAACAATGTCGGGCATTTCCTTCATGCCAAGCCATTTTCCAACCTTACGCTGAGCGAGATGCAGGACATTGTCGGCCTGAACCTGATCAGCTTGATGAATGTGACCAGCAACCTGCTGCCGCTGATCAAGGCGGCGGCACCCGGTAGTTCGATCATCAACATTACCTCTATCGAGGCTTATCGTGGTATCCCTAACTGTTCGGTCTACGCGGCAGCGAAATGGGGCATCACAGGTTTCACGAAAAGTCTCGCGCTAGAACTGGCTCCGCTTCGCATCAGGGTCAACGATATCGCGCCGGAGACCACCGATACGCCGCAGACGCCGGTGGCTTACATGGTGCCACCGGAAAATCAGCCGCATGTCGAACAATGGGTGCCGCTGGGGCGCTTCGGGCGGCCCGACGATTGCGCGGGCGCGGCCCTTTATCTTGCGAGCCCGCTTGCGTCCTGGGTCACGGGCACCTCCATCAATGTGGACGGGGGCTCGCTCGCAGCAGCGGGCTGGATCCGCGACATCAACGGAACCTGGACCAACATGCCAATCGTGACAGGCAATGGGATGAACCTATGAGCGATTCACTGACGAGGCTGATCGACGAAGCGGCGCTGCGGCGTACCGCGGATGTCTATGCGCGGGGCGCCGACCAGAAGGATAAGGAGTTGTGGGTTTCGGTTCTGGCGTCCGATTGCCGGATCGAAGGACCTGGCTTTGTGACCGAGGGCCGGGAAGCCACCCTGCAATCGATCGACGCATTGGGGGCAATGTTCCGCGCCACCTTCCACCGTGTCCATAACCAAACGGTGATGATTGAGGGCGACGGTGCAAGCGGCGAGACCTATTGCACCGCCGATCACCTTCTGAATGACAAAGACCAACTGTTGCGCTGGACGATCCGCTATCATGATGAATGGCGGCGGGAAGAGGATGGGTGGCGCTTCACGAAGCGCAGGCTGGAACTGCTGTGGGAGGAAATGGTCCCGGTAACGGTCAGACTTTAAGAGAAGTGCCCCAGCTGGCCCGCTGAATTCATTTGGTAGCAATCGCAATCGCGCTACACAGGGGGAATGCTGTCCCCTGCCGGATCATCGCCGTCATCGCGGCGTTTGAGCCCGAGCAACAAAGTGGAATGCGATGAGCGAGAGACGTGCCTGCATCAACGCCATCGGCTGCGCCACGCCCGGACAGGACGTGCATCTTCCCTTCATCCGCTGGGCCAGCGAACAATTGGAGGATGAGCGCGCGCGCGGTCTGTTCACACGGATGGCCGAAAGGAGCGGAATCGATCACCGTTGGTCGGTCCTGCCCTCTGTGGAGGGCGGATCGCCCGTCGATGCCGGAGGCTTTTATGCCGAAGCTATGCCATCGACGTCCCAGCGGATGCGGCTTTATCGTTGCTATGCTCCCGCATTGGCGTTGAGCGCCATCGAGGCGCTGAAGGTGAATACCAACATCGACGGGATCACCCATTTGGTGGTGGCCAGCTGCACCGGATTCGTTGCCCCCGGCATCGACCAGATCATCGCCGAAGCGCTTGACCTGGCTGGCGTCGAGCGGACCCTGGTGGGCTTTATGGGCTGCTATGCCGCCGTCGCGGCGCTACGGACGGCACGCCACATCGTGCGGTCGGAACCGGATGCCCGGGTGCTGGTGGTCACGGTCGAACTGTCATCGCTTCACCTTCAGGCGGAACAGCAGCTGGAGCGGCTTTTGATGATGCTGCAATTCGGCGACGGCGCCGCTGCGGCCTTGGTCAGTGCGGAGAATTGCGGGTTCGCGATGGAAACGCTCTTCGCGATCAATCTGGCGGAGTCGGCTGACCTCATCCGCTGGGAGATTGGCGATACCGGATTCATCATGCACCTGTCGGGCGAAGTCCCTGGTCGCATCCAGACGGCGCTGCGAGATGAGAGCGTTCGCGAACGCGTCTGCGGATCCATGGAACCCGCCATGATTAGCAATTGGGCGGTGCATGCGGGCGGACGATCTATCCTGGATGCGGTCGAGCATGGCTTGGAGTTGAGGGACAATGCGCTGGCCTTCTCGCGCGGCGTACTCGCGCGCTACGGCAATATGTCGTCCGCTACGCTGATGTTCATCCTGGCCGATCTGCTGGATCAGGATAGGCAGGGCCAGGGTGTGGCGCTTGCATTCGGGCCGGGCGTCGCTGCCGAGGGCTTCCGCTTCTGCCGAGCCGGTTGATGGCTCAATCCGCCAATATCTCCACACTAATCATCGGAGGAGGCCCGGCAGGATCGGCCGCAGCCATTACCCTCGCGCGCGCTGGGATGACGCCACATCTGGTGGAGCGGCAATCCACGCCGCAAAATGGCGTCTGCGGCGGGTTTCTCGGCTGGGACGCGATTGCGGCTCTGGAGGAGCTGGGGATCGATCCCTGGTCCTTGGGCGCGCACCGCATCACAGGGTTCAGGCTGGTGAGTTCCAGTCGCTGCGTCGAAGCTGTCCTGCCGGGCATCGCTGCTGGCGTTTCGCGCCGCACTCTGGACAGCGCGCTGATCGAAGCGGCTGCTACCGCTGGCGCGGTGGTCAGCCGCGGACGGACGGCGCGAGCGGTCGATCCGCTTACCCGCAACGTGCGGTTTGACGATGGCGAGACGCTGACGGCAGAGGCGCTGTTCCTGGGCGTCGGTAAACATGAATTGCGCGGGATGGCGCGCGACTTTTCTGTTTCATCCGTCGGGCTGCGCACTACCCTCCCCGCCTCCTCCGCCCTGCACGATGCGCTTGCCCACAGGGTGGAACTGCACCTGTTCAATGATGGCTATGCAGGGTTGCTGTTGCAGGAAGATGGATCGATCAATCTGTGCCTATCGGTCAGCCGCGCTCGGCTCGCTGCCGCCGGGAATGTCCCCGCCTTACTGGAGCAATTGAAGCGAGAGGCGCCACTGCTCGCGGAACGGCTTAGCTCCACGCCCCCCGCCCATTTCGATGCCATAGCGGGCGTGCCCTATGGCTGGCGCGCGCAGGCCAGCCATCACGGCATTTTCCGCATCGGTGACCAAAGCGCCGTCATAGCTTCGCTGGCTGGCGACGGTATTGCAATCGCGCTTACCAGCGGGACCAGCGCCGCCAAGGCGCTGCTCGCTAGCGGGCCGGAAGCTGCGCCTGCCTGGCAGTGCAAATGGCGGAGGGAATGCAGCAGGCCGGTGGACGTTGCCGAGACCCTGCGGCAGGGAGCCGCCGCTCCGCTGACCCGAAGCGCTTTGATGACGCTGCTGCATCTCGCGCCAAGATTGGGAACGGGCGCGGCCGCCCTCACCCGCGTCAGGAAAGGTTGAGCGGCCGTTCCCGCACGCGCTCCACGCACAGGCGGAAGGCGAAGCGGCGTACGATCCGGACCTGCTCCAGGGATATGCCCGCTTCCGCCAGAAGATCGCGCCAATCAGCCAGCCTAAAGGAACGGGCGATCGAAAGCTGCCCATCCTCCCGCACGATCCTGTGGACTCGCAGCAGTCGCGCCAGGATGGGAAAGCCCCAATGGGCAAAGCCATGCCGGTGCAGGTCGCAGATCAGCCAACCGCGCCGTGCATGCGCTTCCATATGGCGAAGGAAGGTCATTAGCTGCGCATCCGTCATATGATGCGTCACTTGGCTGGAGATGATGAAATCGAACGCCTCGGGCTGGTCCAGATAATCGCCTGCGCGATACTCGATCGGGAGATCGGGCGGCGTTGCGCGCCGCGCTGCCTGCAGGCTTTTCTCGTTGAGATCGACACCGATCAGTTCGGCCTCGATACCCCGCCTACGCGCCCACCGGGCGATGGCGCGCAAAATGTCTCCATCGCCAAATCCGACGTCGAGTAAGCGGAAATGCTTGCCCGAGCCGATAGCGCGGTTGAGAAATGCGATGCTGGGCCAGGCGGTGAAGGTCCACTGATTGACGCGGGCCAGATCGTGCAGAACCCGCTCATAGATGGCGGGATCTAGATCGGGCGCATCCATCTGCTCTTCCTGGCGCGATCGTACCGCAAGCTTTGTCATATGCATCCTTCTCCCACGCCCTATCTTATCATCAGCGGCGTGGTTGATGTGTCGTCCTTTTTGCCTCACCTTACGGCAGAAGAGGATATTGGCGATGACAATCCTGGCGTCTTCCTTGCTTATGCTGGCATCCGCAACGGGTAGTTCTGGCGACATTACGGGTTTGTGGCTGACGGATGATGGCAAAGGGTTGGTCCGGATTGAGCCGTGCGGAACGCATATTTGCGGGCGCATCGTGAAAGTGCTCGACACCAGCCCGACCGTTCCCAAGACCGATAGCCACAATCCCGACCCGCGCTTAAGAAACAGGCCGCTGGCGGGTCTTCCTACGTTGTGGAACTTCAGCCGATCGGGATCGGTCTGGAAGGGCGGCCGGGCCTATGATCCCAAAAGCGGGAAAAGCTATCGATCGACGCTGACAAAGAACCCGGATGGATCACTCAAGGTCACAGGATGCGTGCTGTTCATCTGCGAATCCCGGCGTTGGACAAGGGGCGGCTAGACCGTTTCCCACTGAAATATGCCATATCGCATAGCGCCGGTTCGCAGTGCCAGTATGAGGCGCGGCAGGCTGAGCATGAAATCCCGGCTCTGCGTAGCGTGACTGAGCGCGAGGCGCCGGATGCTGCTGTCGCTGATCATGCTCTTTGCTAGGCGCGCGAGACAGATTGACCAGGTGCGCCGGACCTCCCGGCTAATGTCCTGATAGCCCGTCAGCCGGAAGCCTGCGTCCGATGCCAACCGTTCATAATCGATGCGGCTCCCCATGCTGGGCAAGCGGCCCTCTCGGCAGATCGGCAGGAGGAGGTGGCGCACCTCCCACGGGCGCGCTCCCTCCCCTTCAAGCCACGCGCAGACAACCAATCGCCCGCCGGGCCGTAAAATGCGCCGGGCTTCGGTGAAGAAACGCGCCTTGTCCACCATATGCTCCGAGCTTTCGATCGCATAGGCACGGTCGAAAGACGCGGATGGTAGACCATTGTCGAGCCAATCCCGGAGAAGACAAGAAAAGTCAGGCGATCGATCCGTCGCGATCCGGTGCTGGGCTGGTGACAATGTCAGGCCGACGATAGAGACTTCGTGGCGCGTCAAAAGATCGGCCGCCGTCGCCCCATAGCCGCAACCTATGTCGCAAAGCCTGAGTCCCGGCTGCAGCGCCAGCTTCTGCTCGACGAGCTTGACCAACGCCGCCGCCGCCTGTTCCGGGGTTTCATGTCCCTCACGCCAATAGCCATGATGGACATGGTCGCCCCAGATACGGCGATAGGCCGGGTCCAGCTCATCATAATGGACGGCGACTCCCGCAGCGTTGGAGGGATGCTCCGGAACGATCATGCGATGGTCATGGCATGTTTCAGGGCAGCGGCCTATCCGAATGCGTGGTCGTCAGGAAGGAGGGATATAACAGCGTCACCGACGCCGCCGCCACGATAATCAGCGCTGCGAACAAGGCTGCGCCCTTGTTGATCCGTCCGCGATGGCTGGCGAACAGCACTAGGCCGAGCAGCGCCGCGGCGATCAGGATGATGATAGCTGTAAGGCCGGTTAGCGACATCGATCAAGCTCCTGAAAGATATGATCGGTCCCGAAGAGGATCGCACTTCATGCAATCACCGAAGCTGCGATTCGTTCCGGCTCCCCTCCCTTGCCGCCTGAGCATCGGCGGTGGTCTGTAGCGGCACTTCGGAAGTGCGCGAGTCAGGATCGGGCGCGCGAAGGCTGGTATAGGTGACCAGGGCAGCGACCGCGACGCACGCGGCAACGATAAGCCACAGCCATCGCTTGGCATTTATCCGGCGCCGCTGCTCTCCGTCTTCCATGGGATGATGACCTTCGTCGTCGCTGAGGCGGCATCATAGCGACATAAAAGACCCCTGCGCGCTAACCCAGGTGAGCGAAGCAAGCGGATCGCCGGCTTTTTTGACGCGTTGCTCACTTCGACCGGCCAACGGCCTGAATGAGGACAACGTCATGAATGATCGCAACCCATTTCTCCAAGGGCAAGGCTCACCGATCAAGGACGACGCTGCGCCACCTGAGCAAGGCTGGCGGGGCGAGCGGGCGGCTGATGAACCTGCTGCGTCGCAAGAGCGGCGTCGTCATGTTCCAGGCGTCGGGCCGGAAGTGGAGGAAGTCTCCGGCACCGCCTTTGTCGAGGCGCAGGGGCTTGATCAGAGCCCAAATGACGAAATCGGGGATAAGGCCGACAGCCTAGCGCAGGTAAGCGGCGGCGCAGGACAGTCCCATGGTGACGGGGTAAGCGACCTTAACATGAGCGCGAGTAGCCCTGGCGGCGAGAGCGCGGGTGCGCCCTATCCGCATGGGCACAGAAAAAGCGCCAATGATCCTGGCAGCGTTATGGGCCATGGTGGACAGACCGAGATCGGTTATCATGGCACAGGCCATCTCGGCGGCACGAAGTCGGGCGACGATGACAACCGCAACGGCGTCGCCGAAACGGACGATTGAGCTACCGGCAGGCGAAATCTTGCCGAATCTGCTTGATCTTCAATCGCCTACCGGCTTCAATCGCGAACGTCCCGGAACTAATTCGATGCAATTTCGTAACGATGCTATAAATCGGGGTAATTGCAGGGGGATAGATGCGGTCAGGATCGGCTGTGTTCAGGATTACCTGGGCGATAGCAGGGCTGCTGGGCGTGCAATCGGGCGCAGCTCGGGCTCAAAGTATCGAGGAATTGCGCGACATGCCGCTCGCCGCACTATCGCGGTTGGACGTCACGTCGGTTACACGCTCCAACGCCGCCCTGGCCGACGCCCCGGCGTCCATCTATGTCATCACCCATGATGATATTGTCCGGTCAGGTACGCTGACCCTGCCGGGCATATTGCGGCTCGCGCCCAATCTGCAGGTGATGCGGGGCGGCCCGAATGACATAATCGTCGCTGCCCGCGGCCTTAGCGGCAATGAACAGGCGCAGAATTTTTCCAACAAGCTGCTGGTCCTTATCGACGGCCGCAGCGTTTATTCGCCGCTTTATTCCGGCGTATATTGGGACATGCCGGACATATTGCCGGAAGATGTGGAGCGGATCGAAGTCATTTCCGGCCCCGGCGCGACGCTTTGGGGCTCCAATGCCGTGAACGGCGTCATCAACATCATCACGCGCGACGCGGGAGCTTCCCAAGGGCTGTATGCGACGGTCGTCGGCGGCAACAGGACCTATGACCTGGGGCTTCGCTATGGTGGGCAAGCGGGCGACGGGATCAACTACCGGATCTTCGCGAAGCGGCACGAGAATTTCGAAAGTTCCGACGACAGCGACGACGGCAGCCGCCGTACCCAACTGGGCTTCCGCATGGACTGGGACGCCTCGGCGCAGGACTCGGTCATGCTGCAGGGGGACGCCCATTATGGGTCGCTGTCCCGCGGCTTGAACCCGTCCGAAGCCTTTTACGGCTATGACCTGCTCGCCCGCTGGCGGCGCGAAATGCCGTCGGGCGGCGCGATCCAGCTACAGGCCTATTATGACCATAATGCGCGTGAGATAGATCATGATGGCGGGCGGTTTGCGCTCGATACCTACGATGTCGAGGCGCAATATGGTTTTCAGACCGGCGCGCATGCCTTGGTGTTGGGCGGCGGGGCGCGGATCAGCAGTTATGAGATTGAAAATATTCCAGGTCTGCTGTTCGTTCCCAACCGCCGCCGGCTCTACCTCGCCAATATCTTCGCCCAGGACAGTATCGCCCTCACGCCGCGCCTCACGGCAACGGCCGGGATCAAGCTGGAAGGGCGGACCTATACCGGCCTGACCATGCTGCCGAGCGTGCGACTGTCGTGGAAGCCTGATGACGCGACGCTGCTATGGAGCGCAGTGTCCCGCGCCGTTCGCTCGCCCACGCCTTTCGATGAGGATGTGGTGGAATCGATTGGGCAGACCGTGTTCTTGACCGCCCTATCGAGCTTCCGGTCCGAAAAACTGACGGCTTTTGAACTTGGAACCCGCTTGCTGCTGTCGCCCAGCGCTTCCCTGTCCGTGTCAGGCTTCTACAATGTGTATGATGATCTGCGCACGGTCGATCCCGCGCCGGGCGGTTTCCTGCCATTGCGATGGGGCAATGGTATGAAGGGGGACAGTTATGGCCTGGATGCTTGGGCGGATATCCGCATCGCGGATTGGTGGCGGGTCAAGCCGGGCTACAGCCTGCTCATCCACAAGTTGCGGTTCAAGGATGGAGCGGTGCCGCTCCTCGGCCTGTCGCAGGCCGGTAATGACCCGCGCCACCGCGCCTCGCTGCGGTCGTCGATGGACATCGGCCGGGAGATCAATGTGGACGCGGACCTGCGCTATGTCAGCGCCCTGCCCGACCCGCATGTTCCCGGCTATGTTGAGCTGGGCGCACGGTTGGGCTGGCAGTTCAGCGAGCGCGCGGAACTATCTGTGTCCGGTTTCAACCTGCTGCACGCCCGCCATCAGGAACTGCCGCTGTCCCAGGCGGCGCCTATAAGGCGCAGCGTGTTCGTGGCGCTCAAATGGACGATGTGAACTTCCGTCCTCTGCGCCGAAAGGGCCGATGGCGAAGAAGGGCGCAGCTTTGCCTGTCGCTGATCGCTTTGACCGGAACCGAAACTGGCTGGACGGCCACCGCATCGGCGACGTTGGAGCAGGCGGTGAAGGCGAGCTTCCTCTTCAAGTTCGCGCCGTTCGTGGAATGGCCGCCTTCCGCTTTTCCGGGTAGTGACCGGAGCTTCACCATCTGCATTTCAGGTGAGGACCCGTTCGGCAATGTGCTGGACGATGTGATACGTGGGCAGAAGATGGCGAACCGTCCGGTCAGGGTAAGGCGGGTGAAGCTGGAGAGCGGCATGGCGGGTTGTCACATGCTCTTTGCGGGTCGTTCGGCCGACAAGGATTATGCACCCTTTGCTCCCATCACCGGGCAGCCGGTGTTGACCGTTGCCGACCGGGACGGCGGGCCGCCGGGGGCGATGATCCAGTTCGTCGTGCAGAGCGGTCGCGTGCGCTTTCAGATCGATGACAGTGCGGCGCGTGCCTCCCATCTGAAGATCAGTTCCAAATTGCTCGGACTCGCCATTGCGGTGGATCGAAAATGACAGACGCCCCTCAAGCGAAATCAGCTGATCGGCCGCGCGCTTTTGGCATTGTCGCGCAGATGGCGACACCGCTGGCGGCGGTGCTGATCGCGCTGCTTTTGCTGGCCGCGAGCGTTGCGGTGGCCTTTCAGTTGGAACGGGTCGGGCAACTGGAGAAGGCGCGGCAAAGCGCGGTGCAGGCGCAGATATTGGCGAGCGGCATCGCAGCGCCCCTTGCCTTTGACGATGATGTCGCCTTGCAGGAATATCTGAACGCCCTTCGCGCAGATCCGCAGATCATTGCCGCGGCGGCTTTGCGTCCTGACGGCAGCCTGGTCACCGGCTTTGCGCGGCCCCCTGCCCGCCTGCCGTCGCGCATTGCGATGGGTGAACCCAGGATCGTGGGCAACGCGCTGATCGTTACTGCGCCCGTGGCGCAGGGCAGCACGCGGCTGGGCTCGGTCTATCTGCAATCGACAGTGGACAGCTGGTCGCGGCGGGTGACCCGCTATCTTGGCCTGGCCGTGATCGTGGTGCTTGCCTCTCTGCTGATCGTCGTGCTCGCGGCGTCCTATGCTTCGCTGCGCAAGGCTCATCAGGAGTTGCAGAATGAAATAACGAGCAGAATGCGGGCGCAGGAAGCGCTTCGTCAGTCGCAGAAGATGGAGGCGATGGGCCAGCTTACGGGCGGGGTTGCCCATGATTTCAATAATTTATTGATGGTTGCTTCCGGCGGGTTAGACCTGATGGAGCGCACGAATGACCCGGTAAAGCTGGAAAAATTGAAGGCAGGCATCCGCCAGGCGGTGGATCGGGGCTCTAAGCTGACCAAGCAGTTGCTCGCCTTTGCCCGTCGCTCGCCGCTGAAGCCGGAAGTCATCGACCTGCGGCAGCGGGTGAGCGGGATGGACGCGCTGCTGGAGCGGTCGCTGGGCGAAAGCATCCGCGTCGCCATGCATCTGCCGAGCGATCTCTGGCTGGTCGAAGTGGACGCTTCCGAGCTTGAGGTCGCCATCCTCAATATCGCCCTCAACGCCCGCGACGCGATGGCGAAGGGCGGCGTCATCGTGATTGAGGGCGCCAATGCGCCCGGCCAGGGCGAGCGTGGGGATTGCGTTCACCTCGCCCTGACTGACCAGGGCAGCGGCATACCCGCCGATGACGTCGCCAAGATATTTGAGCCCTTCTACACCACCAAGGGGGTCGGCCAGGGTACGGGTCTGGGGCTGAGCCAGGTCTATGGTTTTGTGCGCGCCTCCGGAGGCGATGTTCGGGTCGATAGCATCGAGGGCAAGGGAACGACCATCACCCTGATGCTGCCACGATCCACGAAGAATGCGGCACAACATATTGAAGATGCGGAGGCTAAGGTTGCTCCGGGCAAGCATCGGATATTGCTGGTCGAAGATGACGACACGGTTGCCCATACGGTGGGCGGCATGCTGGAGGAGCTAGGCTATGAGACCGAGCGGGCCGAAAACGGAGATGCGGCCTTGCGGCGATTGGATCGCGAAAGGGACTTTTCGCTGGTGCTGTCTGATATGATCATGCCGGGTGATGTGAGCGGCATCGACCTCGTCCGCCGCGTCGGGCATAATTGGCCTGCTCTGCCGACGATGCTGATGACAGGGTACAGCGCGGCAGCGGCGTCAGCCGCAAAGGAAGGCATCCGCCTGCTGCCCAAGCCCTTTTCGATACAGGATCTGTCGGTGCAGATTTTGGCCGCGCTGGATCAGAAGGGGCACCGCCCGCCTACTCCGGAATAGCCCATCCTTTCGCCCGTGGGGGCAAGGGGCAGTTTGACCGCAGCCCCCTCTTGCGTTCGACACGAGATAGGCAGAACATCGCTCCCGCAGACAACCGTCTTCGCCAAGAAAGATGGATGAGGAGAGCAAGGATGAGCGGCACTGAATCGCGCTCCATTGCGCTGATCGGCCCCGCCGGAGCGGGAAAAACCACACTCGCGGAAGCAATATTGTTCACGACGGGCGCGATCCCCCGCCAAGGATCGGTAGAGGCCGGCAGCAGCGTTGGCGATGCGAGTCCCGAAGCGCGGGAACGTGGCAGCTCGACCGAATTGAACCTGTCGCACTTCGAATGGATGGGTGATCGATTCACCCTGATCGACGTCCCGGGGTCGCCGAGTTTCGCTGGGGACGCGGAGATAGCCCTTAACGCCGTTGATCTTGCGATCGTCGTCATTGATCCCGATCCGGCGCGCGCGCCACTGGCGGAACCCGCCTTGCGGAAACTGGAGCAGGCGGGCGTGCCCCACGCGCTCTTCGTCAACAAGATCGAGCAGGCCCGCGGTAGCATCCAGGAGCTGTTGGCCGCCCTGGCACCGATGAGCAGCGCCGCTCTGGTGGCGCGGCAGATACCCATCAGGTCCGGAGAGCGCGTCGATGGCTTTGTCGATCTCGCGCTGGAACGCGCCTATCATTATGAAGCAGGCAAGCCATCGCAGCAGATCGCCCTTGCCGAGGACATGAAGGATGATGAGAGCGCCGCGCGCTTCCATATGCTGGAGCAACTGGCCGATCATGACGATGCCCTGCTGGAACAGCTTCTGTCTGATGAGCAGCCGAGCCTTCAGACCATCTTCGCCGATCTGGCACAGGAAACGGCGAGCGGCCTGATCGTCCCGGTGCTGTTCGGGTCGGCCGCCAACGGCTTTGGCATCAGGCGGCTGTTGAAGATGCTGCGTCACGATACACCCACAGCCGGACAGACGGCGGAGCGATTGGGCATCGAAGGCGCTGGGGCCCAGATACTGAAAGTTTCGCATGCTGCGACGGTTGGAAGGCTGGCGATCGCGCGGCTGTTCGGCAGGCAGATGGCCGACGGCGCGGAGTTGCAGGACGCTGCGGGCCAATCAATGCGCGCTGGCGGCATATTCGCGATTCAGGGCTCTACGACCAGCAAGATCGCCTCCGCCGAACCGGGCGCGATCGTGGGCATTGCGAAGGTGGACAGCGCCCAGGCGGGCGATCTGCTTGGCATCGGCTGCAAACCGGGCGGCGCGGGCCTGACAGCGGATCGGCCCCAGACCAATTGCGCGCTGGCGATCGCCGCGAAGGATCATAAGGATGAAGTGCGCCTTTCCACCGCGCTCAACAGGATGGCCGAGGAAGATCATGCGCTGCATTGGGCGCAGGACGAAGCATCCCGCGAGACGCTGCTCCATGGCGTGAGTGACGAGCATCTCAATGTCGCGCTCGGGCGACTGAAACGCCGTTATGGCGTCGCCGTGTTGGTTCAGACCCCCACCATCGCGTACAAGGAGTCGATCCGAAAGACCGTTACGCAGCGCGGGCGGCATAAAAAGCAATCGGGCGGCCATGGCCAGTTTGGCGATGTGGTGATGGAAGTGCGGCCACTCGACCGGGGCGAAGGCGTCCGGTTCGAAGAGCGGATTACCGGCGGCGCGATCCCGAAGCAGTGGATACCGGCCGTCGAAAAGGGCATGTATGATGCCCTCGCCAAGGGGCCGCTGGGCTTTCCGGTCGTCGATGTCGCGGCGACATTGATCGATGGGTCTTTCCACAGCGTCGATAGTTCCGAACTTGCTTTCCGCACCGCCGGGCGGATCGCGATGGCCGATGCGCTCGCTGCCGCCTCACCCTATCTGTTGGAGCCGATCGCGCATGTCACGATCATGACGCCCGGCGCGGCCACTTCTCGCATCACCTCCGCAGTCGCGAGCCGCCGGGGCCAGATGCTGAGGATGACGAGCCGGGAGGGCTGGTCAGGTTGGGACATTGTCGAAGTGCTGCTGCCCGAGGCGGGCTTGCAAGGGTTGGAAGCGGAAATCCGCTCCATGAGCCAGGGCATGGCGCATTTTCAGGCGCATTTCGATCATCTCGCCGAAGTCGCGCCCAAACTTGCGAGCAGCATCGTGCAGCGGGTCAAGGAGCCGGCCTGACACCGGCTCCGTTCTGCTTTCAGGCTGCGAGACCGCGCGAGCGCAGCAACGCATCGACCTGTGGCGGACGCCCCGCAAATGCCTGGAAATTCTCCGCGGCCGGACGGCTCGCCCCCGCCGCCAATATTTCGCGGCGGAAGGCGCTTGCGCCTCCACCCGGAACATCGGCGTGAGAGAAAATTTCGAATGCGTCGGCCGACAGCAGTTCGGCCCAGAGATAGGAATAATAGCCCGCTGCATAGCCGCCAGCGAAGATATGGCTGAAGGCATGGGCGAAGCGGTTCCATTCGGGTGGGTGGACGACCGCCACGGCCGCGCGCACCTGGTCCAGCATCTGCGTCACCCGCGCGCCCTGCGCCGGATCATAATCGCGGTGGAGCAGCAGGTCGAAGGTCGCAAATTCGATCTGGCGCAGCAGGGCTAAGCCAGCCTGGAACTGACGCGCGGCGAGGAGCCGGTCGAACAGTTCCTCCGGCAAGGGCTCACCGCTATCCACATGGCCGGACAAGCCGATCAGCGTGTCCTTTTCCCAGGCGAAATTCTCCATAAACTGGCTGGGCAGTTCCACCGCATCCCACTCCACGCCCGAAATGCCTCCGACCGACGGCAGATCGACCTCGCTCAACAGATGATGCAGCACATGGCCGAATTCGTGGAACAACGTCACCACATCATTATGGGTGACGAGCGAGGGACGGTCGCCTGCGGGCGGCGCGAAGTTGGTGGTCAGGTAGGCGACCGGGCGGTGAAAACGGTCAGCGTCCAGGAAGCGCGACCGGCAGACATCCATCCATGCCCCACCCCGCTTTCCGGCGCGCGCGAACAGGTCAAGATAGACGCCTGCGACCAGTTCGCCCTGCCCGTCCAGCACATCGTAGAAGAGGACGTCGGGGTGCCATGTGGATACATCGGCGCGAGGCGTCAGGCGGACGCCGAACAGCCGCTCGATCAACCCTTGCGTCCCGGCAAGTACGCGGGGGAGGGGGAAATACGCCTTTAGCGCTTCCTGATCGACGCCGTGGAGCGTGCGGCGCATGGCTTCGGCGACATAGGACAGGTCCCATGGCAGGATGTCATGCAGATCTAGATGCTCGGCTGCGAAGGCGCGGGCTTCTTCCAGTTCCTTTTCACCGATCGGCCGCGCGCGCTGCGCAAGGTCGGCCAGGAAGGCGAGCGCTTCGTCGGCGTCCGCAGCCATCTTGGTTTCCAGCGAATGGGCGGCTGCATCGGCAAAGCCCAGGATCTGCGCGGCTTCGTGGCGCAGGGCCATGATGGCGTCGATCCGCTCGCTATTGTCATGGCTGGGATCGTCTGCCTGGTCCGACGCGCGGGTATTATGGGCACGATAGACCCGTTCGCGCAGGGCCCGGTCCTTTGCATGGAGCAGAATGGCGAGCACGCTGGGCTGACGCAGGGTGACGAGCCAACCCGGCAAGCCCTTTTCCTGCGCATAGGCGGCGAGGATCGCCTTGTCGCTGCCGGGCACACCCGCCAAGGCGGCTTCGTCCGTGATATGCTCGCTCCAGGCTTCGGTGGCGTCGAGGACGGCATTGCCGAAACGGGTGCTTAGGTCGCTGAGCGCCACGCCGATGTCGAGGAAACGCTGGCGCGCTGCGCCTTCCAACGCGACGCCGGCCAGGCGGAAACCGCGCATGGCCAGTTCGACCGCGCGTCTGCGAGCCGGGGGCAGATCCGCGAAGTCCGGGCGGGCGGCGACCCGCGCGACGGCATCATGATGGGCGCGGTTTTGGCCAGCTTCCATGAGGTAGGCGGTCATCAGCGCCTGAGCGGCGGCATGCGCCTCTCGCAGTTCCGGCGTGTCCGCGACCGAGGCGAGATGGCCGATCGGCGACCAGGTGCGCGACAGCAGGAAATCGGCGCGCTCCGCTGCCAGGATGACGCTGTCGAAATCATCGGCTTGAGACGCGGTAATTTCCGCAATCGCGGCGTGATGCTGCTCGATCGCCTCCTCTATCGCGGGCACCACATGAGCCGCCTGGATGGCGGCGAAGTCGGGAAGGTCGCGGTCGGCAAGCAGGGGATTGGCGGCGGTCATGGCTACTCTTGGTTAGGGATGCCCTGGGGGCGAGGAGTAGCCCTTAATTGGGCGATGACGGCCGCCTCTTCAAGCTCCCTTACTGCTGCTTTTGCGAGCCGTTGAGGGTGAGGACCGACAACGCAAGCGCCGTCGCGCCGCTGCGGATCGCGCGGGCGGCAGCGGGTGCGAATAGTGGTGAGTGATTGGTCGGCGGCGACACCCCTTTGGCTTTATATTCTGCCAGCTTTTCAGGCGTGTCCCCGCCAATCATCAGATAGGCAGACGGGATGCCCTGGGCGGCCAGTTCGGAGAAATCCTCGCTTCCTGAAAAACCAGGAGCGCTGGCCGGAATGGCGACCACGCCCTGGCCAAACGCGCTTTTGAGGGCGGGCGTGAGCCGCGTAAGCAGGGCGGGATCATTATAGGTCGCCGCCGAACCGTTGATACGCGTGATCGTCGGGGCTGGCGCACCAGCCATCATCGAGACCGCCTGCGCCGTCTTTTCAACGCCGTTCATGAGCAGGCCGCGCACTTGTGGCGTGAAGGAGCGAAGGCTCAGCCGCAGGCGCGCCTCATCGGGAATGATGTTGCCCACGCTGCCCGCCTGGAACGCGCCAACCGTGATCACGCCGAAGGTCGCCGCCTCCTTCTGACGGCTGACGACGCTTTGCACATCGCTGACGAAATGCGCGCCCATGACGACGGGGTCGATCGACGAACTGGGAGCCGAACCGTGCGCGCCCTTGCCGTGGAAAACAATCTCCAGCGCGTCGGAAGCGGACAGGATAGTCCCTTCTTTCAGCACGAGGCTGCCCGTTGGCATGCCGCCGCCCACATGGGCCGCCAGGGCATAGTCGGGCTTGGGAAAACGGGTCAGCAGCCCGTCCTTCAGCATCGCGCTCGCGCCGCCCAGCACTTCCTCGGCCGGTTGCGCGATGAAGACGAGGGTGCCTTTCCAGCGGTCCTTCATCGACAGCAGGACCTGCGCGGTGCCGACCCACCAGGCCATGTGCGTGTCGTGGCCGCAGCTATGGGCGACGAAGCTCTGCTTGCCGTCCAGCACCGCCTGCGCCTTGCTGGCGAAGGGCAGCCCGGTCTTCTCCTCCATCGGCAGCGCGTCCATGTCGGTGCGCACCAGCGTTACTGGTCCCGCCCCATTGCGGTAGATGGCGACGATGCCGGTGCCGCCGACCTTTTCCGTGACGTCGAAGCCCAGCGCGCGCATCTTGGTTGCGAGGATCTTCGCGGTGCGCTGTTCCTGGAAACCCAGCTCGGGATGCTGATGGAGATCGCGATAAAGCGCCTCCAGCCCGGCGATATTCTTGTCGAGAACGGCACTGATCGCCGCTTTGTCCTCGACAGGTGCGGACCGTGCGGCAGGCGCGAGCAGCGTGGAGGAAGACAGAAAGGCAAAGGCTGCCAACAGGGGGTGACGTTTCAAGGGGCGCTCTCCTTCCAGGCGACTATTTACCTGCATGCATAAGCGAAGGCGGAACGGCGCGCCCCTATCCTCTCCTCATGGATATAAGGGGAGGTTATAGCTTCACTCTTCGGGGCCGTAATCCGGTATCCAGACCACGCCATTGATGTGCGCGCCGCCGTCCACGAACAGCGTGTTTCCCGTCAGATAGCGCGCATCTTCGCTCGCCAGAAACAGGGCGACGCCGCCAATGTCTTTCTCCGGATCGCCCATGCGGCCCATGGGATTAACGGCGGCACTTGCCTTCGCGACTTCAGGCTGCATCGCCTGGAACTTGCGGTAACTGGCGGAAACGGCTGCGGGACAAATGATGTTGGCGCAGATGCCATAAGGCGCCCATTCGCGCGCCGCGCTGCGGGTGTAAGCGCGCAGGGCCTCCTTGCCGACATTATATTCGGCGCTGCCCATATGGGCGTTCACGCCATTCAGCGAGCCGATATTGATCACCCTGCCCCACCCGCGCTGACGCATATGGGGGAAGGCGGCCTCCATCGACCATTTCACCGCATAGAGATTGATGTTCAAACTGGCGGCGAACAATTCGTCGCTCTTGGTTTCGATACGGCTCATGCCCGCACCGCGGTAGGCGTTGTTGACCAGGATATCGATCGAGCCGAACTCCTCGACACAGGCCGCGACAACGCCGGTGATCATCGCGCGATCCGTTACGTCACAGCGCCGGAAAGCGGCGCGCGTGCCCATCTCCCGAAGAGCGCGCGCCACGGCTTCGCCCTTCTCCTCGTCGATATCCGCGACCAGAACGGCGGCGCCTTCCGCTGCGAACCGGCGGGCCATACCCTCGCCAATGCCGTCGCCTGCGCCGGTAATCATCGCCGCCCTGCCGGCCAGTCTGCCTTCTGCCATCTCACTCTCCTCACCGCTTTGCCCGCGGCATTAATTGCACACTCTATTGTATTATCATAATCACGATGGCACAGCCTCTGCAGCAAAAAAAAGACGGGTAGGAGCGGATGATGAGAAAGACGGCTTTGGTCACGGGCGCCACGCGCGGCATCGGCAAGGTCATCGCATTGGCGCTCGGCCGTGCAGGCTTTTCAGTGATCGTGACTGGACGGACGATGGCCGCGAATACCGGCCGTCATGACGGCATGGGCGGCGTCGCGGTGCCCGGCAGCGTTGAAGAGACGGTTGCCGAGATAGAAGCCACCGACGGCACCGCTTACGGACTGCGGCTTGATCTTGGCGATCGCGCGTCGATCGATGCTGCGGTCAAGGCGGGGTTGGAGCGTTTCGGACGGATAGACCTGCTCGTCAATAACGGGATCTACCAGGGCCCTTCCGTCATGCAGAAAATCCTCGACGTCGATCTGGCGGATGCCGAGCGGGCGACGATGGGAAATTTCGTCAATCAATTTCACCTCAGCCGTCTGGTGCTCAAAGCCATGATCCAGCAAGGCGGCGGCCGCATGATCTTCATGTCCACCCTGTCGTCCGTAGAGCCGACGAAGGGCAACAATGGTCTGTTCTACACTGCGCCGAAAGCAGCCTTCAACCGTATCCCGGACTATATCAATTTCGAACATAGCGCCGACGGCATCAGCGCCTTCCTGATCGAACCGGGCTTCACCATGACCGACACGCTACGCGCCGCATGGGGTGACGCTGCATCGGATGTCGGTCTTGGCACGCAAGCGCGCGAGCCGGAAGAAACCGCGCGAACCGTGGTTTGGCTGGCGACGCATGAGGACGCTCCTCGCTTCGCAGGGGCAAAACTCATCAATGCGCCTGATTTCTTTTGCGATAGCCGGATTGCGTTGCCGGAATGAAAGTAGCGGCCAAAGTGAAGCACTTACAATAAAGTCGCGGACAGTTTCTGTCGCCATCCGAACCAATTTCCATCAAAGACACTAATTTGCATTAAAGCTTAGGTTAGCAATTCGCCGCAAAGCGATGTGCTACCTGGAACTCTTCACTGTCCTTGCTGTTCAGACTGTAAAATTGGACGGGAAGGATTATATATGCAGCCGCCTTCAGAACAATCAGGCGATCTGCGCAATGAATTGCGCGACGACGCCCAAAAACTGACTTCATCCGCGACAGAACGTCTTCATAGCGAGGCCGAGCAGCGAAAAGGACCTGCCGTCGAGCAGGCCCGTTCGGTCGCGTCCGCGCTGGATCGTGCGGCGCAGGACCTTGGCGGCGGGAAAAGTCCCGCTTGGCTGAAATCCCTGTTCGAGCAGGGCGCGGCCCAAATTCAGCAGTTGGCTGACGCTGTCGAGCAAAAGGATAGCCGCGAGCTGGTGGAGGATATCCGCCAGATAGCGCGCAACAACCCCACCACTTTCCTGGCCACCTGCGCGGCGGCAGGATTTGCCGCAAGCCGCATCTTCCGCGCTGAACCTTCGAACATGCCTGCTACCGCTTCCACGCCTGTCAGCGGAGGGAATTTCCAACCTGCATCGAACCAATGGTCCCCCGCTACATCCGGTTTCGGTGGCGTGTCATGACTGACACGATGAACCGCACCTCTCCCGGCACGCCGATAGACGGCGACCGGCCGACAGCGGGAGACGAAAATATCGTTTCCCTGCTGCGCGACTTGACCAGCCAGGGCTCGCATCTGGCAGAACAGCAACTTGCCCTGATAAAGGCGGAAGTTCGCGAAACCGGCAATGATTTGAAGGCGGCCATCGGCGCGATGGCCGGAGCGGCCGTCGTCGGCATAGCTGGGCTGGGGGTGCTGTTGATGGCTTTGGCCTATTTGCTGGCGGACGCGATCAATCACCTGGGCCTGGCCACTCTGATCGTCGGTGTCGTCACCCTGATCATAGCCTATGTGATGTATAGAGGCGGTGCGGCGAAGATGCGCGCAGTCGATATCGCGCCCGAACGCACTCAACACAGCCTTGAAAGAACACCCGCTGCCCTTCGCGGCGACCTTCATCCGGAGCAGAGAAGATGACCGACACCATTGAAAGGGATCCCGACGCGATCGAGCGGGACATTCGCCGCACCCAGGAAGATATGAGCCGCACCATCGACAAGATTGGCGACCAGCTCACACCCAGGAAGATTTTCGATGCTTTGCTGGACAAGGCGGACGAGAATAATGTCGATGCCCGGATGCTGCTGGACGGCGCGCGGCGTAATCCTATCGCGCTCGGCCTGATTGCGGCGGGAACGATCTGGCTGATCAGCGACAAGGATTCCACCTTCCCTTCGCTCCCCAAAAGGGGAAGCGAGCAGCCCGACGAAGATATCGACCTGTATCACCGCGATTATGTGAACCATATGTCGGCGGTGGAAATGCGCGACGGGGAGGATGCAGCCGCCTATCAACGGCGCCGCGATCAGGCCCGCGCCAATTATCTGATGCTGGAACGGCGCGCGGACGAGGACGAACACAGTTTTCGTCAGCGGCTGGACGACCTGACCGAAGGTTTCAGGGCCAAGCGCCGCGCATGGGCGGAAAGCTCGAGCCAGGCAGGCAAGGCGACGGCGCGTGGCGCGACGCAGGCATTCGACAAGGCGCAAAATCTTTATGAGAGCAACCCGCTGGTCGGCGGCCTGATTGCGGTGGCCGTTGGCGCGGCCTTGGGATCGGCCCTGCCGATCAGTCGCCTGGAGCAGGAAAAGCTCGGCTCCCTCGGCGAAAAGGCGCGAACGATCGCCAATGAGCAGAAAGAGGAGCTGACTGAGACTTTGCGCGAGAAGAAGGATGATCTGATCGACCGCGCGGATGACAAGATCCAGCAGGGTCAGCAGAGCCAGTCGGCCGGAGGCGACGCATCCCGTGCCGATCAGGGGTCGGGCAGTCCGCGTGATGTCGATTCACTGCAAATTTGAAACGACGGCTGGACTGATGGATAAGGGCGGCCCGGCACTCTAATGCCGGGCCGCCCTTTGCATCACTTGGCGAGCAGTTCCACCACTTCGATCAGATGGCCCTCGGGGTCGGTGACGAAGGCCACCTTGACGCCATGAGCTTCCTTGACTTCGATCGGCTCCACCACGGCTCCGCCGGCAGCTTTGGTACGTTCGACGAACGTGACGATGTCGTCGGTCTGGAAGCCGAGGATTACTTCTTCCTGTGCCGGGGCTGCGCGATCTAGGAACTTGAACAGAACGAAGGTCGCACCGCCCTCGCCGGTCGCGTTGAACAGAATTTCGTCGATCTTGCGGCTGCCGACGGTATCCTGAACCCGCGCCATCTCAACCAGCCCGGCCACATCCTTGTAGAAGGTGCCCATGGCTTCGAGATCCTGCACGACGAGCTTGGTGAAACCGAAATGTGACGTCATATTATCCTGCTCCTTACTGATGATAAAAAAGGGGCCAACGGAGTGTTCCGCTGGCCCCCTCTGATATTATCCGAACGACAAGTTCAAGATCAGAACCGGAAAGTTCCGGTCAGGCCGAATTCGCGCGGGTTGGTGACGTTCACCGTCTGGTAGCCCGAATTGTAGGTGAGACCCGGAACAGCCGTATTGAACTGCGTGGTACCCAGGCTGATGTTGGTGATCCGCTTCTGATTCAGCACATTCTTTGCGAAGGCGGTGAGTTCAAAGCGGTCGCCTTCGGTCCGGAACCCGGCGAAGAGATTCAGCAGCGTGCGCGAGCGATAGTCATAATCGACCCGGTCAGCATAGAAGCCGGGGCGATAGTTGAGCAGCGCCCTTACAAACGGGGTGACTTCGCCGACCGAGAAACGGATTTCCGTGTTCGCGGTCAGGTTGAAGTCCGGCGTCTGCGCCAGGCGGCCATTGGTCACGCAGTAGCTGACATTGCCCGGGCCGGTGACCGCCGGTGAGGGGGCGTTCTGGTTGGGCGAACCCGTACCCGCATAGTCGTTGCAAGGCACAAGGGCGTTGTCATAGCGCGCCCGGACATAGGATGCGCTGACGCCTAGATCCCAATTGTCCGTGATACGGCCATCGATCGACGCTTCCACGCCCTTGATCTTGGCATCGCCATTATAGTTGAAGTCGAACCCGCCCGTCGGGGGGTTGGCCGCAGCCGACTCATAATAGATGCCGGTGAAGCGGCTGAGGTAATTTTCCAGCGTCTGGTAGAAGGCCGAAACAGTGAAGTTCGCGCGGTTGTCGAACAACTTGCCCTTCAGGCCCACTTCGAAAGAGTCGGTCTTTTCAGGCTTGGTACGGATCAGGTCCCGGCTGACGCCCAGCGGAACAGCGACGCCCGTGCTGCCGGCGCGGTAGGAATGCCCATAGGCGAAATAGGCGTTGAGGCGCGGGTTGAACTCGTAGGAGACCGTGACGCCGCCGGTCAGCGGCTTGTTCGTGAACCGCTGCAGATCGGCAGGAACGCCTTCCTGCACGGGGAGCGTGAAGGGTGGAACGCCGAACGCTGCATTGCCCGGCGACGATACGAAGATGTCGGTCGTCTGGACATTCTTGATGATGGAGTAACGCAGGCCGCCTTCGATCGAGAAGCCGTTCGAACGATACCGCAGATTGCCGTTGAACGACCAGGTCTGAGTGTCCACGGGGGTGAATACATCCGTGTTGACCGGCAAATAGGCGCCAAACACAATCGGAACGGGAGCGAAGAACTGATCCGCGCGCTGATTGGTGACAACAGTGCCCGTCTGCTTGGTGTAGAATGCACCTACGCCCCAGCCAAAGCCTTCCTTGTTGTTGGAGGCAAGGCGGACTTCAGCCGAGTCCACCTTATAAGGCGACCGGACAGTCGAAGCGTACACATAATCGGGGATTGCGTTGCCCGCGTCCAGGTCACGCTCGGCCGTCAGCCGGCTGAACTGGTGAGCGCCCACGAAGGACAGCGTCGCCGGGCCAAGATCATAGTCGAAGGCCAGATTGACGATGTGGCTTTCATTCCGATTGCGGAAGCGGCCATCCGAAACGGCGGCATAGTCATCCGCCTCAAGCGCCGGGCCCGAACGGTTGAAGCCGTCCGCGACTGCGCCTGTGCCAACCACCTGCTGGTTCTGGAAATTGTCCGCAAACAGATACTGATAGGTCAGATAGGCAGTGAAATCGCTGCTCGGCTGCCAACCCAGCGTAACGCGCGCGCTTTCGGTACGGCTGCGCGAACGCTCGCCATTGGTGATGTTGCGGACGTTGTTCAGGCGGTTGCCATCGACCAGGCCCGCGACGCGGATCGCCAGCGTGTCGTTGAACGGCAGCGAAACGCCAGCCTGGATGTTGTAGCCATCACGCGTGGTAGCGGTCGCCTGCGCATAGCCTTCGATCTCGTCGAAGTTCGGGCGGCGCGTGGCGATCGTGATCGAACCGGCCGGAGCCGAGAGACCACGCAGCAGGCCCTGCGGGCCGCGCAGGACTTCGATCTGCTGGATGTCGTACAGCGCGGTATAGACGGTCTGCGCGTCGGTCGGAATTTCGTTGTAATAGACCTGAACGGCCGGGCTGGTGCCCTGGTCCGGATCGAAGGTCACGCCACGCAGCGTGGTGGTGTTGTTACGGCCGCTGGTGTTGCTCAGCTCCAGGCCCGGCGCGAGCTGCTGCACGTCCTTCGCGTCGAAGATGTTGAACTTCTGGAGCTGCTCTCCGGTCGCGACGTTGACGGTCATCGGCACGGACTGGAGCGAGCGGGCTTCGCGGGTCGCGGTGACGATGATTTCGTTCGATTCACCACCTTCAGTGCCGGCGCTGTCCTGCGCCCAAGCTGCTGCCGGTACAATCAGCGCTGCGCCACACAACAACGCAGCAATTCCATTCGCCTTTTTCATGACGTCCTTTCCATAAATAGGGGATGTGCATCCCACGAATGGGACGGCCGCTAGCCGCGCTGCTAAGGCGTCGCAATCCGGAGACTCGGCTGATCGAAAATTTTCGTACGAGTGCGTGCTTTATTGGCAACAGTTGAAAATGAGCGCTTGCCATCTATTTTGCGCACTCCTGACGATATGTTGGTCCTGCGCGTAGTGGAACTCCTGCAATGCTCTGAGCCCCTTGTTATTAGCACGTGCACGTGCGATTGAGCGCGGTTCTAGGAGAGGAGATTTATGACCGACAGCCGCAAGACGATTTTTCTGACCGGCGCGACCGGCAATATGGGCCGCGAGGCGATCAAGCGGATTGCCGCGAGGAGCGATACGCTACGCCTGCGTATATTGGTGCGGCCGGAGGAAAACGCGCATCCGGTAGTCAAGGATGTCCAGCGGCGGGAATTGGCGGATATCGTCTGGGGCGATCTGACCGATGCCGCGTCCATTCGCAAGGGCGTCAGCGGTGCGGATATCGTGCTGCATGTCGGCGCGCTCGTGTCTCCGCTGGCTGATCGCCTGCCCGCCGACGTCGTGACACGGGTGAATGTCGGCGGCGCGCAGAATATCGTGGATGCCATCCACGCGGTCGGCGATCCCAAGCAGACGCGGCTCATCTACATCGGCACCATCGCAGAGACCGGCAGCCGCAACGCGCCGGTGCAGTGGGGCCGAACGGGTGATCCGATCAAGATCAGCGCCTATGATCATTATGCCGTTACCAAGACCCAGGCGGAGGCGATCGTCGCGCAGAGCGGGATCACTCACTGGGCCTCTCTGCGACAGAGCGGCATGGCGCATTATGACATGTGGAAGATCTTCGATCCGATCATGTTCCACAATCCGCTGAACGGCGTATTCGAATGGTCCACCGCCAACGACAGCGGCCGCCTGATGGCCGCGGTGTGCAGTGACGATGTGCCGGACGCTTTCTGGCGGGGCTTCTACAATATCGGCGGCGGCGCTTCGTCGCGGGTGGTCAACCATGAGTTCATGGAAAAGACCATGCCCAACTATCGCAAAGTGCTAAAGCCGCACTGGTTCGCGACGCGCAACTTCCATGGTCAATGGTATGCGGATTCCGATCGGCTGGAAGCGCTGGTGCCCTTCCGCGAACAGTCGCTGGACGATTATTTCCGCGAAGCGCCAAAGCACATGCCGTGGATCGCGCGCGCTATTCCAAAGCTGTTGCCGGGCGTCATATCGAAGCAGATCGAAAAGCTCGCCAACGCGCCCGAAGGATCGCTGCACTGGTTCGCGACCAATGATGAAGCCAAGATTCGCGCCTATTTCGGATCGCGCGCCGCGTGGGAAGCTCTCCCGCGCAACTGGGACGATTTCCAATATACGCAGCCCGCACGCGAACCGAGCCTGCTTGATCATGGCTATGATGAGACGCGGGCGCCCGAGGATTGGCGGATCGAGGATCTGAAGGCTGCGGCGGAATATCGCGGGGGCAAGTGCCTGGCCGACGCTTTCGAAGGGCCGGATGTGCCGGTGGAGTGGCAGTCGGCGGCGGGTCATCGGTTCAGCATGACGCCGCGCTTGTATCTGAAGGGGGGGCATTGGTGCCCCACGACCATGCTCGACCCAGCAACCTATGATGCGGAAGCCGCGCGCAATCCATTTTTTGCGCAGGTATGGAGTGAGGCGGCGGGCTGAACCACCGCTCGAAAATCAGGGGAGAGGCCGGATGAAGACCAAGCTGCTTAATATGGCGGCCGCGTGGACGCTGGGTGTCACGGCGGCGGCGGCGCAATTGCCCCCGCCAGCGGAGATGCGGCAGGGGATCAGCCTCGGCACCGGAGTCGTTCCGAGCGCCAACGGACCGGAAATCTGGTTCGGAACGCCCGGCAACATGAGCGTGCGCAACACCAGTGAAGCAAGCCTGGTGCCCGTTCTGCCTGATCCTGCAAAAGCGACTGGTACCGCCATGGTCATTGCACCCGGCGGAGCCTTCGTGACGCTCGCCTGGGATCATGAGGGGATGAAGGTTGCGCGCCTGCTCGCAGATCATGGCATCGCTGCCTTCGTCCTTAAATACCGGCTTGAGCCTACGCCACGCGATTGGCCTTCCTTTGGCAAGGTTATGCAGAGCCGGATGACAGGCTGGATCGGCAAGCCTGGTGAGGGCCTGCGCATCGTCACGCCGCCCTATGCAGTGGCCGACGGCATCGCGGCGTTGAAGCTAGTAAGGTCGCGGGCGGCGCAATGGCATGTCGATCCGGCGAAGGTCGGCATGATCGGATTTTCCGCAGGCGCGCGCACCACGATCCGCGTCACGCTGGACGCGGCGCCCGCCGACCGCCCAGCCTTCTCCGTCATGCTCTATCCGCCTATGGAAAAGGTCGCGGTGCCCGCTGATGCGCCCCCGGCCTTCGTTGCGATGGCGACGGACGATCCCTTGTCAGGTCGCGCAGGCTATGGACTGATCGAAAGCTGGATCGCCGCCCGCCGCCCGATCGAGTTTCACGCCTATCAACGCAGCGGCCATGGCTTCGGCCTTGGCAAGAAGGACACGACGACGGAAGGCTGGACTGATGGGCTATTCCGCTGGATCGACCTCAACGGGTTCGGCCCGAAGGCCGCCCCGTCGCGTTGAATGGTCCCGGCCTAGCGCGCCGGGACCTTCAATTTCGTGGTCACGCGGGTGAGCGAATAGCGCTTTCCCTTCCACACGAAGTCACCCGGCAAATTGGCAGGCCGGGTGATCTCCGCGTTCAGCGTGCCGCCCGACAGACGATAGCGGACGCTGACCGGCCCCTGCGGTGTCGCGGCGGTCGCCGACAGGATCTTGAGCGATCCCAGCGCAGGCTCCACCTTCACCCGCGCATAGCCAGGCGCATCCGGCCCGATGCCCGCGACGATGCCCAGCAGGTCGGCAGTCGGATGGGCGCTCCACGCATGACTGTCGGAGCGGGTTGATTGCCCCTTGCCGCCCTGCCCCGCATCGTCGCGTTCCTCTGGCCAGGTCGTATAGTGGACCCCCAGCAAATCGCGCCATGTCTTCAGCAGGCCCAGATATTGGTCGGCCTTGCCAGCATGCACCAGTGCCTGGGCGAGATACCAGGCGAAATAATAGCTGACAGCTGTGACCCCTTCCGGCGCGTCGATGCCCTTCCCCGGCACGTTGATCCGGTCGATGATGGCACCTGCTTCGTCGCGGTCCGCCACATCGTAAAGGATCGCGAGGGCGTTCATATGCTGGCTGAAGCGATCACCATCGGGATTGTCGGCGTAGAGCCCACGCGAGGGAACCCAGCAATGCTTGCGAATGGCGGCTTTCAATGCCGCCGCCCGTTCGGCGTAGCGCTGCCCTACGCCCTTGTCACCAAAGGCGTCCTCGATCGCGGCACCCTGCTGCAGAGCGCCCAGCCAGCTGACGCTCATCAGACAGCTTTCATCAGCTTTGCCATAGGAAGGGAAGATGGAGCGATCGGTCGCAGCCTGCCCAACCCAATCGATGAAATTCCACTGAGGGTTCTTGCCGAGCAATCCGCTGGGCCGCTTATAGGTTTCGAACCAATCGAGCATCTGGCGCATCCGCCCGATATTACGAACGATCGGCGCGGGATCGGGCTGCCGCAGCCGCCAATCGTCCAACATTCCGACCCACAGCAGCGCAAACGGCGCGATCACATTCTTGCCCCGCGTCGGCCAGGCGCTTTCGATCAGCCCGCCATCGACATTGGACGCTGCATAGGCATCGATCGCCTGCTCGGCCAGCCGGGGATCGCCGGAAACGGCATAGGAAATCAGCATCTGCAGGCGCGTGTCGCCAGCATATTGCAACTGTTCCCAAAAGGCCGTGTCCATGTAGGTTTCATGGGCGTCGATCCGCGCGGTGCGCCAGCCTACGTTGAAAATCTGCGTGAGTTGCGGATCGTCGCTCTTGAACTGACCGACCTGTTTGAAGGGATAGCCGGTTTCAAAGGCGCGCAGCCCCTCCAGCACCAACGGCTGGTCCTTGGTTTCGACCGTGATTTCGGCATAGCGCCAGGTCCGCCACCACAGGGGTGCGAAACTGCGCTTCGCGCCGTCAGCGATGAAGCTATCCCATATGCCGATCGGCTTGCGATCCTCGATCAGGTCGCGGTCGCCTTTGCGGCCATCTGCATCGTAAAGCGCTTCGGCCCAAAGCAGCTTGATCGCCGCACCCTTGCCGCCCGAAACGTCGATTTGCGGATAGGCGGACAGCATCGCGTCGCGCTGCAGGAGCAAGGTGATCTTGCTGTTCGGCGCGATGGTAACTGGCCGCGCGGGAAAGGCTCTGGCGGCGGGCAAGTCGGTGCGCACGACCTTGCCAAAGGCGGCGGGCGCATAAAGCTGCTGCGGCAATCGATCGGGAACCAGCGTCCGCTTCGCCGCGTCTGGCGCAGCCACGGCATCCTGCCAGCCCTGCCCCTTTTCCTGCGGCCCGGCGGCGTCGAAATCCGCTTTGGCGGCATCGATCGTCTCAGGATTGCCCGCGACATAATACCAGCGTTTGACCTGCCGCCAGCCATTGCCGAAGCCCCGGCCCTGATCGCGCTTGACGCGCCAGCCAGGCTGATCGGTCGATGCCGCCGCCGCCTCGCCTTCGCCGATCAGGCGAAATCCGGTCGCGACGCTCTGCTGGAAAAGGGGTGCCGTGTTGGTGAACAGGGCAGCGCCCTGCGCGGCGGATATTTGCTCCGGCGTCGCGCTGGCGGGCAGTTTCAGCGGCTGCACCCCGTTCCATACAGTGGCCGCAATGACGTTTGCGCCGGCCTTCATATAGGGGGCAAGGTCGATGCTCTCTTCCCGCCAATGACTGATATCGCCGATCGACGGTCCTGCGGCGACGCGCTTACCGTTCACGAACAGGATGAAGCGGTTGTCGGCTGTTACGCGCACCGGATAGCTGCGCGGCTTCACAGACAAGGTGATAGTGCGGCGGAAATGCAGCACGATCGGGGGGACGGCAGGTCCAGCCTCCGCATGGCTGATCCAGCCCTGACTCGTGCCGGATTGAGCCATCGCAGCAGGCGCGGCGGCAATCATCAGCGATCCAGCCATCAGCGCACGCAGGGTCATTATTTCTTCTCCGGCGAAAGAGCGCGAGCCAGCGCGGCGTCCAGCGCCGCGGTGAATTGTTGCGAGACTGCAGCACGCGGCGCGATGAACTGAAATCCGTGGAAAGCGCCGGGAACGACCAGCAACTCGGTCGGCACGCCTGCATTGACCAGGCGGCGGGCAAATTCGATATCCTCCTCCGCGAAGAGATCGATGGAGCCCACTTCGATAAAGGTGGGCGGCAGCCCCTTAAGGTTGGCGACGCGTGCCGGAACCGACCCTGCTGGTTGACTGGCTGCACCGGGTTCACGCCCCAGCAGCGCCTGCCAGCCTTGGCGATTGGATTTTGCGGTCCAAATCAGTTGGCCGATATGAGGCGGAACCGGGCGGGACGAACCCGTGCGATCGTCGAGCATCGGATATACCAGCGCCTGATAGGCTACCGGCACCTCGCCCCGATCTCGCGCCGCGATCGTCAACATCGCGGCCAGACCGCCTCCGGCACTTTCGCCCAGCACAACTATGCGTGCCGGATCGACACCCAGCGACGCTGCATTGCCATGCAGCCATTTCAGCCCCGCATAAGCATCCTCCAGCGGACCGGGAAAGCGGGTGGCTGGCGCAAGGCGATATTGGACGGACACAACCACACAGTTCAGTCGCGCCGCCATGCTCTTGAGCGAAGACAGATTTTCCCGGGCGTCGCCGCCGATAAAGCCACCCCCATGGACGTAGTAGATCGCGCCGCGCGGCGATCCGGCTGCGGTCCCGGCATTGACCACATAGACCGGAACGGCGGGATGCCCGCGCGAACCCGGCGCCTGCCGTTCCTCGACGCCGGCGGGCAGCGCGCCCAGCTTAGGGGGGGTGAAGCTGTTCCCCTTGCGCTGCGCCTGCAATATGACGCGCGCCATGGGCCGCAACTCAGGATTGACCAAACTCAGATCGTCGGGAGCCGTCGTAGCAGGTGCTGCGGCCAGGAGGAGGACGGAGGCGAGCGCCGTCGCGGCGCGGCGGAGGATCATCGGCTGGCCTCCAATCGGACGGGCCCCGTCCATCCAGCTGGCACCGGCTTGAACTTCTTGTACGCCGGGTTCTTGGGATTGATCACCCCATTTTGCGGCACATTGGCGACTGCTACGCTGAGGTCGTTCTTCCCCGCGCGCAACAGGCCGGTCACATCGACACGGAACGGGGCGCTGAACATGGTGGGAAGGCTCAGGCCATTGATCGTTACGGTCGCGATGTCACGCACCTGCCCGAGATCGAGTACAAGCTTCGTGCCCTTCGTCAGCCAGCCCGCATCGACAGTGATCGATCGCCGATAAGTGCCAGTGCCTGCGAACTGCGTCAGTTCCGGAACCTGCAGCCAATCCTTCAGCGTCACGGAGCCGAAATCATGGGCATAGGGATTTCGCTCCGCATGGCCCTCCACGCGAAGCTGCCACCCATCGGCGGGCAGCGTTACGCTGCCGACGGGAACGGGTGACGGGATAGTGGCGGCCTGCGTTTTGGGGTCAAGCACCAGCAATGCGCTTTCACCAGCTGCGAGCATAAGCGGCACCGCTGTCTGCTGCTGGACGGCCTTGGCTGAAACAGGCGTCATACTGCCATCCATAGCATCCCAGCGCGTGATGCCGCCGACGCCTGGCAGCGTCATCGTGACCGCGCGCGCAGCTTCGCCCCTGTTGTGGACGAAGGTGACGGTGCGGCCATCGATCCGCCGCTGGACAAAGACCAGGCCGGTCGCATCGCCGCTGAAGTGCAGATTGGCAGGGATCGACGCTGTTCGCAGGCTGTCAGGGATTGCGGCTGCTGGAACGACTTTCGCCCCCGCCTTCATCGCGGCGGCCACGGCCTTTTTCACCCGGGCGTCGCGACTGCGGGCCTGCGCCAATCCTTCATCGCGCGTGGGGGCGTGATCGATGAAGAAGACCGGCAGCCCGGCCTTAGCGAAACCGGCGATGGCTTCGGCCGTATCGGCGCGGATGCCGTCTATCGGGGGCAGGACGAGCACCGGATAACGCTGACCGCCTTGGGCGATGAGTTGCCGACCCTCCACACGGGCATGGGCGATGGAGTCCGGATTGATCCGGTCATAATCATAGCCCGCGGCTAGAAACGCCTTCTCGGCCGCCAGCCTGCCTGCGCCCTGGTCTTCGATGCCTTCATAATAGCCGTAGCGGCCGTAGAAATAGGCGACAGGCACCACCGCCTGTCCTGCCTGCATCACAGACTGGAGCCGACCGATATAGGTGCCCAGCGGCTTCATGGCTGACCAGACCGGATTGGTCTCGTTCAGCATGCTGGAAAAGCCCGCTGCGAACGGGCTGGGTTGAAATGCGTGCCAGCCCGGCCAATCCTCGGCATGGAAGCGGTAATTATAGCCATGTAGGATCATCGAGTTGACGCCGCCCACGATCAGAGCATCGACCCGCCGCCGCATTTCGTCCGGCGTCACGTCGAACGGCCGATTTGCCCAGGCTAGGCTTTCCGCGGACACGATCGGCTTGCCATAAAGATGCGCTGCCGACCGGGCGAGGCGCGTGAATAACGGATCGCCCTCGCCGGGCAGGTCTTCGGTCTCGGGAATGTCAGCAAGGCCATAGCCGCGAATGACGTCGAACGGGCCGCCATGGGCCTGGAATTTGGCTTTCAGGCCATGGCTGTGATTCCATGCGACGAACGGCTGAATGAACCCCTCAATCATCATGTCCGACACGGTGCGGCGGTAGTCGGTACGCACCCGTTCGGCAAAATCGCCGCTCGATGAGTCGAAATAGGGCGGGGACCAATGCTCGTTCCACGCCTGCATCCAGCCCGGCTGCAAGACGAAGGGCAGATAGGGCGTCAGATCATATCCGCGCCTTTTCTTGAATTCCTTCAGCAATTCAGGACCCCATTGGATGTCCTGCATCAATTCCAGGCTGTCGACAAAGGTCGATCGCAGGCCCGGCGGGTTGTTACCAAGCGGATCACCGACCCGCGCCACATGTGCGGCGAAGGCTTTGGGATTCATGTGATCCAGGATCAGCTGCGGCCCCTGCCCCGCTGCGCCGAGGACGCCCACATCCGACGCATATTGGCGGAACAGGAATAACTGCCAATCGCCCGGCGGCGGCGTCCAATCCAATGTCCCATCATCCCGCAGCTTGTCGGTCAGGACGATGCTGCTCGACGGATCGAGCGTGCCGGGCGTGATGACGTCGCGCCACGGCGTCAGCGTCATGCCCATCGCCCCCGCCGCAGCCGGATTGAGCATGGGCGCTCCGCCCTTAACCGCCACCACGGCGACGGTGCGCGCCCGCGCATCAAGACGCTTGCCCCAGTCGGCGACTTTCGGGTCCTTGACGCGGGCGTCGAGAAAGTTGAGCGCGCCGAGCCGCCGCGTGCGCTTGGGGATGGTCAGCTTGATCGGGCCAACCTGCCCGCCCTTCACCTCCGAACGGGCCATGGTCAATTCGGTGAAAGCCAGTTCCGGCGGAATGGCAAATCCGCCGCCCGAGGGCCACGAAGAGCCAAGCGTATAATCGAGCGTCAGCCCCGCCGACTTCGCCGCCTCCCCCGCCGTGCGGACGTGGGCGAAGAAGGAGGGCTCGGCATATTGGTTCACCCGCTCCTTCTCGTCAGGGGTCAGCGTGATGAAATTCGGCGAAAATGACTGGATCTCCGCGCCAGCAAAGCCCGTGTCCGCCATGAGCTTGACCTCGCGGCGCAGCTCTTCATCCGTTACTGCGTCGCCCGGCCACCACCAGCGAAAGCGCGGACGGGCCTCTATCGGAGGGACGCGAAACCCCTCCTCCAGAGGCCCCGCCAGGGCTGGCGTATCGGCCAGGGCGAGCAAAGCCGTTGCCGCCAGCAGGCAGCACTTCATCATCCGCTTGGTCGTCATGGCTCAGGGCTTCCGGACGGCGCGGTTCAGCTTGGCGGTGCCGGTCAGGACCGGATCGGCCGCAGACGTGCCGACTTCGACCTTCACTTCCTCGGCAGGCAGCACCCAACGCTGCGCCTTGGCGTCGAAGTCAGCCAGCACGCGCATATCCGCCGTCACCGTAACCTCTGTGCTCTCGCCCGGCTTCAGGTCAGGCTTGGCCCAGCCGACAAGCCGCTTGGCCTTGCCGGGCCGCGTGACATAGACCTGAGGCACATCGGCACCCGCGCGCTGGCCGCTGTTGGTGACGGTGAAACGCACGGTCAGCGCCTTGCCGCCGGTCGTCTTCAGCCCGTCATAGCGGAACTGCGTGTAGCTGAGGCCATGGCCGAAGGGATAGAGCGGCTTCAAACCCTTTTTGTCGAACCAGCGATAGCCAACATCCGATCCTTCCGGATAGCGGATGTCGAACGGCTTCGTACCAGCCTGAATGCCGTAAACCGCACGCGTTTCCTTGTCCGCCGGAGGAGCGTCCGAACCAGGCAGCACCGGATTTGGCAAATGGTCGACCGATGCCGGGAAAGTGACCGGCAGATGGCCCGACGGATTGACCTTGCCAGTCAGGATGCGGGCGATGGCCGTCCCGCCACGCTGGCCGCCATACCAAGCCGACAGGATGGCGGGCACCTTGTCCCGCCAGGGCATCAGCACGGCATTGCCGGTTTCCAGAACCACCACGGTCTTGGCATTTGCGCCAGCGACCGCGTCGATCAGCGCATCCTGCCCTTCGCCCAGCGAGAGATCGGGCTGATCTACCGCTTCGGTGGCAAATTTTTCCGCGAAGACGATTACGACGTCCGCAGCCTTGGCAGCAGATGCGGCGGCCGCTGCATCCTTGCCGTCCAGATAGCTGATCTGCGCTCCAGGCAATTCGGCGCGCAAGGCGTCGAGCGGCGCGGTGCCGCCGTAGCCGCGCTTGGCGAACCCGGCAGCCGGACCGCTTTCCGCACCCTTGCCAACGCGTTTGAGGCCACCCACAGGGTTGACCTGGCTCGATCCGCCGCCGCCGGGCACGCCGACATCGGCATTGCCGCCAACGACCAATATCTTCTTCGCCGATGCGGCCAAGGGCAGGATGCCGCCCTCGTTGCGCAGCAGGACAATGCCCTGCTCGGCTGCGCGCTGCGCGACCTCGGCATTGGCGTCATAGTTGATCGGCTGGCCCGGCTTGAGCGGATTATCGGCCAGGCCATGCGCATAGATGGCATAGAGCACGCGCCCCGCAGCCTTATCGACGGCAGACTGCGGAACCTTGCCTTCCTGCAGCGCCTTGACGAGCAGATCGGAGAAATAGCGCTTGCCGTCGAGCTGCTCGCCCGACTGCTGGTCCAGCCCGGCCAGGATCGCCTCGGTCGAATGGACCGCGCCCCAGTCGGACATCACGAAGCCCTTGAAGCCCCAATCGCGACGCAGCACATCGTTCAGGAGAAACGCGTTCTCGCAAGCGTAGGTGCCGCCAACACGATTATAGGCGCACATTACCGAACCGGGATTGCCGCGTTCGATACCGATTTGAAAGGCGAGCAGGTCGCTTTCCCGCATAGGCGTCTCGTCCATTTCCACCGAGCCGACATTGCGGCCGGTTTCCTGATTGTTGAGGGCGAAATGCTTGATCGTGCCGATGATGTTGT
The DNA here is from genome assembly GCF_042654265.1 of Sphingobium tyrosinilyticum. NCBI lineage: Bacteria > Pseudomonadati > Pseudomonadota > Alphaproteobacteria > Sphingomonadales > Sphingobiaceae > Sphingobium > Sphingobium tyrosinilyticum. Next base: position 293,510 of record NZ_JBHSFZ010000025.1, on the reverse strand, counting down.
TGGACTGGACGCCAGCAATCTGGCCGCCCACCAGCACGCCACCGAGCAGCGGGTCTTCGCCCAGATATTCGAAATTCCGGCCCGCGCGGGGATCGCGCACGAGATTGACGCCGCCCACTAGCATGACGTTGAAGCCCTTGGCTCGCGCCTCCGACCCAATCATCACCCCGCCTGAACGGGCGATTTCTGGGTCCCAGCTCGACGCCAGGGAGAGCCCCGAAGGCAGAGCGGTAGCGACATCGCCCTTGCGCATTTCCATGAGGTTCGAAACGCCCAGGCTCGCGTCGCTCTCGATCAACCGGGGCACGCCGAGGCGCTCGACGCCCTCGATGAAGCCAGCGCCGATCGTCACACCCTGGGGCCTTTTGGCGGGCGGCAGAATCGATGGCATGGGCCCATGGAGCAGAGTGAACTTCTCTTCCGGCGTCATTTTCGCGAGCGTTTCAGCAGCGCGACGTTCAGGTGTATCCGCCGATGTCTTCGCCTGTCCGGAAATGGGCGTCAGCATCGAGCCCATCGCAGCAAGGCACAGGAGCGACGTCGATTTTTTCATGATTAAAGCCCTCTCCGGCCATGGACATAGTTCAGATCTTGATAGTTTACCTTTCATAGACTCGCATCGGCATGGCGTCAATATTCGATCGGTTGCGTTCGATTTTTTTTCGAACCGGGATTGCTAATAAGGACCGCCTGAGTCAGAGATGTGATTATGACTGCCACGAAGATCGAAAAAGCATTTAAGCCCAAAAGAGGTCGACCGGACGCGAAACAGGTTGCCGCCATCGATGAGGCAATTCTCGCAACCGCCAGCCGCATGTTTTTAGAGTCGGGCTATGACACTGTAGCGATGGAGAATATCGCGACGGCGACGGGCGTTTCCAAAGGAACGCTTTACGCACGCTATCCATCGAAGGAGGCCTTGTTCACTAAGGTGATCCAGGATCGCGTCGATAAATGGTCGGCCGTGTCGTCGCAGGAAGATTATCTCCTCACGGACGATATCGGCGAGCGGCTGTACCATCACGCGCGCACCATCGCACGATCATTTCTGCAGGCCGACGTTCAGGCTTTCAAGCGCCTGACGCTCGCTTATCGGGACCGGTTCCCGGAACTGGCCAAGGCACTTTATGAAGCCGGCTATGTCTACATCGTCCAGCTTATCAGTCGCGATATTCAGGAGGCGGCAAGGCGCGATGGGATACCGGTGCGCAATCCTGATGTCATTGCCCGCCTGTTCGTATCGACAATTTCGGGATGGGAAGTTCAGGAAAGCAGCTGCGGGCCGGTCGCCGAAGAGGATATATTGAAGGCCGCCCGCGACACAGTCGATCTTTTTATGGCCGCACGCGCAAGTTGGTGACTTGAATTTAGAACGATATCGTGCGATATAGATGGTCTCGAAAATGGAGGATCCTGATTCATGCGTCTTTTGATTCTTGCTACGGCAGCCCTCGCCATTGCGACGCCTGCTCTTGCGCAGACCGCCGCGTCGGCACCCGCAGCTGCTGCCGTCAAGGGCAAGCTGAACACCGCTGACACCGATCTGGGCACGCTGCTCGACAACCCTGCCGCCAAGGCGATCGTCGAAAAGCATATCCCCGGCATGACGACCAATGATCAGGTCGAAATGGCTCGCGGCATGACGCTGAAGGCGATTCAGCAATATGCCAGCGAAGAAGTCACGGACGCCCGCCTTGCTGCGATCGACGCAGATCTGGCGAAGCTGCCCTGATTTTACGACCCGGGTCGCACAGAGGAAGGGCGCTCAAGCGCCCTTTCTTTTTGCCCCAAACATTTGTGCATTTCAGGCGCACGCGCCTGCGCTTTGCCACTGCCCAATATCTTCGTGCATGCAGCCTCGTTTGAATGGCGCTCAGGATTTCGGCCCCACTCGCCCTCAGGCCGAACAGATACTCTGCCCCCTCCGAACCACGGCCAAGCGTAGCAGGCAAAGAAAAGGCCGGCATATAGCCGGCCTAGTAGGTGTAGGAGAGTGCCTGGAAGGCAGTCCCCAATTGAACGTCTATGTTCGATTGGTCAAGCGATAAGTGAGTAAACGCTAATGTCGCCTCATCATGTAGGGAACGGATCATCGTCGCCCGGCTGACGCGGCGTCACGAATCGGGCGGCGCGCGGCGCGATCCAACGTTCGATGCTCTCCACAATTTCATATATCACCGGGACGAAGATGAGTGACAAGGCGGTGGACGTGATCAAACCGCCGATCACCGCGAGCGCCATGGGCTGACGGAACTCAGCGCCCTCCCCTATCCCGAGCGCCGTAGGCAGCATGCCCGCCGCCATCGCAACAGTCGTCATCACGATCGGCCTTGCACGCTCACGGCACGCATTGCGCAGCGCATGCGTCATCGGCGTTCCTGCACGCTCTTCCTCGATCGCAAACTCGACGAGCAGGATCGAGTTCTTGGCGCACAGCCCGAGCAGCATCAGCAAGCCGATCATGGCGGGAAGGTCCAGCGTCTTGCCAAAGAGGACCAGCGCGGTGAATGCGCCAAGCAGCGACAGCGGAAGCGCGGCAAGAATCACCACTGGCTTGAAGAAGCCCTTGAACAACAGAACCAGGACGGAGAATGTTAGGCCGATACCTGCCACGATCGCGAGCAGAAAACCGCCAAACAGTTCAGCCATTGCCTCGGAGTCGCCTTCACGCGCTTGCTGCACGCCTTTGGGAAGATTGCGCATCACCGGCAGCGCTGCGACTTCTTCAAGCGCCTGTCCTAATGTCCTCCCGGCGATGAGGTCAGCTTCCACCGACACTCGGCGTTCGCGGTCATACCGCACGATCTTTCCGGGTCCGGCCTTGAACCGGATATCCGCGACAGCCGACAGCGGCGTCGTCTGGCCATCAAGCGTCGGGACCCGCAGGTTGGCGATCGTATCCAAATCCTGACGCGATCCTTCTGGCAGGCGCACGCGTATCGGCACGCGTTCGTCGCCATCGGAATATTTTGCGACGCTGGCGTCTATGTCACCGATGGTTGCGACGCGCAGGACCTGCGCCAGGGTGCGGCTATCCACGTTGAGGCGCGCGGCCTCCTCTGACCGGGGCGTCACGATCAACTCCGGACCGGCAGGCGGAGGCGCAGGGCGCGGATCCGAAATCGAGCGCACGCCGCGCATCTGGCGCAACAATTCGATCTGCGTGCGCTCCAGCGCCTGCCCATCCTCTCCCGCCAGCACGATGCTGACACCCGCACTGCCGAACGAACCCTGGTTCGACAGGCGAATATCGGGCACATCGCGCAGCTTGGGCCTTATGATCTGGCGGAACTGGTCCGTGGTGACGTCGCGATGCTCCTTCAGCACGACCGTCAAGGTCCCCGACCTCAGATCATCGCCGTCGCCAAAGCCTCCTGCGGTCGAGCCGACCTGCGCAAAGACGCGCTCGACGGCGGGTTCGGCCAGCAGCATCTTCGTGGCTGTGTTCACAGCACGGGCCATGTCCTCGCGCGTGGCGCCAGGAGGCCCCTGCACCGCCACATAGAGATAGCCGGGATTGCCGACCGGCTGGAAACCCACTGGCGTGAGGCTGGCGAGCAGCAGCGACAACAGGAAAATGCCTGCGCCGATCGCCATGGTCATCCACCGATGCGCCAGCGCCCAATCCAATATGCGGCCGTAGATCGGATTGACCGGCTGCTTTTCCCGATGCGTCCTATCCTTCAACGGCACCAGGAAATAGGCGGCCATCAGAGGCGTGAGCAAGCGCGCGACCACTAGGGAGAAAAGCACCGCGACTGCGACGGTCAGGCCGAACTCTCGGAAAAACTGCCCTGCCTGGCCCGGTATCAGCGAAACCGGCGCGAACACGGCGATGATCGTCGCAGTAGTGGCAATGACCGCGAGGCCGATGGCGTCGGCCCCGATCAGCGCGGCGCGATAGGGGCTTTCCCCTGCCTCGATGCGCTTTTCGATATTTTCGACTTCCACGATGGCGTCATCGACCAGGATGCCGATCACCAGCGTCAGCGCCAGCAGCGTGATGCTGTTGAGGCTGAAGCCCATGGCCGACATCATCACGAAAGTCGGGATGAGCGACAGCGGCATGGCTACGGCAGCGATGATCGTGGCCCGCCAGTTACGCAGGAAGAGATAGACCACGAGGACGGCGAGGAAGATGCCCTCGATTAGCACATGCTGGGTCGAAGAGAAGCTGCGGCGTGTGGAATCAACGGTGGAAACCAGCTTGGTGAAGATGACGCCCCGATGATCCGCCTGAAGCTGATCGATCGCCTTGACCACCCGATCTTCCACGCTGATGTCACTCGCATCGCGCGTCTTGCTGACCTGGATCGCGGTCACCGGCCTGCCGTCGAGACGCGCGAAGCTGCGCTGCTCGGCCGCGCCGTCGCCAATCTCGGCAATATCGGACAGGCGCACATAGCGGCCCTGGACAGGGATGGAGAGCGCCCGCAGCCGGTCTATCGTAATGGACGATCCCAGCACGCGGATCGTTTGTTCGACTGCGCCGACGTCCGCGCGGCCGCCCGGATCATCGCTATTGAAGGCCGCAAGCGCATTGTTGACCTGCGGCGCGGTCACGCCGAACGCCGCCATGCGCTGCGCATCCAACACCACATTGATCTCGCGCTCCGCGCCGCCAATCCGCCGGACCTGCGCCACCCCCGCCTGGGCTTGCAAGGCTCGGGTGACGACCTTGTCGATGAAGCGCGACAATTCGGTGTCGCCCATACCCGGCGCGCTGACCGCATAGGTCAGGATCGGCGCGTTATCGATGTCCAGCCTCTGCACCAGCGGCGGATCGATACCGGTAGGCAGTTCGACGCGCGCCCGCTCCACGGCAGTGCGGACGTCATCCGTAGCCTTCTGCATGTCGCTGTGGAGCTCGAATTCGACCGTCGTGGTTGATGAGCCGAGTACGGCGGTCGAGCTGATATGCTTGACCCCGGCCACGCCGCTAAGGGCGTTCTCTATGGGGCGGGTAATCTGATTTTCAACTTCGCTGGGCGCAGCGCCATTTTGCGTGACGGTAACGCTCACGACAGGGAAGTTGACATTGGGGAACTGCTTGATGGGCAGTCCGACATAGGCGACGATCCCCGCAATCGTCAGCAGGATGAACAGCGATACGACCGGAATCGGATTGCGGATGGCCCAGGCGGAAATGCGCATGGCTTAGGTTCTTCCGCCGGGCGCAGTCCGCACCCGGTCGCCTTCCAGCAGGAACGCGCCGCCGCCCAGGACCGCTCGGCCGCCCGGCTTCGCGCCGCTCAATATTTCGACCATGCCCGCTGCACGCCGTCCCGTGCGCACCGACACGCGATGAACGCGGTCGCCCTTGTCCAGCAGCAGCATGTACGCGCCGTCCGCATCATAATGCACCGCCTTTTCAGGGGCCGCCAGGACAGCCGTGCTTTCCTTGACGAAACTGGCTTGGGCAAAGCCACCCGGCCGCAGATCGGGACTGACGGGCAGGGCAATGCGGGCCCTCGACAGGCCGGTCTGGTTATCGACGCGCGCGCCCAGCAGGCGCACCCTGCCGTTGATCTTCGCGCCCGACGCTAGCGTGACGACAGCAGGGTCGCCGATGGCCAGAGTGCCCATCGCCGCTTCGGCTACTTCGGCATCCAGTTCTACAAGATCGTCGCGTGCGATGGTGAACAGCACCGTGCCCGATGCGGAGGGTTCGCCCGGCCGTGCGGAACGCTGAAGCACGCGTCCTGCGACAGGCGAACGCACGATCAGCCGCCGCTGCCGCGTCAGCAGATCGTCAAGCTGCGCCTTTGCCACGCCGACCGCCGCCTGCGCCGAACGGGCCGCTATCCGTCGCTGATCGATTGCCTCCTGCGAAAGCACGCCCTGATTGTCGAGCCCGGCCACGCGGCCTGCCTCCATCCGCGCCTTTTCATAAGCCACCTGCTGCTGGCTGAGCTGCGCGCGCGCCTGATCTATCTGGGAGCGCAGCAGCGTGTCGTCCAATACGGCAAGCACCTGCCCCGCGCCGACCCTGGCGTCTTCTTCCACCAGCACTCGAGCGATACGGTAGCCCGACAGTTCCGGCGCGACCGCCACTTCCTCCCGCGGGATCAGCCGGCCCGAAGCGCTAAGCCCGCCTTCCAGTGCGCGCTGCTCGATCCGAGCGACGGTCACGGTGGGGGGCGGCGGTTCCTTCGCGCCGTCCTCGCCGCGGCCGCATGCGGCAAGCAGCAGCGTGAAGGGTAGCGCCAGGGCAATGGGACGCAGCTTGATGGTCACGGCATTTCCTTGGACTGGATCGGCAGAATGATTGCGGGCTGGTCAGGGGCGGTCGCCGGATCATCAGGGCTCCAACCCCCGCCCAATGTCCGGCACGCGGCAACGATATTGTTGAGCGCCCGCGTCCGCGCCGTGGTGAGCGCCCGGCGCGCCGCACGCCAGGTCTGTTCGGACTGCAGCAGCGTTGTAAGGTCGGTCAGCCCGGCCTGATAGCCCTTGCGTCCCGTACTGAAGGCGAAGCGCGCCCGCTCTTCCGCCCGCGCCAGATCGGTGAGCCGCGTTCGGTCGGCGGCGACGAGAGCGAGCGCTATGTCGGCGTCGCGAAAGGCCGCCTGCACCGCTGCCTCATAACTGATGACCGCTTGCTCCCCCTGAGCCTGCGTCGCACGCAGTTGCGCCATCAGGCGCGTTCGATCCAGTATCGGCAGGCTTAGCCCCGCGCCCAGCGACCAGAGGCTCGACACGCCTCCCAGCGCGCCCGAGGTACGGCTGATGCTGCCGGTCCCCTGAAGGGTGAAGCGCGGAAAGAGCGCCAGCCGGTCAACCTGCACGGCGCTCGCCGCTGCCGCCAGCCGCGCTTCCGCCGCGAGCACATCCGGTCGGCGGGTCAGCAGCGTTGCGGGCAAGATCGGCGGGACCGGCGGCGGCGTATCGAGCCGCGCTTCGATGGGCAGGCTTTCGGTCCGCGCATCGGGCCGCCCCACCAGCACCAGCAGCGATCGCTTTGCATTGCGCAATGCGGTTTCAACGCGCGTCAGTTCTGCCTGCGCGGACGCGACATCGCCTTCCAGCCGCGCCGTCTCCCCCGCTGCGACCAGACCATGATCGCGGCCGAGTTCGGACGCCCGCGCCAAATCCCGCGCGATCCGCAGCACCTCCTGAGCATCGTCACGCTGCACCGCGAGCCCGCGTGCGTCGAACAAGGCGCTGGCGACATCGGCAGCCAGACTGAGACGCGCAGCATGATAGTCATAGGCGGCCGCCACATAGCTTGCCCGCGCGCCTTCCCCAATCGCGGCCAGCCGCCCGAACAGGTCGAGTTCCCAGCTCGGGCTGAAGCTCAGCGACTGACTATCGCTCCTTGCTGTCGAACCGAAGACATCGGTGCCCGACAGCTGACTGCCATCCTGCACCTTGGCCGAACCGCTCACCGCCCCTGTGGGCAGGCGTTGGGACAGCGACTGATCCCGGATGGCACGCGCCTCCCGCAGGCGGAAATAGGCGGACCGCGCATCCGTATTATAGGCCAACGCCTCGTCCACCAACGCGGAAAGCTGCGGGTCGGCGAAGCGGTCCCACCATCTGTCCAGCGGTTCCGACGCTGCCCCAGTGGCAGGAGCCGCCTCAAACCGTTCAGGCAGGGCAAGCTTCGGCCGCGCCAGTTCAATCGATGGGGCGCAGCCGCAAAGCGCGGCGCAAAGCAGAAGCAAAGAGGAGCGCAGGCCCAAAGGCGGCAAGCGACGAACTCCGATCATGACGGTTGACCTCTCCGATAGCGGAGTGAATAAAAGAAACAAGATTGTTTATTTTCGAACCATCGATTTTTTGCCAGGGACGCCGCCCATGACTGACAACCCGCCCGCTCGCCGCCCAGGTCGCCCCCGCCGCGAGGAAAGTGCGGAAATCGAGCATCGGCTGGTCGAAACCACCATGCGCATGCTGGTTGAACATGGGCCCAGCCTGACGATGAACACGATCATCACGGCTTCCGGCCTGTCGCGGAAGACGGTGTACGCCCATTATCCGAACAAGCCCGCCCTCTTCGCCGCGGTCGTGCGGCAAATGCTCGGCTACGCGCTTCAACCCTTGGCCGTGCCGCCACGCGCTCGCTGGCAGGAAAGCCTCCTTTCCTTCGTCGAACAATGCCTCGCTGAAGTGTGCGAGCCTTATGCGACAGCGATGCGGCGCCTGTTGATGCTGAACTCATCATTCTTTGAGGAAGCGCGGCCGCAGATCGAGCAAGTGGTGGTGCGGCGCTATCTCGATCCTCTTGCCGCCTATTTGCAGTCGCTGGTGGATCAAGGGATCTTGCCCGATCAGGATGTGGGATTTGCAGCGGAATCTCTGACCAGCCTGATCCTGTCGGAATCACATCGCCGCTTCTTTCAGGGCGAAGCAGATGACAGTGTCGATGCGGTGCAGCTCAACCGTCATGCGCGGCGGCTGACCGCCTTATTTTGCGGCGGCATCACAAGCCCTGCCGACCTCTAGAGCTTCGGTTTTTCCCGAGCATTATTCCGGTCTGCGGGCGCCATTCGCAAGATGCGTTACGGAACGTCCGGTTACAGAGTCATTTCGCACGCGATCGTTCAGAAAAATTGTTGCCTGCGTTGGTGACTCCGATATAGTGCACGCAAACGGCCCAAGATCACGAGAGCCGTTTTAACTGAAACATACCTCTTGGGGAGGATTATCGATGCGAATGAAGCGCGTTAAGCGCACGGCGCTCCTGTGCGCCAGTGTCTCTGCCTTTGCCGTACCGGGCGTGGCTTTCGCCCAGGCGGGTGCAGAAAATCCCAACGCCGACATCATCGTCACGGCCACCCGCCGCGAAGAACGGTTGCAGGACGTTCCGATGTCCGTGAACGTCGCTACGGGTGAACAGCTCGAAAAGTTCAAGATTTTCGACGTCAAGGACGTCTCCCAGCTTGCGCCGGGTCTTCAGCTGACCAACACGACCGGCCGCAACAATACGACCACCCTGCGCGGCATCACCTTCGATCCTGATCAGGGCACCGGGCCTGCAGTTCAGACCTATTATAATGAAATCCCTACGGATGCGCAGACGATCTTCACTGCGATCTACGACATCCAGCAGATCGAAGTTCTGCGCGGTCCCCAGGGTCTGTTGCGCGGCCTGTCGGCTCCCGCTGGCTCGATTACCATCGCCACGCGCAAGCCGAACTTCGACGGCCCTGAAGGCTATTTGCAGGCCACCGGCACCGACCGGCACGCCTACAACGTCCAGGGCGGCGCTTCCCTCGCCTTCAATGACACGCTCGCGATCCGCGTCGCCGGTGTGGTCGATGGCAACCGCGTGAACCAAGTGCGGAACGTCAATACCGACCAATATTCACGCAGCCGTACGGAGAGCGGACGCATCACTCTGGGCTGGAAGCCAAGCACCGACTTCACCGCTTACCTGACCTATCAGTATCTGCATGCGGACAACCGCGTGTTCCAGCAGGTGGTCGGAAGTGGAAATACGCCTCTTGGCCAGTACGAGACTCTTTTCGGCACCCCGATCGTCCTTCTTCCCGCAGCGTTCGGCGGCCGTCCTTTCACACCAGACACCACGGTCAGGTCAGGTCCGCCGCTCAGCGTCTCAGACCGGGGTTCCGTGCAGGAAGGCATCTTCCGCAACCAGAATGAAACTCATCTCGTCAACCTGCAGTTCGACTATGATCTTGGTCCGGCGACGCTGTCCTTTGTCGGTGCCCATCAATACAGCAAGTTGAAGATCTCCCGTGACCTGGATTCCGCGAATGCCATTCCGGGCTATATTCAGACGTCGAACGTGACCACACCGTACAAGGTCGATACGGCCGAACTGCGACTGAGTTCGAACAATGATGAAGGGCTTGGCTGGGGTGTGAGCGCATTCCATTCGAAGCAGACGGGTACGACGTTCGTGGACCAGGATAGCAGCCTGTTCCTTTATAATGTCGCGCCTACTGCGCAGGTTAATCCACCCTGCGCACTGGCGGGCTGTTCGCCCCCGAACAGCATCGCACCCTTCACCTTCCCCAATCAATTGCCGCTCCGAGCGTTGGTGACGGTGCCAGTGAACTCTCAGGTCTGGTCGTTTGCTGGGAATCTCCGCTACAAGACTGGCCCGCTGACTGTTCAGGGCGGCCTTCGCTATTCGATCCTGAAGAAGGTGCAAACAACACAGCAGCAACTCGTGGGCTTCTTCAATACGCCTGACGTTGAAATCATCCCCGCAGCGCTTCAGCGCACCAAGAACACGCCGATCACCGGCGGTGCGACGATCAATTATGAAGTGACGCCTGACCTGAATGTCTATGCGGCCTATGGACATTCATTCCGCCAAGGCAGTTCGAAGGTTGCCGGGCCGGCCGTTGTGAGCGCCGACCTCATCCAGACGCAGCCGGAAAAGACCGACTCGGTTGAAGTTGGTCTGAAGGGGTCGCTGTTCGATCGCAAGCTGAACTATTCCGTCGCAGCTTACTATCAAAAGCTCGATGGTTTCCTCAGCCGCTTCAACAGCATCTACTGGGAATCGCCAAGCAACCCGGGCCAGCCCAATGGCACTTTTGACTTCAATTATAATGGCGATGCCACGATCAAGGGTATCGAAGCTTCTATCAATGCACGGCCCACGCCCAATTGGGATCTGAACGTCAGCGCAGCCTACACAAAGGCTCGCTGGGACAATGCCAGCCTGCCGTGCAACGACTACGCGGGTACTGGAACTCCGAACACCACTGGTCCACAAAATGTCACCGGACCTGGCAATGTCAGCTATTGCACGAGCAGCGACAAGCTGGCCAACACGCCTGATTTCAGCTTGAATGCCAACACGGAAGTCCGCTTCCCGATGGATACTGTCACGCCTTTCGTCAGCGCGCTGCTAACCTACACGCCGAGCTATTACTGGTGGCAGTCGCAGTATCGCTTCAAGCATCGTGAGCTGGTCAACCTGTTCGTCGGAGTCCGTTCGAACGACGACAAATGGGAACTCAGCGCCTTCGCGAAGAATGTGCTCAATCAAAAGCGCATCACGAATATCTCGCTGGGCGAAGTGCAGACCAACGCTGTCGTGGCTGGCTCCTTCCAGTCGGGTTACAGCACGGTCAACGTGACGAACCCGCGCGAAATTGGCGCGACCTTGACCTTCAACTGGTAACAGCTTTCCGACTGACCCCTCTGGGGAGAAAGCCGGAACTGCTAAAACGGAACCCTGTCCTCGCGTCCGCGAGGGCAGGGTTCTGCTTTTACGCCGACATTCACCATCCTCCAGCTCCGCCCTTGCGCAGACCGTTGCGGATCAGCATGGAAGGCCACGGCCGCGCCAGTGAGGCCGCATCTTCAACGAAGCTAGGAAAGCCAGATTGACCCAGCCACCCGCCTTCCCTGCCAAGCGTGCAGGCCGCCCGCGACGGCTAACGACCAGTCAGCTGGTCGAGGCGGCGATTGCCCTTGGCTTGGAGGATTTAACCATGTCTGCGCTGGCGGAGCGACTGGGCGTGCGTGTCGCAGTTCTCTATAATTATGTGAAGGGCCGCGAGGAACTGATCAGTCTCGCCGCGCGCCACGCGATCAGCACGCAGCCATTCCCCGAGGATGTTGGCCAGGACTGGCGCGACTATGCCCTCGCCTATGCCCGCGCCGCCTATGACCTCTTCCACAGCGACGCTCAATTATTGCCCTTGGTGATGAACGGAAAGCTCAGCCCCGCCATCAAGATCGACAGCGTCGAAAGCTGGCTGGAAACCATGACGAAACACGGCTTTGCGGCCGGAGAAGCGCTTAGCATCCTGAAGGCGGTCGATACGCTGGTCATGGGATCGGCGGTGCTTGCGTCCCATGCGCGATCCTATGCCGCGGATTATTCCGTGAGCGTGCGTGACACGGTGAACAGCCGCCCGCCTGCCGAACTGCCGCTGTTGGTCGCCAACCTGGACAGCTTCGCGGCAATTGTTGACCCAGAAAATTGGGAGCGATCGCTTCAGATGTTGGTCGACGGCATCGACGCCCAGAAACGCGTCGGCGGCAGCCCTCGCAGCTAGCAGCGCGCGACGCTCACAAGCTGCAAGCGATTACGCCTCCATTTCCGGCTCCCGCACGATGGCGGCGCTTCCCTGACGGTAGGCCGTGGGAGAGTCGCCGGTCCATGTCCGGAACGCCTGGCGGAAGGCATCGGAGTCGCAATAATCCAACCGGACGGCGATCTCCTCGATCGACATATCGCTCCTACGCAGCAGATGCAGGGCCAGCTCACGGCGGCAGCTTTCGCGTACCTGCCGATAGCTTGTGCCCTCCCGCGCAAGTTGGCGGCGCAGCGTGGCTTCGCTCCCGCCCAGGCTGCTGACGATCTCGCCAAAAGCGGGCAAACGGCCAGCATTTCGCAGCGCCGCCATCGCGATGCTCCGGACTCGCATTTCGGCAGGCTGCCGATCCGCTTCCCGAACGCCGGACACGAACAGCAGATTGTTCACCGGCCGCCGATCAAGCTCATCGCCGGTCCGGACGACCGGATAGTCGAGTAAGGCAGCGCTGAAATCAAAGCCGCTCCATCCTTCGTTCAGCCGCACCGGAAAGGGCAATTCGGGCAGGTCGAGGGCGCCAAAAACATCAGCCGAGTGGCTCAGACAAGCGTGGCGAACAGGAATGCGCAGATCGATCAGCCAACCCAGCAGGCCATGTATCTCCATCATTCCAAACAGGTCAATCAGACAGCGCGCAGGCGTCGATCCGCCCGACCGGATCGCTTGGAGCTGCAACTGTGCGCCGTCGCCATGCGTGCGCAGCGTCATCTTGCCGCACCGCCAGTCTATCGCCTCGAAACACTCGCAACAGCGCATGATCGCTTCGCGCAAGGTTCGCGCCCCGGTCAGGCTGTATAGAACCACCCGCCAGTCGCAGGGGCGCAAGGTCTGATGCCCCGCCAGCAACGCATCCCTCCCCGCCAGCTCATTGGTGGCCCTGCTGGTAATGCGTGCGAGATCCGTGACGGGCAGGTTGGACAGTGACAGCCCCTCATCTTCCGTTCGCCCTACATGGCGGAACAATGGGGCGGTGGATCCGAAGACATCGGCATAGATCGCCAGAACACGTTCGGCGACGCTTTCGGCCAGATGCCATTCACTGTGTCTGGGCTCTGTGGAGCGCACCATCTCTTCCCCTAATTTTCGATCACTTTAGCGGATATGGAGGCGGAGATAAATCTCACAATTATCCGACTTTCCAAAAGCCGCTGCCCGAAAAAGCCGCGCCCCTTGATTGAAATTGGGGTGGCCGACGATCAGGAGAAGCGCCATCTGGAAGAATAAAGTTAAGCGAGAGGATATATGAAGGTGAGAGAGGACGCCGAGGGCTGTTCCATAGTCCACAACGGCGCGGCCGTGCCCTGGTCAGGCGTGCGAAAATGAAGTTGCGCGCCCTTTCCTCACTCACGCTAGCAGGCGCTTGCCTGACGCTGGGCCTGAGCATCGCGTTCAACGGAGCGCGGGCTGACGAAGCGCACAGCAGTACCCCGGCCAGCCAGCTTCGGCGATTGACCGAAAGCCAGTATCGCAGCGTCATCGCGGACATTTTCGGACCAGACATCAAGGTTGTCGGCCGGTTCGAACCCGATCTGCGCATCGATGGGCTGCAAGCGGTCGGCACCAGCGCCGTCTCCGTCACGGCAGCCGGTCTGGAACAATATGAAGGGTTGGCACGGAATATTGCGGCTCAGGTGACGGATGAACAGCATCGCGCCAAGCTGGTCGGATGCGAACCGTCCGCCGCCGACAAGGATGGCGCTGCCTGCGCCCGCCGCTTCATCGAACATGTGGGGCCGCAGCTCTTTAGGCGGCCAATGGCTGCAGCGGAAGTCACCGCGCTGACAAATGAGACGGTTTCCGCCGCCAGCACGCTCGGCAGCTTCCACGCCGGTCTGGCCGCGACGCTGTCGGGTATGCTGACCAGCCCCGAATTCCTGTTTCGCGTCGATCGGCCTGCCGCCTCCAAGCGGAGCATCGATGCCTGGTCGAAGGCCAGTCGCCTCTCTTTCCTCCTCTGGAACACGACCCCCGATCAGGCGCTGCTAAACGATGCGGCGAGCGGCGCGCTGGATACGCAGGCTGGCCTCGCGAAAGCGGTGGATCGCATGATCGGCTCGCCCCGCTTCGAGCAGGGTGTTCGCGCCTTCTTCACCGACTATCTTCGCTTGGACGGAATGGATGAATTGGCGAAGGACTCGCTGATTTACCCCGCCTTCTCACCGACGGTAGCGACCGCGCTGCGCGAACAGACGCTCCGCACGATCAATTGGCTCTTGGTCGAGCGGAAGGGCGATTATCGGGATCTCTTCACCACGCGCGCCATCGCTATGAATAAGTCGCTCGGACCGATCTACGATATACCGGTGTCAACGGCTAACTGGTACATCCATGAATTTCCGCAGGGGGACCCCCGGGGCGGGCTTCTCACCCATGCCAGCCTGTTATCGCAGCATTCGCATCCGGGCCGCACATCGCCGACACTGCGGGGCGTGGCGCTGCGAGAGATATTCCTGTGCGAGAAAATCCCTGCCCCGCCCGCCAATGTAAACTTCGCGGTGGTGCAGAATGTCGATAACCCGACGCTAAAGACCACCCGCGCCCGGCTTCAGGCACATCTTGACGATGAGGAATGCGCGAGTTGCCACCGTAAAACCGATCCGCTTGGTCTTGGCCTGGAGCAGTTCGACGGCGCGGGCCAGTTCCGCAAGGTGGAGCATGATGAGCCGATCGACGTCACCGGCAATTTCGAAAAACAAGCGTTTGATGGCGCGGCGGCGCTCGGCGGCTTGTTCCGCAACAACCCGCGCGTCAGCACATGCCTGGTTCAGTCTGCCTGGCGCTATGCCCTTGGACGCAATCCGACTGAGGCCGACGGTGCCGATATCGCGCGGCTGAACCAGGATTTCACGACGGCGGGCTATCGTTTCACTGCTCTGATGCGCACAATCGCGCTTGATCCGGCGCTCTTTGCCATGCCGCGCCTCGTGCCTGATCGCCGCGCGGGGATTGTCCGCAGAACCAAGGAGGCTGGTTGATGGTTGATGGAACGACTAGGCGCGGATTTCTGCTGCGGGGCGTGTTGGGCGGCGGGGCGGTCACCTTGGGCTTGCCGCTGCTCGATGCTTTCCTGAATGATAGTGGGACGGCCTTCGCCGCGACCATGGGCGGAGGCAGGCTTCCGGTGCGGTTCGGCACCTGGTTCTGGGGATGCGGCATGATCCCGGATCGCTGGCAGCCCAAGACCGTCGGCGCGGATTATGACCTGCCGCCGCAATTGGCGCCGATCGCCAAGGTGAAGCAGCATATCAGCGTGCTGACGGGCTTCGATGTGCTGCTGGATGGAAAGGGCAATCTGCCCCACCTGTCGGGCAACACTGCCGTGCGGACCGGTGCGCCGACCGACGATTGGCTCGGCATCCGCGCACCTACTTTGGATGTCCTGATCGCCGAGGCCATCGGCAACGGTTCCTTCTTCCGCTCACTCGAACTGTCCGCAGACGGCGATGCGCGGACCAGCTATTCCTTCCGTGATGGGCGCAGCATGAACTCCGCGACCCCCAACGCTGTCGAATTCTACCGCAAGATTTTCGGACAGGATTTCAACGATCCCAACAAGGCGGATTTCACGCCCGACCCCCGCATCATGGTACGCCGCAGCGTATTGTCAGGCGTGACGGAGCAGCGCCAGGCGCTGCAAAAGCGTCTCGGTGCTTCCGACAAGGCCCGGCTCGATCAATATTTCACCTCGGTCCGCGAGATGGAAGGAAAGCTGGCGCTGCAATTGCAGAAGCCACCGCCGGCCGAAGCTTGCGTCGTGCCGCAAGAAGCGCCCGCCGTGTCGGGCGACATTACCGATGTCGATCGGCGGAAGAATAATCATCGCTTGATGGCGGAAATGTTGGCGATGGCGCTCGCCTGCAACCAGACGCGCGTATTCAACATGACGTTTTCCACCGCCGCCTCCGACTTGCGGCAAGCAGGTCAGACCACCGGCTATCATCAAAGCACGCATGAGGAACTGATCGACCGCTCCATCGGCTATCAGCCAACGGTCGATTTCTTCGCCACCCGCAACATGGAAGCCTGGGCGGACTTCGTTTCCGCACTGGCCGCCGTCAAGGAAGGCGATGGCACCCTGCTCGACAATATGCTGGTCTTCGCGCATTCGGACGTATCCTATGCGAAAAACCATGACGTCCTGGGCATCCCTGTCATGCTTGCGGGCAAGGCCGGAGGAAAGGTGAAATCCGGCTTGCATATCCAAGGCGGTGGAGAGACGATCAGCCGCGTCGGCCTGACCCTTCAGCAAGTGATGGGAATGCCTGTGGATTCCTGGGGGCTAGACGCCATGAACACCAAACGGCCGGTGAGCGAAATACTCGCCTGACGATGACAGCAACAATGAGGCAAAAGATGAAGCGATCCTATTCCGCAGCTTTCCTGGCGTTTGGCATGCTGGCCAGCTACGCCGCCTATGCTGCGGCGCCTGCAGTCACCAACGCGATCAAGGCCCGCCAGGCGAGCTACAAGGAGATCGGCGGAGCATTCAAAAGCATCAATGACGAGTTGAAGTCGGGCGCGCCCGACATGAACAGCGTCAAGCCGCTGGCGCGCGACATCGCCGCACGCGCCGCACTGCTGCCCAAATATTTCCCCAAGGGCAGCGGCCCGGAGGCCGGCCTTAAGACCCGCGCCAAGCCTGAAATCTGGAAGGACAATGCCGCCTTCGTGAAGCTTCAGGGCGACATGATCACCGCCGCCCGGGCGCTGGATGCGGCTGCCGCGAGCGGTAATGCCGCCGGCCTCAGCGCAGCGCGCAACACGCTGGGCGGCACCTGCAAAAGCTGTCACGACCGTTTCCGCGCGGAGCTTTGATGGCCGAGGCGGACATGAGCGGCGCGCCTGCGCGCCTGCGCATCTGGGACCTGCCAACCCGTCTGTTCCACTGGACATTGGTGCCCCTGTTGGGGCTCGCCTGGTGGACGGCGGAAGAACGGATGCTTGATTGGCATCGGCTCGCAGGATACAGCATCTTCACGCTGTTGCTCTTCCGCCTCATCTGGGGCGTTGCGGGCAGCAGCACCGCCCGCTTTTCCCATTTCGTGGGCGGGCCCGTAACGCTGTTCCGCTACGTGCGCGGTCATATGTTCAACCGGGGGGCGGCTCCGGCGCCTGGCCATAATCCGGTTGGCGGCTGGAGCGTTTTGGCGATGATTGCGCTGCTGGCGACGCAAGTCGGCCTCGGCTTCTTCTCGGTCGATATCGACGGCATGGAATCCGGCCCCTTCGCCTATCTGGTGGATTTTGACACCGGACGGGTCGCGGCGGAATGGCACGCGTTCGTCTTCAACATCATCCTGACGCTGACGGCGCTGCATGTCGTGGCGATCCTCTTTTACCTGATCCATCGCCGCGATAACCTTATCGGCCCGATGATCAGCGGATCGCGGCGATGGACTGGCGAACAGCCGGTTTTGCGTTTCGCGCCTGCGTGGATGGCGCTAGTGATCTTCCTGCTGGTCGCAGGCGGCACATGGTTGCTGATAGCGCAATTCGGCCGGGCCTGATCACACAGTAAAGAATTATCGGAGAAGTGTAATGAACAGCAGACTGAAGGACCGCCGCATCATCGTTTTCGGCAGCGCCACCGGCATTGGCGCGGCGACAGTCAAGCGCCTGGCCGAAGAAGGCGCGCGGGTCTGCGCCGCCGACATCAATCTGGCCGGTGCAGAAGCGGCTGCACAGGCGGCAGGCAACGGAGCCTTTGCCGTGCATGTCGATATTTCGGACGAGAAGTCGGTCAATGACGCCGTTCAGGCGGCCGTAGAGCAGCTTGGCGGTCTGGACGGCGCGCATATCAACGCTGCCGATCTGCGCGTGATCATGGAGGATTCCGACGCTCTCGCTCTGGACCTCGCCGTGTTCGACCGCACGGTCGCGGTCAACCTGCGCGGGCACCTGCTGTGCACGCGCGCCGTTCTGCCGCATCTGCTGAAGAACAAGGAATCGGCGATCGTTTATACCAGTTCCGGAGCCGCCCATGGCGCTGAGCCTACCCGCCCCTCCTATGCGATGACAAAGGCGGGGGTGAACGCCCTGATGCGTCACGTTGCGTCGCGCTGGGGCAAGGAAGGGCTGACGGCCAACGTTCTTGCACCGGGCTTTACCGTTACCGGGGAAATGAAGAAGCAGATGGAAGCCAACGGCCCTGAAGCGGAAAAATGGGCGAACTACTATATGGCAAAGACGCCCCACACCCGGCTGGGCGAGTCCGAAGATCATGCCGCAGTGGTGGCGCTGCTGCTTTCCGATGACGGCCGCTGGATCAGCGGCTCGATCATTGACGTGAACGGCGGTTCGCTGATGCGCGCCTGATCATAGGCTGGTCGCTCTTTGAGGACCAGCTTGTTCAAAGGCCTCCTCCCCTCAACCGGGAAGGAGGCCTTTTCTGTTTGTCCGTTACAGCGAGTTGAACTCGGATCTGACGTTTGAAGCGTCCTGATCGCGTCAGGCCTGCAGATGCTTGGCCAGATGCTTGTTCATCTCGAACATGCTGGCCTTCTTGCCGCCGAAGATTTTCTCCAGCTTGTCGTCGGCCAGTATCTCACGCTTATCCTTGGGATTTTGAAGGTCATTGGCCTTGATATAGGCCCAGATCTTCTTGACCACTTCGCTGCGCGGGATCTTCTTGTCGCCGATGATGTCGGCCAGCTCGGGAGAGGGCGTCACAGGCGCGGTGATACCCCCGCGCGCGCCGCCAGTGGGCTTTCCCGTCTTCTTCACCTTGGCGACCGCCGCTTTGGTTTCCTGCTCGCCACGCTGTTCACGAGTCCGCGCCATGAAAGTCTCCCTTGCTAAACGCTTGGCAGTTGATGATCAGGCTAAGTCGTGAGGAGCGAAAAAGTTGCCTGAAAGCGTGCAATCATTGGCGCTCAGGGCACTTTCCCAACCGTATCTGCGACATAGGCTTCGCGCTCGCCCATCGGTTTGGGATGGCCGACCGTCGTATCCTCAGCCGTCTGATGTTCGATCTCGCTGTTCAGCTCGGCTCCCAGGATCAGGATATAAGCGGACAGATAAAGCCACATCAGCGTCACGACCACGGCGCTAAGCGCACCATAGGTCGCGCCATAATTACCGAAGTTCGATGCATAAATGCCAAAGCCCAGGCTGACCGCCAGCCACCCGATCGTCGCCACCACCGATCCGGGCGTCAGCCAACGCCACTGCGCATGATGCCGGTCGGGCGCATAGCGGTAGATCATGCTCAGTATCATGCTCGCGGCAAGCGCAGCGAACAGCCAGAACCCGACGCGGATCGCCACTATAATGATGTCAGGTGCACCGGGCAGCAGCTGTTCCAGAAATGCCAGCGCCGCGATCGCGAAAATGGCGACCACGCCTGCAATCAACAAGCCGATCGTTATCAGACAGGCGAGCCCCGTCAGCTTGATGAAGCTGCGGCTCTCTTCCTCATCATAGGCGATGTTCACCGCCGTCACGATCGCGCTCGCCCCGTTCATCGCACCATAGATGGACAAAGCGAGCGAGGCGACCAGGCCGAAGCCCTTCTTGCCCGCACCGCTATTGGTCACTGACAATAGTTGCTCGCCGATCAGACGCGCGGCTTCTTCTGGCAGCAGCCTGAACAACGATCGGAGATGGTCGGCAATGGTCGAAGGATCGGCAAACAGGCCATAGCACAGCACCAGCGCCGCCAAGGTCGGAACGAAGGCCAGAAAGCCGTAAAAGGCCACACCGGCTGAAATCAGCCCGACATTGTCGGTGCTGCTTTCATTCCAGGTGCGGAGCAGGATGTCGCGCCAAGCCTTGCGCGGCATCTCCCGCGGGCTTTGCGCCGTCCTGCCCCGGCCGCTTTCCTGTGCTGGCATGTTCACTCCCTTCTCTGTCGGGGAGCAAACATTTGAGAGGCCGGACTGATCCCGCGCCGCAGCTGTCTTTGCGACTATCGCCCGTCCAGCGTCCGCACAGGCACATGCAACCGGTCCAGCAACGGCAGGCTGCGCACGACATTGCCGCTGAGTTCGCTCGCCGGCCGGTGGCAGAGTTGAAGCGCCGCTTCCGCCATTGCATCCACCGGCTCGATATGGTCGCGCTCGTCCCATCCACCGACCGCCAGCGCGCCTTCGCTGGCAACCGCGCCGACGGGCGCGAGGGAATTCACCGCGATATTCTCTTGCGACAGCTCCACTGCCCAGCCAGCGGTCAGGCGGTCGAGCGCCGCCTTGGTCGTACCATACAGCGTCGCATGGCCATCCCGATTGAAGCGGATATAGCGATCATCCTCATCGTAAGGCGCCGGTGGCGGCAGGTCCGCCGTGGCGCTGGAAATATTGAGGATCCATCCCTCTCCCTGCGCACGGAGATGCGGCAGCGCCTGCCGGGACAGTTCCTGCGGCGCATGCAGGTTCATCTGAAAGGCAAGGTGGAAATGCTTTGGCTGTGCCTCCCAGATCGCTACGAAGCGCGACCAGGCGGCATTGTTGACAAGGATGTCGAGCCTGCCGAAATGCTCCACCGCAGCAGGCACGATCCGCGCCCGATTAATGGGATCAGCCAGATTGGCCTGGATCGGCAGGCACTCGCCGCCAGCGGCCCTGATTTGCGCTGCCGTTTCGGCGAGCGAGCCGGTCAGCTCGCCCCTGCCCGGCTCCAGGGTGCGCGCGACGATCGCGACCTTTGCTCCCTCGGCGGCGAAGCGGCGGGCGATGGCAGCGCCAATGCCACGGCTCGCCCCGGTGATGATGGCCACGCGGCCGTCCAACAGCTTCATCCTCCTCCCCTCCCGTTCTTCAATCCAGCAGCAGGTGCATCCTCCCGGTGGCGATCGGCTTGTCGCGATCCCCCTGCCAGCATATTGCATCCGCATTCACGACCCTGCGACCCACACGCACGAGCCGCGCCTGCGCATAGCTGTCGATCATCAGCCCGCCCCGCAGGAAGTCGAAGGACATGTTGATCGGCTTGGGCCAGGGCTCCCGGCGCTCTTGTGCGACAGCCTCCAGGCAGGCCAGCTCCAACAGACTGGCGATGACGCCGCCATAGAGAAAGCCGGTGCGGCCTTCGAGCGAAGGCGTGGCCGGCATCATCAGCGTCACAGCGCCATCGTCCGTAGCCACGCTCCGGATGCCGAGCATCTGCGCATAGGGCGTGCGCGCGATCATAGCTCTTCCGTGAAGAAAAAGCTGGCGGTGGCGGCAGCGATCGGGCTGGCCGGATCGCCATCGTGGACATCGCAGCGGGTGAAGGCGACCTTGCGCGTGATATGGTGGCAGCGCGCCCGGGCATGGATGGTGTGGCCCGCCCGGGCGGGCCGCAGATAATCGATATGCAGGTCCAGCGTCGCCATGCCTCGCCACTGCCGCGTCCGCGCGATGATCGCCGCGCCCGCTGCGGCATCGACCAGCGAGATGATGGGACCGGACGATACCAGTCCCGCCTCTGCGTCCATCAGGAAGCCGGGCGCGAACGGACAGGCAAGCTCAGCCCAATCGGGCCCATTGTCGATCGTATAGATGCCCAGCAGCGCATGATGCCCGCGCGGCGGCAGGTTCTTGAGCCGCTCGAAGGCATCATCCTCCTGGTCCACTCAGGCTGTCCCGCGCGGCTCGCGCGGCAGTCCGAGCCCGCGCTCCGCGATCAGGTTGCGTTGAATCTGGTTGGTGCCGCCGTAGATGGTGTCGGAACGCGAGAAGAGGAACAGATTGGGCAAGCTATCCCATTCATAGTCCGCATGGTCGCTGATTTCGCCACTCTGCCCCAGCACGTCCATCGCCAATTCGCCCAGATTGCGTCGCCAGCTCGCCCATTGGATCTTATAGGTAAGCGCCGCTCCGTCGATCTTCGAATGATCGGTCTGCGAGAGCATCCGCAGCGCGCCATAACGCATTAGATGCAACCCGACCTCCGCCTTGGCGAGCCGCTGACGGATCAGCGGATCGTTGGCCGCCCCATTGGCCTTGGCCGCGGCGATGATCTCGTCCAGTTCA
Source organism: Sphingobium tyrosinilyticum (assembly GCF_042654265.1). Lineage (NCBI taxonomy): Bacteria > Pseudomonadati > Pseudomonadota > Alphaproteobacteria > Sphingomonadales > Sphingobiaceae > Sphingobium > Sphingobium tyrosinilyticum. Next base: position 271,531 of record NZ_JBHSFZ010000025.1, on the reverse strand, counting down.
TTGCGGAAGCCCATCTGCTGGCCCAGCGTCGATACGCCGCGTTCGAATGCCAGCAAGCCCATGGCAATGCGCCAGCCATCCCCCGCCGCCCCGATCAGGCTGTCCGCCGGGCAGCGCGCATCGGTAAAGAAGGTTTCGTTGAACTCCGCATCGCCATTGATCTGGCGGATGCCCCTGATCTCGATACCCGGCTGATTGATGGGCATCATGAGGAAGGTCAAACCCTTGGGCCCCTGCGACCCTTCCTCGCTACGGGTGACAACGAAAATCCAGTCGGAAATATGGGCTAGGCTGGTCCAAATCTTCTGCCCATTGACCACCCATTCATCACCCTCCAGCCGCGCCTTGGTGCGGACGCTGGCGAGATCGGATCCGGCATTGGGTTCGGAAAAGCCCTGGCAGAAAATCGTCTTACCCGCCGCGATGCCGGGCAGGAAACGCTGCTTCTGCTCCTGCGTGCCGAAGGTCAAAATGGTCGGCCCGGCAAGCTCGATACCGATATGATTGACCCGCCCCGGCACTCCCGCGCGGGCATATTCCTCAGCGAATATCACCTGCTGAGCCAAGGTGGCGTCGCGGCCGCCCCATTCCTTCGGCCAACCGATGCAGGACCAGCGATGGGCGGCAAGCTGCTGCTCCCACTCCTTGCGCCGCTCGGGGCTTCCCGTCAGTTTGGTAACGCCCTTGATGTCGCGGAATTCGCCCGCCATCTGGCCATTCAGCCAATCGGCGCATTCCTGGCGAAACAGTTCCTCTTCCAGGGAAAATCCAAGTTTCATGCTGCTTCTCCCAGGATCATCGTGGCGATTTTTTCGCGGTGCCAGCTGCCGCTGCCCAGCATCGTCTGAAGCGAGCGGGCGCGCTTGAAGAAGAGATGCGCGTCATGCTCCCACGTAAAGCCGATGCCGCCATGCAGCTGGATCATGTCCCCAGCGCAACGGAAGAAGGTATCGGTAGCGAAGGACTTTGCAGCGTGGACAGCCATAGAGGCCTCCTCCGAGCCTTCATCGACCGCACAGGCGGCCCAATAGACGGCAGAGCGCGCCTGCTCGATCTCCACCATCATATCTGCGAGCCGGTGCTTATAGGCTTGGAAGGAGCCAATAGGGCGGCCAAACTGGATGCGCTCCTTCGAATAGGCGACGGTGCGGTCCAGGCATGCCTGCGCACCGCCCAATGCCTCCGCCGCCACCGCGATGAAGGCTGCGCGATGAGCAGCGGCCAGCGCGGCAGCCGCGTCGGGAAGCCGCTCGCCCGGCGCATCGTCCAGCTGCACATGGGCAAAGGGACGCGTTTGATCCATGCTCGTTTGGGTATCGATGCTGACGCCCGGCGCATCGGCGCGGACGATCCAGACCTGTTTCGTATCGGTGACGACGAAGACGTCAGCGCCGACCCCATGGGTGACGAAGCGCGATCCGCCAGTCAGCCTATCCGCCTGCGATTGCATGGCGGCGTCATGGAAATAGCCGCTTATCACCTCGCCGGAGATGATTTGCGGCAGCCACTCGGCCCGTTGAGCATCGGTTCCGCCTGCCGCGATCGCCTGTCCCGCCTGCACCAAACTGCCCAGCATCGGAAAAGCGGCGACTTGAGCCCCCGCAGCTTCCGCGATGATCGCCAGCTCCACCATTCCCAGGCCCGCACCCCCCGCACTTTCCGGAAGGCCGATGCCGGACAGGCCCAGTTCCTGACAAAAGTCGCTCCACAACACACGGTCGATGCCGTCGTCGGCCATCGCCTTGCGCGTGCGTTCACTTGTGGCGTTTTCAACGAAGAAGGCCCGCGCCGTCTCCGCAATCATCTGTTGTTCGTCGGTAAATGCGAATTCCATTTTGGCCGCCTTCAAATATCCCGTCAGGGCGCCTGTTCCAGCCTATAGCCGAACAAGGCCGATGGGCACCGCGGATCCGGCGCATCCCTCCCTGCTCATGCGACGCGACTTCATCCACGCGCCATCCTGCTTTTGTGCTATATCAGGGAAAAATAGATTTCAAGCATCGGTTTGCGGAATTTATGATTTAATAAATTCCGAATTTAGCCGTAGCCACTTACGCTAGTCCGGTGGCAGCTTCTGTGATCCGAACGACCCTGTTGGTGAATTTCACCGTTTTGACCGCCAGTGACGTTTCGACATGATTGACGCCGGGCATGGACAATATTTGCCCCGAGGCCAATCCGTGCAGATCATCGAGATCGTCATAGAGGCAGGTGGCCATGATGTTGAACGGCCCCAGCGTAATCATCACCGCCTTCACCAGCGGGATATGCGCAATGTCGCGGGCGATCTGGCGGACATGCGCGACGTCAGCCTGCACCGCGATGAAAGCAAGATTGGTCGCCTTTTCCAGTTTCAGCCCGGTTAGCGCAGTGAAGGCGATCAGCCTTTCCTGCTGCAGCCGCTTGATCCGGCCCCTGACCGTCCCTTCGTTGACGCCAAGCTCGCTTGCGATCTTACGGTTCGACACGCGCGCATCCTGCGCCAAAATGTCGATCAGCTGATGATCCAGCTCATCCAGATCCGGCTTTCTCATGCAAGCCTCCTGCTCTCTATCGGCGCTGTGTCCAGACCATAGCGGACTATGTCTAAGCCGATAGCTGGCGTCATCGATTTTATACCCGCCACTTTGGACAATTTGTCGGTGATCAGCGATGGCAGCTCGTCAATATCTCTCAAGGTCAGAACCACGCTGACTTCATAGCTGCCCGTGACCAGGTGCGCAGCGAAGACTTCAGAAAAAACGGCCAGATCCTCCGCCACGTCCAAGGCCGGGCGCCCGCTGACCTGGATCGCAACGTGAATGACGACGTTATATCCGTGCACGGCGAAGTCGGACACGGCGACGACGCGCAGCATCCCCGCATCTTCCATCCGCCGGATGCGGGTGGACACGGTGGAAGCAATCAGGTTCAGGGATTCGGCGATCTGCTGATTGGTAGCCCGCCCATTTTGCCGCAACTGTTCGACGATCTTGCGATCCGTCTCGTCGAACATGAAAGTCTCACTCATACACGTCACTCAACCCTTTTCTGCCGCTGGTCTTGCCAGCAAAGGGGCGGCAGGTCGAATCGAAAGCGCGTCGTGCAACGCAGCCCGATCGCGCTCCACCCGTCCGGCCGCGGCCCAGCCGAGCAAGGCCGAAAGGAAGCCGAACGGAATAATCAGCGTCAACGCCAGGCGAAGCGCCGCGGCGTCATGGCCCATCATCTCGCTCAATGCGCCGGTGGCCCAAGGTCCGACGAAAAAGCCGAGCAACGTCGTCACCGCCAGGAACAGCGCCGTCGATGCTGCCCGGATACGCGGCGGCAACATATATTGCAGCGTCGCCATGAAGCCGACCGACCACCCGCCGCCCAGCAGGCCAGCAGGTATCGCCGCCAGCCTCGCCGTCCCGAAACTACCGGCCCAACTCGCCATCAGGATCGCACAAGTGGCGGCGCCCAACGCCAGGGCTGACAGGCGACAGGGCCAGATCATGCTGCGCCGCGCGAGCCGGTCGGACAAAGCCCCGAACAGCAGCATTCCCACCAGGCCGGACAATCCAAAGTTCATGGCGAAGGCCGATTTCACCGCCACCGGGTCCATGCCATAGGCGCGCGTGAACAGCTCCGGACCCCAATAGCCGAAGGCAACACCGGACAGAACGCCAAAGCCAAAGGCGAACATCATGAACAGATAAGCTGGGCTCCGCACCAGGCATCGCGCCAATTGACCAAGCGGCAGCGCCTCCACCGTCCCTTCGCCGCTCCCGCTCCGTCGCGGCTCACGGATGAGCAGCAGCGCGGCAAAGCCCAGAAGCAGCCCGATGGCGCCCATGCTGTAGAAAGCCATGCGCCAATCATGCTGCGCCGCGATTGCTGGACCGCCCGCTTGCCCTGCGATCTGCCCCACATAGGCGGCCAGCCCCAATATCGCGAAGGCGAGACCGCGCCGCTCAGGCCGGAAATAATCGGAGAGCAACGAATAGGCGGGGGCGACGAACGCCGCCTCCCCCACTCCCACGGCAACGCGCGCGAGCGTCAGGCTGATCGGGCCGCTCGCCATCCCTGTCGCAATCGTCGCGCCGCTCCATAGGACACAACCCGCCGCGATGACCTGCACGCGCGACGTTCGATCCGCCAGCCGCGCAAAGGGCACGCCGAGTATGACATAGAGCAGCACGAAGGCAGGCCCCATCAACATGCCGACCATGGCGTCGCCGATCCCGAACTGCGCCTTGATCGGACCGATCAGGCCAGTGATCAGATAACGGTCGGCATAGTTGACGATATAGATCGCCAGCAGCGTGGCAAGCACCACCCATGGATTGGAAGTAGGACGTGTATCAGTCACGCAGCAGCGAGCCGCCATTGACGTGCCATAGCTGCCCATTGACCCATTCGCCGTCATCGGAAGCCAGAAATGCGACCGCCCCCGCAATATCGTCGGGTTGACCCAGCCGCTTGTGCGGCAGGCTGTTCAACATGGATGTCACATAGTCCTGTGTCAGATGTTGTGCGACCGCTTCGGTCAGAACGACACCGGGGCAGATTCCGTTGGCGCGGATACCCTGCTTGCCGAATTTCCGCGCGACATGGCGCACCAGCGCATGCAGCGCATTTTTCGTCATCGGATAGGCGACCTGCAGCGGATTGCCGGAAATCGCCGCGCCGGACGACGTATAGATCATCGTGCCGCCGCCCCGCTCGATCAGCACCGGAAGCGCCGCCTGCGTGGCAAGGAAATGGCTTTTCGCATTGATGGCGAAGGAGCGGTCGAGCACCTCCTCGCTGCAATTCAGCACATCGATATCACCCTCTGTGCCGCCAGCCAGATTGCTATGGTAGAAATCGAGCCGCCCGAATTCGGCCAGCGCGGCATTGACGATCGCGGCCTGCGAGACGGCCTTGGTGCCGTCGAGGCGCACGCCGATCGCTCGCCCGCCTTCCTCCCGTATGGCGCGCGCGGTATCCATCGCCCAGTCCCCGGCAATATCGCCGATCACGACGCCAGCGCCTTCAGCGGCCAGCCGTCGCGCCGTCGCCGCCCCAATGCCGCGTCCGCCGCCCGCAACGATCCCGGCCTTGCCTGCCAGTCCACGCATCCTCATCTCCTGAAATATCCGGTTTAAAGCGCCGGGCGCCTGTTCTTCCACGGTGCGGCGGCTTCCAGCTGCCCGGCGAGCCGGAACAACAATGCCTCATCGCCATATCGACCCATGAACATCACGCCGATGGGCAGGCCATTATTCGCTGTAGCCAGTGGCACCGACATGGCAGGCTGCCCGGTCATGTTCGCGATCTGCGTGAAGGGCGAGAAGCTGGCTGCACGTTTACCCCAAGCGGCAAAATCCACATCAGGCGACAGGTTGATCTTGCCCAGTTCCAGCGGCGGCGCTGCCAGGGTCGGCGACAATATGACGTCATAATTCGCCATGAACTGTGCCATGCTGATCGCTGCCGCCTGAAGCGTATTGTTGGCGCGCGCAAAGTCCATACCCGTCGCCTTCTGCCCATAGGCAGTAAAGCCAAGGGTGATCGGCTCCAGCACTTCGGGGCCGATTGCAATGCCCGTCGCCTTGGCGCGGTCCAGCATGTCTGCCGCTACGGACGAGCCGATCAGCACGAAACTGGCCGCACCCATCGCCGCAATGTCCAGCTTAGGCGCGGCTTCCTCGACATGATGGCCAAGGCGCTCGCACAGCCGCGCGGCTTTCCGCGCCGCTTCGACACATTCGGGATCGACCGGCGATCCCGATGGCGCATCCAGCATCAGCGCGATGCGCAGCCGTCCGGGTGCCTTGCCAATTTGCGATAGAAAGTTCTCCGCAGGCGTCGGGGCGGCATAGCGGCTACCCGGCTCAGGCCCCTGCGTCGCATCCAGAATAGCCGCAGAATCCCGTACGCTGCGGGTCACCGCGTGGTGCACCGACAGCCCACCCCAGCCTTCCGTGCGTGGCGGCCCCATCGGCACCCGGCCCCGGCTGGGTTTCAGCCCAAACAGGCCGCAGCAAGACGCCGGAATGCGGATCGATCCGCCCCCATCGGTCGCATGGGCCGCAGGCAACACGCCCGCCGCCACTGCGGCCGCAGCTCCGCCCGACGACCCACCCGTGATATGCTTGGGATTCCACGGATTGCGCGTGTCGCCGTTCAGCTTGTTCTCGGTCGTGCCGGTGAGCCCCAGTTCTGGCACTGTCGTCTTGCCGAAGATGACAAAGCCAGCCTTCTCGATCCGGCGGACCAGCTCCGACGTGATCTGGGGCCGATATCCTTTGTAGAAGCGGCTGCCATTTTCCGTCGGCAGACCCGCAACATAGGTGTTGAGATCCTTCAGCAGCCACGGCACGCCGCTAAACGGCCCCTGTGGAAGCCCTTTAGCAATCGCCGCGCGGCCATAATCATAATGCTTCTGCGCCATGAAGTTGAAGCGCGGATTGAGCGCTTCCGCCCGACCAATCGCCGCGTCCAGCAATTCGCTTGGCGACACCTCACGCTTGGCGACCAATTCCGCGAGGCCCATCGCGTCATGCGTGTCGAGCAGGCTGGAGCGTCGCGCCGCAGCTTTGCCCGCGCCCGTCACCCCCAACAGCGCCGCCGCGCCGACAGCCGCCATGCCTTCCCGACGTGTCATGTTCATTTATATCCACTCCTGCGCAGGCCTTGAGCGCCATGGCCAAATAGGGCTCTCTCCCGCCCCCGTCCGCGCTGAGCTTGTCGAAGGGCCTGTATCCTCTTCAGACCAGAAAAGGGGCTTCGACAGGCTCAGCCCGAGCGGGTGTCGGATGCGATTGACTGATCGTGACCCGTTCTATGCCTCTGCCGTCACGCCCTGATCCGCATAGTAGCGCGCATAATATTTGCGGAACTGCGGGATGGGGCCGTCACCATCGCAGATGATCGGATTGGGCTCGAACTTCTGCCGGTCCCATACGACCTTGTCCTGATCGAACTGCTTGCAAATGTCGCGGATGATGGCGCGTGCAACGCCCGCACGCTCGCCTTCGGCCTGCGCCTTTGGCTGGGTAAAGCAGAAGCGGACATGGACATGGTCCAGCTCAACGGGAGCGAGACAGGCGACCAACAGCGTTTCCGAAATGCCGGTAAAGCGCGTCCAGCTCTGACCCGGTCCCATCGTGTCATAGCTGATGCAGCCATCGACTTCGCCCCAGGGCGTGCCCATCTTCGCCTTCACATCGGCGCCGCGGCCCCATTCGTCCCAACGTAGCTCGCCCAAGGGAACATTCGCGGTGCCGTGGATGAAGCGGAAATGCGCAACGTCCACGCCATTTTCCGCCATGTTCTGAAGCGACCCCCAAACATTCCATTCATGGACCTCATAATCGGTCCAATCGGGATCACTCGCCTCGGGCAGAACCGCAACCTCGAACAGCGGCTCGACATCCTCCGGATGATACCAGGCCCAGATCCACCGATTGGTTTCGGTGATGTGCCAATTGCGGGTGCATTTGCGTTTTACCTGCGGCGGAATGACGCGGGCGTAGGGAATATCCTTCACCGCCGCCTCGTCACCATCATAGCGCCATGCGTGGAAAGGACATTCCAGCAGATTGCCATGCACCTTGCCGCCATGGCCCATATGCGCGCCCAGATGCTTGCAATAGGCGTCGAGCATGCGGACCTTGCCGTCCTCCCCGCGCCAGATCGCCAGATCCTTCGAGAAGTAACGCAGCGGCTTCACCTCCCCAACGGCGAGTTCGGAGGACAGCAGCAGCGGATACCACCCAAAGGGGATGCCGATGTCGAGATTGCGCTCCTTCACGGAGGCGCGATCCGTCACCTCGGCAAGCCGCCAGTCGAGCAGTTCCTGCCCTTTCAGCTTTTCGAGGATCTGCCAGACGGCGACGGGGGGCGTGCGCGCATCGTTGGCGGCGCTGCTTTGGGCGTTGGACATGAAAAGCTCCGTCAGATTAGTTGAGGCCGAAGACCTTGACCGCGTTCTCACGCAAGAATTTCGGCCAGACTTCGTCCTTGAAAGGCACATTCTGCATATCGCTGAAGATACGCTCCAGGCTGAGACCCATGGGGAAATAGCCTGCATAGATGATCTTATCGGCACCACGCGTATTAGCGTAGTCGATGATCGCCTTGGGATAATGTTTGGGCGCAAAGGCGCTGGTCGAATAATAAAGATTGGGCCATTTCAGCATCAGCTTGACCGCCAGCGCTTCCCACGGCTCCGCGCCATGCCGCATGACGACCTTCAGCTCTGGGAAGAACCAGCAGACTTCATCCAGATGCTCGACCTTCTGCGTCTCCATTGGGATACGCGGCCCCGGAATCCCGGCGTTAAGCAGCACCGGAAGCCCCAGCTCCGCCGCACAAGTGTAGAGCGGGAACATATATTTGTGATTGATCGCAACCTGCGGCAGCGTGCCCGCCGGAAAGACACTGATCGCGGACAGGCCGACTTCGGCATGGATGCGCTTGATCCGCCGCACTTCCTCCATGCCCTTGTTAGGATCGCAGGGCAGGTCGAAGAAGAAGCGGTCGCCGTACATCTCTTTGGCCCGATAGGACGTCGCATTGTCGTTCCAGCCGACCAGGGCCTTGTCGATGCCATATTGGTCCATCTGCTCGACGGTCCAGGACACATAATCGTCGGTCTTGCCGGTCTGCGGAATGTCCTTGAACATATATTGCGCCGGCATGGCAAACTGCTGAAGCGTCTGCTGGTCCTTGATCAGCGGACGGAAGGGATCGAACCAGGCGGAACGGTCCTCGGCTTCCGGAATGCCCAGCATGCAGTCGATGATCTTTATGTCCTTGGGCATGCCCATGACGAAACTCTCCTGTTTCAGTTGTTCGCAGCCAGTTGCGGCCACAGCGCGCGCAGCGCGATCTTGTCGATTTTCTCAGATTGGTTGCGCGGCAGCGGCTCGCTCGAAAAGGCGACCCTAACCGGCGCTTTGTAAGGCGCCAGCCGCTCCCCCACCCAATTGATGATGCTGCGTTCGTCCAGTCCCTTGGCCTGCACCACGGCGACCAGCGCCTCGCCCAGTCGGTCGTCGGCAACGCCGAACGTGGCGCATTCGGTGATCTGCGGCATTTCGCTCAGCACCCGCTCGACCTCGGCGCAATAGATATTCTCGCCGCCGGAGATGACCATGTCTTTCGCCCGATCGACGATGAAGATATAGCCATCCTCATCCTGATAACCGATGTCGCCCGTGCGCAGCCAACCGTCTGCCGTGAAGGTCTTGGCCGTATCCTCCGGCCGGTTCCAGTATCCGCTCATGATCATGGCGCTGCGCACGATGATCTCGCCGGTCTGATTGGGGCCGCAGACGGTCCCGTCCTCCCGCTCGATCCGCAGATCGACCAGCGGCAAAACCCGCCCCGCCGAAGTCCGCGCCGCCAAAAAGTCTGCCCCCACCGCCTGCGCGATCGCGCCCGATGTTTCGGTCATACCATAGCCGGTCCCGAGCATCGAATGCGGACACAGCTTCCGCACCTCCTCCAGCAGATTGAGCGGCAGGGCCTGACCGCCCGAACCGATGTTGCGGATCGAGCTTAGGTCTGCGTCCTCCAGCCGGGCACGATTGACCATGTCCCACAACATGGTGGGAACGGTAGAAAGCTGCGTCACCTCCTCGCGCTCGATGACGCGCACCGCCTCTTCCGCATCCCAACGCCGCATGATCACAATCTTGCCGCCCGACAGCAGCGGCGCGAGGAAGCCAGAGCCCAACCCTGAAATATGAAATAGCGGATAGACGAGCAAAATGGCCTGGGGCGGCACCTGCGCTGCCAGCGTCTCCACCGGCATGCCATATTCACGCGCCATATTGTGCAGCACCATGGAGCCAGTGAGTTGCGTGCCCAAAAGCCCGGTGATCAGGCTCCGGTGAGATAACACCGCGCCCTTGACCCTTCCGGTCGTGCCTGAGGTGAAGAGAATGGCGCAAGGATCGCCCGGCTTGGCGATCAGGCCGTCGCCAGCCGCATCGCCACGATCCTCCAGCGGCTGCGTCACGTCCAGCAATCGGCCGTCATAGCCGCCGTCGCGCAGCAGAACCGCGCGGTCCGCGTCGGCCAGCACCAGGGCGGGGGTAACCTCCTCCACCATCGCCGCCAGTTCAGCCGCAGAACCCCGGCTGTTGAGCAAAACCGCAACCCCGCCAAGCTTCATCACCGCCAGAAAGGCGACCATCCATTCCGCCCGGTTGCGCATGCAGATGGCGACGCGGTCGCCCCGACCGATCTCCAAATGCGCGGCCAGCCTGTCCCGCCATGCGAAGACTTCGGTATAGCTCAGCCGACGCTCGCCTTCTGGGCCGTCGCGATCGACGATGCAGGTCTGCTCACCGAAACGGCGGGCGCTTTCGATCAGTTGGTTGAGGTCGGAAGGCGCGTTCACGAAGAAACGCAGCCCTTCTTGCTCGCCGATTTCGAAGGGCGTGCCCGGCGCGGTGACCGCCGCGAAAATAGGATCGATCTTGCTCATGCTATCCTTGGGACCACTGCGCCGCCGCGGGTTGTTCGACGGGAGATTCACGGTCGGGGCCATGGCCCCTGTTCGATCCCGACATCCTGCTTCCTCGACTCATGCTTGTTCTTGCACCCCAGTGTATTTCACCAATCGCGTAATTCAACTATAATTTTTTTCCGCACACTCGGAGCTTATACCGTAGAGCCGTGGGACAACCCTGATGCTCAGGAAAACCCGGTATAATTACTGTATAATCTGTCGCGTTGTCCAGCTTCGTTAAACTGATGCTTCCGGAACCGGAACCGTGTCAACGAGGCGGAGGAACAACGATATTCGGAATATATGAGTTTACAAATTCCGAATTTTGGATGATCTTGAGTCGCAACGCACCGCCTCCCGAGGCATGGGGCGATTCAGCATTGGCGAGGACTCGACGTCGAATGAGCGAGGATTTTGAAGGGCGCGTCGCCATTATAACGGGCGGCAGCGACGGCATCGGCCTAGCCACCGCCGCCCTGTTGGCTAAGCGCGGCGCGCAAGTGGTCATCTGCGGACGGCGGCAAGCGCTGCTCGATAACGCACGCGAACGGATCATGGCGCAAGGCGGCCGGGTAAATGCGGTCCAGCTCGACGTCTCCGATAGCGCAGCGCTGGACGCCATGATCGCAGGAACGGCGGAGGAATTCGGCCGTCTCGACATGCTCGTGAACAATGCGATGTCCACCCATTATGCGCCGATAGCCAAGCTGACCCTCGACCATTGGCGCAAGGATTTCGCCGTGAATTGCGACGCAGCGTTCGTCAGCACCAAGGCGGCGATGAAGGTTATGGCGGCAGCGGGAAAAGGATCGATCGTCAATATCGCCTCCACCTGCGGCATCCGCGCGACCGTGAACATGGCAAGTTATTCCGCGTCCAAGGCGGCGCTGGTGCATTTCACCGCTGCCGCTGCGATGGAGGGCGCACCGCTCGGCATCCGGGTCAACGCAATCATCCCCGGCCAGGTCCAAACCGCACCGACGGAACAGTTCTCCGCATTGTCGGCAGACACTGCGGAGCGGACGACAGCCGCCATCCCCATGCAGCGCGGCGGACAGCCTGAAGAACTGGCGCAGGCGATCGTCTTCATGCTGTCCGATGCGGCAAGTTACATAACCGGCACGGCTCTGCCGGTAGATGGAGGGAAAGCGGCCCAACTATACATGCCGTCCTGACACTCAATTCTCATCGTACCGACAACTTACAATCGACGCGCCGTCACATCTTCGGCGCGCAGGGATCAACACGTTCATAAGATCAAGGGAGAGAAGATCATGGCAAAAACATATGGATATGCGGCACTGCATCTCATCCTGGGGGTCAGCAGCCTCGCTATTGCAAGTCAGGCAATGGCGCAGGAAGTCTCGACGACTGCCGAACCCGGCCTCGACGAAATCGTCGTTACCGCGCAGAAGCGGGCGCAGAATCTTCAGGACGTTCCGATTGCTATCAGCGCCATCAGCGCTGAAAAGATCGAGCAGCTGGGCGTCAAGGATAGCCGCGACCTCAGTGGCCTCGCTCCCAATGTCGTGATCACCCAGGGCACCACCAGCAACAGCGCTGCTGTCTTCTCGATGCGCGGCATTTCCAACGGCGGCAGTGAAAGCTTCGGCGTCGATGCCGCGAACGGTCTTTATGTCGATGGCATCTATATCGCCCGCGGCGGCGCCATGGGCCTTAACGTCATGGATATTGAGCGCGTCGAGGTCTTGCGCGGTCCGCAGGGCACGCTGTTCGGCCGCAATACCACGGGCGGCGCGGTGCATTTCATTTCGCGTGCGCCTTCTTCGACCTTCCGTTTGAAGGCCGAGGCCGGCTATGGCAATTTCAACGCCTGGAATGGCAAGATCTCCGTCGATCCGGGTGAGCTTGCAGGCATTTCGACCAGCTTCTCCTACAGCCATAGCGAGCGCGACGGGGTGATCGACAATATCCTGCAGCCTCGCGATTCTCGCGACCCGGGCGCGCGCAAGTCGGACGCGCTGCGCGCCGCGGCTCGCATTGACCTGGGCGGCACGGGCAGCATCCAATATATTTTCGACTGGACCCGGATCAAAGGCACGCCGCTGCCCTTCATCCTGACCAACGTCGCGGATGGCACTCCCCGCCCGCCGATCACCATCAACGGTCAGCAGGTCGTCGTGACCCAGCAGGCGCCGGTCGCCCAATATCTGGCGGGCGCAACCTTCGCCAATCCCGAATGTGCCGCGTTGGCCGTGCCGTCGCGCACCTATCGCCACGAAGTGTGCAACAACATCTTGAGCCGCGCCGTCGATAAGACCTGGGGCCATAATCTTCAGGTGCAGAACGACTTCGGCGGCTTCAAGGTGAAGTCCACCACCGGCTACCGTTTCTGGAACAGCGACAATGTGACGGATCTGGACGGGATCGGCGCCTTTTCCGGCCCGGCCTTCACCAATGCCACGCTGTTCAACGGCATGCCCGCCTCGCTGCTGCAATTCATACCGACGATCCCGGCGGCCGCACGGCCCTTCATCGCCGCTTCCCCGGTTCCCACAGTTACGCAGGATCTGTTCGACGTCGCCAACAGCCGCCGTCACAAGCAGTTTAGTGAGGAAGTCGAAATCTCCGGCGACACCAGCACGCTCGATTGGGTCGTGGGCGGCTTTTATTTCTGGGAGAAGGGGTCTGAGAATGGCTTCCAGAATAGCGGCTTCATCCTCGACACCAACAGCATCTTCCTCGCCAATTTCGGACCGCTCGGCCCGGCTTTCGCCGCCGCCAACCCGGCCCGCTATCGGATGGTGCAAACGCGCGCGCGCCTCAAATACACGACCTCGGCCGAAAGCACTGCGCTTTATGGTCAGGCGACCTTCTACCCCGGCGGTCGGGACAGCGGCATCCGCTTGACCGCAGGCGGCCGCTACACTTGGGACGAAAAGATGATGCTGCGTACCCAGAATGGCGCAGCGCCGCCGCTCGCACCGGAAACCGGTCGCGCGAAGTTCAGCAAGTTCACCTGGAACCTGATGGCGGGCTATGACGTCGCGGACGGCATCAACCTCTATGCACGCGCGGCCACCGGCTATCGCTCGGGCGGCTTCAATTCGCAGGACCCGGCGATCACCGGCACCAATCAACTCGGCAGCTTCAAGCCGGAAAAGGTGACGTCCTACGAAATCGGGCTGAAGAGCGAGCTGTTCAACCGCCGCCTGCGCTTCAACGTCGCAGCCTATCATAATATCTATGATAATCTCGCTGTGCTCGGCCCTGTCACCAATGCGCCGGTCGGCACCTTCGCCACCCGGATCATCAATGCAGGCAAGGTCGTCTATAACGGTTTTGAAGTCGAAACCCAGGCCGTCCTGACCGACAACTTCTCACTCGACGGCAGCCTTGGCTATATCGACATCAATTATAAGGAGTTCCTGGCGGGCCAATCGCCCACGCCCGGTGCACCGCCCGTCAACATCGCGCCAATCGTGACGCCTGGCTTCACCTCGCCGCTGACAGCCAATGTGGCGCTCAATGCACAATTCCCTCTGAACTGGGGCAACGCCACGCTGCGGGGCCGCATCGGATATACGCATGAGGATGGCAAATATAATTTCAGCAGCTCGGTGGGCTCGCCCTTCAATGAACAGATCAAGGGCGATGATATCGACCTGATCGACGCTCAGATCGGCATTGACGGCATCCCGCTCGGCACCGGCGAAGGCGAAGTGCGCCTGTGGGTAAAGAACCTCACCAACGCCAAGGATTTCGTCCGCAGCATCGACTATGGCCAACTCGGCTTTGCCGGCGGCTATTATGCTGAGCCACGCACCTATGGCATCACCGTCGGCGCAAAATTCTGAAGCGTGGTGCGTTAAATCAGAACCACCTCCGTTCGTCCTGAGTAGCCATTGAGCTTGTCGAAATGGCATATCGAAGGGTCATGCACCGCGCTTGATGCTTCGATAGGGTCTTCGACCTTGCTTAGTCCCTACTCAGGATGAACGGTCATCTTCGAACGCCAACTTTGAAAGCTTTCAGGGCGGCAACGCCCCCTCTCCCCGTGCCCCGCCTCTGGTCCAGAGGCGGGGACTTTTTTCTACCCGCAGCAACCATTCATTTCACTTCGCATTCAGCCAGCTGCCGGTAGAATTTAGCGATGTGAATTGTTGTTGGAGCGCTGCGACATTGTTCAAAACCCTCGGAACTGCCTCTCTCCTCACACTCTTCTGGTCCGCCGGGTACGTTACCGCAGCGCAAGCAGAGACCTATTATATCAGCTCCACCAAGGGCGATGACAGCTTCACCGGCACATCGCCTGCGCAGCCATGGCGGTCCCTGTCGCGCATCTCATCCTTCCCGCTCCAGCCTGGCGACAATGTGGTGCTGACGGCAGGGTCTGTCTGGCGCGAACCGCTCACCATCACGCGTTCGGGTAGTGAGAAGGCGCCGATCATGGTCGCTTCGGCCGGGGATGGCCCCCGAGCGCGCATCGATGCGGGAGGCATTTCCCCGCATGGCGTCGGCGTGATCAATGCGGAATATGTCTCGATCAGCGGGCTGGAGGTGACGAACAACGCCCCCTCCCCCGCGCAACGCACCGGCGTCCTTGTGTCGACGGAGGACCGTGGCGTGACGCGCGGCATTCGCATCACTGACATGTATATCCACGACGTGCGCGGCACCAACGAACGCAAGGATAATGGCGGCATCGTCTTCCGCGCAGCAGGGCAACGGGTGCCCACACGCTTTCACGACCTTACGATCGAGCGCAACATCATCTGGCGCGTCGATCGATCCGGCATCGCGGGGATCAGCGATCAGGTGACATCGCTCAACTGGTTCCCCAGCGAAAAGGTCGTCATCCGCGACAATTATGTGGAGGATGTCGGCGGCGACGGCATCGTACCCCGGGGCACGAATGGGGCGCTCATCGAGCATAATATCGTGCGTTATGCGGGTAGCCGCGCGCCTGGCTATAATGCGGGCATCTGGCAATGGAGCACCGACAACAGCCTGATCCAGCTCAACGAAGCCGCCTATACCCGTACCCGCTATGACGGCCAGGGGTTCGATTCAGACTTCAATTCCCGGCGCACGACCTTCCTTTACAATTACAGCCACGACAATGCCGGGGGCTTCCTGCTCATCTGCTCGCCCAAACAGGATGAAAAGGGCAATATTGGCAACCACGGAACGACGGCTCGCTTCAATGTCAGCCGCAATGACGGGACGCGCATCTTCCAGATTGCGGGCAATGTGTCCGATGCGCTGGTTGAAAAAAATGTCATCCATGTCGGCAAGGCGATGGATGTGCAGATGGTGGTAGCAACCCAATGGGACGGATGGGCGCGCAAGGTCCGGTTCAAGGACAATGTCTTCAAGGTTGCTGGCAAGGCGCGCTATGGCAGCGAGATCGGTCGCAGCGGCCCCGATTATCTGATCAAGGCCGGCTTTGATCCCGCAGAATCCATCCGCTTCAAGGGCAACAGCTATTTCGGCAGCCACGTCGATGCGCCGGTCGATGGCGGCGGCCGGGTCGAAGCCGTCTATGAAGAACAGCCCTCCGACTGGCAGGCGCCTGCCTTCGATCCTGCAAAGCCGGAAGGCTTTTCGGACTATCTGACCCGGCACCGCAGCTGGATGATCACCATGCTCCGCCGCGAATTGGGCTCGTTCGTCGAATTGAAACAGCCCAAACGGCTCCGCGTGTCGGAGGCGCGGCGATAAGCGCCTCCGGCCCTCACTTCAGCGCGGCAAGGGCCTGTTCGATGCGTGCCAGGACTGACGGGGTCAATATTCCCGGCAGTTCGGGCTGAAGGTTGCGCAGCCGCGTTTGCGGGAACAGCCCTTGCTTGCCGGAAGCGGTCAGGCCCGGAGCCTCGCGGTCGAGGATCGCACGGGCTCTGGGATCGGCGATCAGGTCACTCGTCATGGAATCGATGCTAAGGCGCCCCGCCTGCTGGACCGGGCCGGGCGTCACGTGCAACGTCGCCAGATCCGCCTCGATCTGCCGCAACTTCTCCTCGGTCAGCGTGCCGCTCGCAAAGCGCTGAATATCGGCAAAAGTCATCCTCTCCCAGCCGGATACGTGGCTAAGCCCCTGCAACATGCCGGGCACCTCCCGATCGAGCAGCGCGCGCCCGCCCGGGGTCACGACGATGTGGCCGATCAGCGACCTGCGCGTCAGCGGCCCTGCCGGGATGGGCGGCAACGTCCGCAGCCCGGCATCCTTGCGGTCCGGCTCACCCTCACTCGGCGGCAGCGGCGGCAGCACGCCGACGCGCGACACGGTGACGATGACATTCTGCGCGTTCGCATCGTTGCGGACCCGCAAGAGGGGCGCTCCAGCGGCGGAACGCACTTTTCCGCCAACGACAGCCACCTTATAGCCATTGGGATAGTGGATCGCTGGGATACGGATCTCCGTTTCCCCTCCCGCCGCGCGCCGCCCGTTCCCGAGTTGCGTCCTATAGCGATAGGTGAGCACGGCCTTATCCGGATCGAAGCTCATCATGACGGGCGTCCCGGCCGTGGCCTCCGCGAAGGGTCGTGCATAGGCGCGCAACAGCGCCACGCGATTGCCGTTGCCCACATTCGGCAGCTTGGGATCGACCAGCGCCTCGAATGACCCGCGCGTCCAGGCGAGCCAGGAAATATGCCGCGCATCGAAATCGGCGGCTTGCCCCACGATTTCGGCAGGATCGTTGGAAAAGCCCCATTCCGTATTGATAATGGCCGCGTCGCTGCGGATCACATGCGCCAGCGCTCCGTCATTGACCCGGTCCCGCGTCGCTTTGACCGGTCCGTAATTGTGGAAGGATAGCGCCCGCCGTCCCGAAGGGCCCGCGATAGGCGTGTTGATGGGCGTACCCAGCGCCCCTTGCAGCATGAAGGGTTCGACGAAGATGATCATGCGCGGGGCCGCACGGCTGATGGCCTGCGCCGCCTTTTCATAGAATGGCTTCAACAGTTGCTGCTCCAGCTCCGGACAGTTCGCCTTCGCCGGATCGGGTTCAGCACAGCGGCTGCCGGTCGCTGGTTCGTTGAAGATGTCGATGCCCATTACGGCGGGCTCATCGCGGAACCGCCG
Source organism: Sphingobium tyrosinilyticum (assembly GCF_042654265.1). Lineage (NCBI taxonomy): Bacteria > Pseudomonadati > Pseudomonadota > Alphaproteobacteria > Sphingomonadales > Sphingobiaceae > Sphingobium > Sphingobium tyrosinilyticum. Next base: position 254,012 of record NZ_JBHSFZ010000025.1, on the reverse strand, counting down.
GGCTACCGCGGCGAGCCCCTCGACATAGAGGTCCTGAACCCCCTTGCCCATGCCCGGCACCGGATGGTTCTTCCAGAAATTGTCGAAGGACCGCTGCACTGCGGGGTCCTTGAAATAGCCGATGGGGAATTCGACGCCCGGCATGCGCGAATATCCGTCGGAAAAGACGGCCCAGTCGGGCATACCTCTCACGCCGACCTTCTCGCTATATTGATCCTGATGAAAATCGATTAGCGTATGAATGCCCGCCGCCTTATATGCGGCGACTGCCTTGGCGATACGGTTCAGATAGCTTTGGTCGATCTGCCCCGGCTGCGGCATGACCCGGCTGAAGAAGATCACCAGCCGCACTCCATTGAAGCCCTGTTCGGCCATGCGCACCGAAGTTTCGGCCGTCCAGCGCGGCTGCTGCGGCTTGTCGAATTCGGGTAAGGTCACATTGCCGCCATGGAAGGTGATCACGCGGCCGCTCTGATCGACGAACCAACGACCACGCTGTTCAATCCGCATGTCGGCGGTTTTCGCAGGCGCCGGGGCGCTCAGCCCAACCGCCAGCGTCACGCAGGAAAAGGAAACAGCCGCCTTCATCCGCAAAATCTTCACTCCCATAGTCGAGACCTTGCTGGTCCCGTTTATCGCAAGAGCTAAAGAAGTCCGCGTTTCAGGACCACCGCCTTTCCGGGCATTCAGCCGGCGTTTTTCAATCAGCGCAACCGCTGCGCGTGCCACTTCAAATGATCGGCCATGAACGTCGAGATGAAATAATAGCTATGGTCATAGCCGTCCCGCATGTTCAGCGTCAGCGGCATCCCGGCCGCCTCGCACGCCGCCTGCAGGAGTTCCGGCCGTAACTGCTGTTCTAGGAACGGATCGGCCGCGCCCTGATCCACAAGCAATGCCGGGACGCGCGCACCATCCTCGATCAAGGCAACGGCGTCATGCCCGCGCCAGGCTGCGCGATCCTCACCCAAATATCCCGCCAGCGCCTTCTCACCCCACGGCACGCTGGACGGCGCGACGATCGGGGCGAAGGCGGATACGGCTTTGAAGCGTCCGGGATTCCTCAGCGCGACGGTCAGCGCCCCATGGCCGCCCATCGAATGTCCCATGATGGACTGACGGCTCATATCCGCCGGAAAATTGTCCGCGATCAGCGCAGGCAGCTCCTCCGTAACATAGGACCACATGCGATAATGGCGGTCGAACGGCGGCTGCGTCGCATCCAAATAGAAGCCCGCACCCAGGCCGAAGTCATAAGCGCCCGCCGGGTCGTCCGGCACGCCCTCGCCGCGCGGCGACGTGTCGGGCGCAACGAAGATCAGCCCCAATTCCGCACAAGCCCCCCGATATTCGCCCTTCTCGGTAACATTGGCATGGGTGCAGGTCAGGCCCGACAGATACGAGACGACCGGCAGAGTCTCCCCATCCGCATGGGGAGGCACGAAGACGGAGAAAGTCATCTCCGTCCGGGTCTCCGCCGACGCATGTTTATAGACGCCTTGCACGCCGTTAAAGGCCCTGTTGGCGCTGACCTGTTCCATGCCGCGCCTCAAAAGACCACGACGCTGCGGATGCTTTCCCCCGCATGCATCAGGTCGAACCCCTTGTTGATCTCCTCCAACGTCAGCACATGGGTGATCATCGGATCGATCTCTATCTTCCCGTTCATATACCAATCGACGATCTTCGGCACATCGGTACGCCCCTTCGCGCCGCCAAAGGCGCTGCCCTTCCACACCCGGCCGGTGACCAGCTGGAACGGCCGGGTCGAAATTTCCTTGCCCGCTTCCGCGACGCCGATCACCGTCGAAACGCCCCACCCGCGATGGCAGGCTTCCAGCGCCTGGCGCATGACTTCGGTGTTGCCGGTGCAGTCAAAGGTATAATCGGCCCCGCCATCGGTCAGCGCGACCAGATCGGCCACCACTTCGGCCGTGCTCTTGCCCGCCGGATTATAGAAATGAGTCATGCCGAACCGCTTGCCCCACTCCGCCTTGCCTTCATTGAGATCGACGCCGACAATCCGGTCCGCCCCGACCATGCGCGCGGCCTGCAGGACGTTGAGGCCGATCCCGCCCAGTCCGAACACGATGACATTGCTGCCCGGCGTCACCTTCGCCGTGTTGATCACCGCTCCCACGCCGGTCGTCACACCGCATCCGACATAGCAGCTTTTGTCAAAGGGCGCGTCTTCCCGGATCTTCGCCACCGCGATCTCGGGCAATACCGTGAAGTTGGAGAAGGTCGAACATCCCATATAGTGGAAGATCATCTGCCCCTTGTAGCTGAACCGGCTGGTGCCATCCGGCATCAGGCCCTGCCCCTGCGTCGCGCGGATCGCCGTGCACAGATTGGTCTTCCCCGACAGGCAGCTTTTGCACTGGCGGCATTCGGGCGTGTAGAGCGGGATCACATGGTCGCCCGGCTTGACCGATGTCACCCCCGGCCCAACCTCACGCACCACCCCCGCGCCCTCATGGCCCAGGATCGAGGGAAAGATTCCTTCGCTGTCGAACCCGTCCAACGTGTAGGCGTCGGTATGGCAAATCCCCGTCGCCATGATCTCGATCAGCACCTCGCCAACCTTCGGCCCTTCCAGATCGACTGCGACGATTTCCAGGGGCTTCTTCGCTTCGAAAGCGACGGCGGCGCGGGTCTTCATGCAGCTATCCTTATCCTCATCGAGATGATGCAAACCGCTATAGCACTCCATCAATTACGCGATAATATGGTTTGTGGTACATAGACTATCCCATATGAGGTTTAATCATGTCTTCCTGGGACGGGATTGACGAGTTCATCGCGGTCGCTTCAACCGGCTCCTTTACCCGCGCAGCCAAGATAATCGGCATGTCCTCCACCCATGTCAGCCGATCGATCATGGCACTGGAGCGGCGCGTTCAGGCGCAGCTCTTTCATCGCACCACGCGGATCGTCCGGCTGACCGACACCGGACGCATCTTTCTGGAGCGTTGCGAGCAGATCGCGCAAGAACGCGATGAAGCCATGGCGATGATCGGGGAACAAGGCGAACCGCATGGAGAGCTGAAGGTTACCTGCTCGACCGCCATGGGTGAACGCTTCGTTGCGCCCATCCTTCGCCGTTTCGCCATGCGCCACCCCGGGCTCAACTTGACGGTCGATCTTACCAACCGCTTGGTCGATCTGGTATCCGAAGGCTATGACTTAGCCATTCGGACAGGAAAGCCATCGGACGCGCGCCTCATCGCTACCCGCGTCGCGTCCCGCACCCTCTACGCCTGCGCCGCGCCCAGCTATCTCGCACGGGCGGGCGAACCCGCCAGCGTCGATGACCTCGCGGCGCATGAATGCATCATCGGCACCAGCCCGCTATGGCAGTTCGCCGATGACGGCCGCGAAATGCTGCACCGCCCCAAGGGACGATTTCGCTGCAACAGCGGGCAGGCGGTCATCGACGCCTGCATATCAGGATTGGGCATTTGTCAGCTGCCCGATTTCTATATTCTGCCTTATCTTCAACATGGCATGGTGAAGCTGATCCTGGAGGATTTCCGCGCGCCGGACGAACCCATATGGGCGGTCTATCCGCAACGAAGGCATCTGCTTCCCAAGGTGCGTGCGGCGGTAGAGTGCCTGGAACATGAACTTTTCGCGGCAATGAGTTCCCGCGGTCAAAATAGGCCGCCGATTGAATAGTGATAGCGTCGCAATTATAGACGGAGATCCCAAGTCCGGGCTTGTCAAAGCCTCCCGCAACATTCGTTTCAGACAGCCGAATGGATTATTCGAGGCTAAAAGGATCGTCTTAATCCCGGACGACCTCATCCGGAAAGCCCACCTCCAACTGAATGAATGAAGCACAGCGCCCCGGGTGGGGAGATGGGTCTTTGGGACGCTGTGCTTCTCTCCCATAGTGCGACCCGAGGGAGCTAAGACTGACGGGCCAGCGAGGAGGCCCGAGACTGACAACTTGTCCGGGCACGGCGAAGGGCGCAACCTGACCCGCTCCGCCATGCGGCAAAAGTCATGGCAACGGCTTCACGCCTGACTGCCGCTTGCGTGGCCAGGTGGCCCTGCATCCATATCTGAAGAAAAGAGGCTAAGCGCTTTCATCGCATCACATTCCTGCTTCGGTAACCCCGCTGTCTCCTGAAAGAGACCGGAAGCTTTGCGTCCTGCCGTCACCGACAGTTTGCCCTTTCGGTCAGATCGCTCGCTGCGGCGCGCTTCTCTGCCTTAGGATTTGTTTAACTGAATTGTCCCGGTTCGTCAAACATTTGCAGGCGATAATCACGGAAATTTGCCAGCTATGCCGCCGATCCATTTGCACCCGCTCAATTCTCGGCGGCCCGCCCCATCTTTTCCGCCAGTTCGTCCAGCCACAGCGTAGCCCTACCGTCCGATGGGGCGCGCCAATCTCCCCTTGGCGACAATGCTCCACCTGCCGAAACCTTCGGGCCATTGGGCAAGGCGGATCGCTTGAACTGGCTGATCGTGAAGAAGCGATAAAGGAAATTGTCCAGCCAGTGGCGGATGGTCGGCAGGTCGTAGGACTGCTTTGCATCATCCGGATATCCCGGCGGCCATGCGCCCGCATCGACGTCTCGCCAGGCGTGCCATGCCAGGAACGCCACCTTTGACGGCGGCTGTCCCCACCGCACGATATGATGCAGGAAAAAGTCGTTCAGCGCATAGGGTCCGACTCGGCTCTCCGTGCTCTGCATCGCGCCCGACGCATCGGCGGGCACCAGTTCGGGCGAAATCTCCTGGTCCACGATCGCCTGCAATATGCTGTCCGTTTCCGCATCGAACTGGTTCGTCGCAATGCACCAGCGGATGAGATATTGGATCAGCGTCTTGGGCACGCCGCTGTTCACCGCATAATGGCTCATATGGTCGCCCACGCCATAGGTGCACCAGCCAAGCGCCAGTTCCGATAGGTCTCCGGTGCCGACGACAAAGCCACCATGCCGGTTCGCGAGCCTGAACAGATAATCGGTCCGCAACCCCGCCTGCACATTTTCGAAAGTGACGTCATAGAGCGCCTCGCCCTTCGCAAAGGGATGGTGCATGTCCGCCAGCATCTGGCGTGCGGCAGGGCGAATGTCGATTTCCTCACCGGTCACGCCCAGCGCCTTCATCAGCCGCCAGGCATTGGCCTTGGTATGCTCGCCCGTAGCAAATCCCGGCATGGTATAACCAAGGATCGCCGATCGCGGCAGGCCCAGCCGGTCGCAAGCCTTGGCCGCGACAATCAGCGCGTGAGTGGAATCCAGCCCGCCCGACACGCCGATGACGAAATGCTTGCCCGATGTGGCGCGGAAGCGGGTGACGAGCCCCTCCACCTGGATATTGAACGCCTCATAGCAATCCGCGTCCAACTGCAAAGGGTCGGCGGGCACGAAGGGGAAACGCCGCACCGGCCGATACAGCCTCCCCCGCTCACCCGCCCCCATCGCATCGAACGTCACCCGGCGAAAGCGCTGCTCGGGATGGCCCATCGCCTCGGCCGTATCGTTGAAGGTGCCGTTGCGCATCCGCTCCAGCCGCAGCCGCTGGGCATCGATATCGGCATAGATGATCTCCGGCGCGTCGCCAAAGCGAGCAGATTGCGCCAGCAGGTCGCCCATCTCATGCACCATGGCCTGCCCGTCCCAGGCCATGTCGGTCGTGCTTTCGCCATAGCCCGCCGCCGAATAAGCATAGGCGGCGATGCAGCGGATTGACTGCGCGGCCGACAGCAAATCCCGGTCCCGCGCCTTGCCCACGATGATGTTCGACGCCGACAGGTTGCACAGGATCAGCGCTCCGGCCAGCGCACCAAAGGTTGATGGCGGCAGCGCAGCCCAATAATCCTCGCAAATCTCCACATGAAAGCTGAAATCCGCCCGGTTTCCCGCGGCAAAGATGAGGTCCGGTCCGAACGGCGCATGATGCCCCGCCAGTTCGATGTCGAGGCCCGTAAGTCCCGCACCAGGAGCAAACCAGCGCTTCTCATAATATTCGCGATAATTGGGCAGGTAGCTTTTGGGCACCACGCCCAGCAGCCTGCCGCCCTCGATCACCAGCGCCGCATTATAAAGCCGCCCGCTCCGCCGCACCGGGGCGCCCACCAGCAGCACTGGCAAGTCCGCGCTGGCTTCGATCAGCCGCCCGATCTCCGCCTCGACCCGATCCAGCAGCGCATCCTGCAGGTGCAGATCATCGATGGCGTAGGACGAAAGGCAAAGTTCCGGGAAAAGGACGATGTCCGCTCCCTTCGCCGCCGCCTCCCGCGCCAGCCGCAGGATCGCCTCTGCATTCGCGCCCACATCGGCAACGCTCGCCTCGGGCGTCGCCGCCGCCAGCCGCACCAGACCATGCGTCTCAATGGATTCAAAGCGTTCAACCCGCATCCACCGCCTCCCGCATCATGTCCAGCGCCACGGCTATTGCTTCCAACCGGATCGGCCCGCGTCCAATATCGCCGAAATGCTCCTCCCGGTGCCGGGTCGCCCCACCCCGCCGGGCGCAGCCGAAATGAACCAGGCCCGGCTCGTCCCCCGGCGGCGCGGACCCGGCATAGCCCGTCACTGCAAGAGCGATATCCGCTTCGGAGTTGGCGATCGCGCCTTCCGCCATCGCGATCGCCACGTCCCGGCTCACCGCACCGCATCCATCGATCTTCTCACGCGCGATCCCCAGCAGATCGCATTTCGCATCCTCGCTATAAACCACAAACCCCCGCTCGAACGCATGGCTCGCCCCCTCCACATCCGTCAGCAGCGAAGCCAGCAGGCCGCCAGTGCAGCTTTCCGCCGTCGCCAGTTTCAGATCAGCGTCGCAGCATAGTTTCAGCAGTGCTTCGGCGGCCTCTTCAGTGCTCGTGGGCAACGCAGGGGAAAGCGTTTCCGCAGGCCCACCACCACCCTCGCCATCGCTCTTCATCGCATCCTCATCATCTCGACCGAACAACGGAATCAACGAAGCGATCGCGCGCGCCGTTCCGTCGCCGGATTCTCGCCACTATCATATGCGGGTAACAGCGCTGCTATGGCTCAACGAAATGACTCAGCTCACTCTTATCGAACAGCAGCTCGCCATCTAGGATAGATCACGAAGCATCTCCCGACGACCATCGCCAAGCGGACTACGACCGACGCCGATTCCTCGGTGGCAAGAAAATGCTTCAGCCACCCACAACCACCGTCGAACGACCGCCTATCAGGGAATAATCTCTCGCCCCTCCCCAAAGATCAGCGAAGCCTCCACGCTATCGACGCCATCCCGATGCCCGCGCCATCCCAGCGCCTCACGCGCTTGGGCAGGCGTCAGGTGCATGATCGTTTCGAACTTCGCGGCAAACAGCATGTCGGACTGCTCGCCCACTTCATATCCATAGGACAGGTTCCGCCACAGCGCGGGCCAGGCGCCCGGATAATGCAGCATCGTCCGTGTCATCCACGGGAACATGATCAGCGTGTTGGTCGTCATCAACGCGCCTGCCAGTTCCGTTCCCAGATGCCGGAACACATTGCCCGTCACCACGCCGGTGATGAAATATTCGGCGACCGACCCAAATCCGATCTCGCCCAATATATGATAGAGATCATGGGTTTGCCCCATGCGCAGGTTCCAATAATCCAACGCATTGGCAGGCTTCCAGTCCGGATTGTCGAGAATGCGTGAATTGAGTTCGGGCGACAGGTCGAACTCGTCCATATATTCGAACAGCTTGCGGCCCACCGATCCTTCCGGATAGGCGCGCAGATCTTCCTTCGAATAGCTCGACACAAATCCTTCGCTCATCCATCGGTCGAAGGCTGGATTGCGCCGCCGCTCCTCGGCAACGAGCCGCTCGGCCTGGTCGATGTCGCGCACCTCATCGACCGCCTGCATCAATGTCGGCAGGCCATAAAGCAGCGGATAATCATGGCCGTTCTTCCGCAGATTTTCGGTCGCGATCCACTCGCGCACCCGCGCATCGTTCAGCCAGGGCGACGAACTCACCAGCACACTGCTTTCGGTCCGCACCTTGCGCCGTCCATTAAGGTAGAAGATCGGACTGCCCGAGGTGACTTCGTCGCTGTTCACATCTTGTATGAGGCTTTCGGCTTCGGCTTTCATGCTGTAACTCCGGCGGTAAGAGCGGATGGAGAATGGACAATCGCCGCGTCCAGATCGGCGAGCCGCTGCTGGATATCGGCGGCGCGGCGGAAGTCGGGATCGACCGGCCCGCCGCTGCGGATCGCTTCGGCCAATTGCGCATAGAGGTTGCCGATCGACGACAGCGCCTCACGCGACGCAAAGCTGCCGGGATAGGCGCTGTAGCGATCGGGCTCGTCCGGTATCGCGGCGCATTCCAGCTCGGGCGCGACGGCGATCGGCTCGAACGGCCCACTGCCCCTGGCGCCCTGCAACAGCAGCGATTCCACCGCGGGCAGGCCGGGGTCCCGCGTGGACAGCAGCAGCGCGCCATCGCTCCCGTCTATCCGCCAGCTGCACCCCATGCCGCTCATCGACACGCCCGCCAGATCGACCTGGAACAGCGCGCCGCCGCGCAAATTTCCCTGGAACAGCAAATGGTCATAGGCGTCGCGCTCGACCGCCGCGCCGCTCTCATCCACCGGCGGCAGGTGGATGGCACTCCGCATCGTCATCTCCTCGATCGGCCCGAAATGATGATCCAGCGCATCGATCAGGTGCCCGCCATAGATGGATAGCAGCGTCGTCCCGCCCGCCCGCGTCGCCATCGCGCGCATGATCGGACCGAAGATGCGGGCATGCAGCGTCACGCCATATAACTTGCCGACATAACCGTCCGCCACCAGCCGCGCCGCCTGCCGCATGACAGGAGACCCGCGCAGATGCAGCCCGATCATCGCCTTGACCCCCTTAGCCTTCGCCAGCGCCGCCAGTTCCTGCGCCTCCTCGACCGTCGTGGCGAGCGGCCATTCGCAATAGACATGCTTGCCCGCGCTCAACGCTGCCTTGGCGATTGCATGATGATGCGGCGCTTTCACGCAGATCGCCACCAGGTCGATATCCGGATGCTGCGTCAGCGCCTCATGATCGGTGAACCACAGCGGCGCGCCGAACTGCTCGGCCGCCTCGCGCGCGCTTTCCTCCCGCGTGGTACAGACGCCTTGCAAAGCGAATCCCGATAGCCGCTCGACCACCCGGCGATGGACGCCCGATCCCCAGCCATAGTCAGGGTTCGCGCCCACTATACCCACCCGGATCACCACCGGTGCCTCTCCTTATTTAGGTCCGTCCCCATATTGCTGCACATCGTGGGCCGGCACAATCACCTTGCCACTCCCTGACGCCGCCACACAACCGCAGGTCCCAACCGATTACAGAGTTTAGCCATGGGCCTTCTTGAGACCCATGGCTAAAACTCAAATTTACATGTGGGGCTGATCGATCGTCAGCCCTTCCCAATGTGCGGAGCCCGTCAGGTCGGGCGCATTATATTCGGCCCGAGATTTGTCAGGACCTCATCCGCTCGGAAAGCCCGGACTTCGTTCGCGGGTTTCGGCCCACGGCCCATGACGATCTCCGCCGATGCTTCGTAACGATCGACGGTGCGCACGTCGATGTCGCGGTCCCAGAAAGGATCGCCCCAGAAAGGATCCCAGCTGCGCCAGCCAAAGCCGCGTCCATAATAGCGCCAGGACGGACCCCAATAACCATAAGCGCCCGGACCGAAAGGCCGATCGATATAAGTCCTGCTGTGCCGTTCCGTGCCCCGGTCAGCCATGACGAACCAGTCGTAGCCGCGCGAGCGCGTCAGTTCGGCCGCCCGGTACAGCAGGTAGCGCTCGACCGTGTCGCGCGAAGTCATGCTGTTCCCGGCAAAGGTCACGCGGAAGCGGTTCGCTTCGATCTGCTCATCATAATAGCCGCCATTTACCGACCGGCCCTCCGCGATAGGCTGATAGGGCGTCGCGGTGGTGCACGCGGTGAGTGCGAGCATGCAGGCGCCCGCCAAAGTCCATCCTCGTCCCGTCGTCATTTTCATGATCTCCTTTTCAGATGAGAGGACGCGGCCTGCCGGGCCGGCGCAAACCGCCAACCGCCCAGATCAAGCTCATATTCCAGGGGGATGAAGGACAACATCAACAGGCCGCCTCAATTCCATCTCATAGAATAAGAAGCGGTATGATGCCCTTTTGTTCCTACCGAATATCGCGACCGTAACTGGAAGGAGCCGAGCGGACACCAGCACTCATTAAAAGCGGAGCGTGATCCGATCAGAGAGAAATCGGATCACGCTCCGCCCGCGTCCTCGGCAACAGCAGCGAGGAGCGGTTATGCCACGCCGGGTGAGGGCCGTGCTGCAAGCTGCGCTGGCGCTGGAACCTGCTCACGCGCACGCCGCTGGGCCATCTTGCGGTAGGTGGCGAGGGCCTGTCCGATGACCTGGTCCATATTATAATAGCGATAGGTCGCCAGCCGCCCGACGAAGCTCACGTCCGGCTGCACTATTGCAAGCGCCTCGTAGCGTTTGAAAAGCGCCTGGTTTTCCGCACGCGGGATCGGGTAATAGGGATCACCCTCGGCCGTCGGATATTCATATGTAATGCTGGTCCGGGACGATTGCTGCCCGGTCAAATGCTTATACTCGGTGATCCGGGTGTAGGGCACATCGGGCGAAGGATAATTGACCACCGCAACAGGCTGAAATTGCTCCATATCCAGTTGCGCATGATCAAATTGCAACGACCGATAAGGCAACTTGCCAAAGCGATAGCCGAAATATTCGTCGATCGGTCCCGTAAACACCAGATGGTCGTGGGGGTAAGCGTCGCGCGCTTCGCAATAATCGACACCTAACAGGACATCGATATTGGGATGGTCGAGCATCCGTTCGAACATCCGGGTATAGCCCTCAAGCGGCATCGCCTGGAACTTGTCGGTGAAATAGCGGTCATCGACATTGGTCCGGGTCGGCACGCGCGAAGTGACGGCCTTATCCAGCTCGGACGGGTCGAGGCCCCACTGCTTGCGCGTATAGCCTTGGAAGAACTTCTCATAAAGTTCACGGCCAATTGCCGAAATAACCACATCTTCCGATGTGCGAACGACGGAAACTGGTTCGGCCTGCGCGGCTAAAAACTCGGCCGCATGCTCTTCTGTCTCGAGGTTCAGTTTATAGAGCAAATTGATCGTCGTGCGGTTGATCGGCATCGGCACCAGCAGGTCGTCCACCGCCGCCAGAACCCGATGCTCATAGGGACGCCATTTGGTGAAGCGCGAAAGATAGGTGAAGATTTCCTCGCTGTTGGTATGGAAGATGTGCGGCCCATAACGGTGGATAAGGACACCGTTCGCGTCATATTCATCATATGCATTGCCGCCGACATGGGGGCGGCGATCGACGACCAGCACCCTCTTCCCGCCGTCAACGGCAAGGCGCTCGGCCATCACCGCACCCGCAAACCCCGCGCCTACAATCATGACATCATAATGGTGGGAGCGGCTGCTGTTCCAGGAAGTCGGCGAAACAATCGGATGCGCATGCGCGCTGCGTGACAGAGCATCCTTGATCAGCCGGTCCATCTGATGAAAGCTCTTGTCCCAGGACATGCCCGCCAGGAGCTGATCGGCTTCCTTCAGCCACTGCCCGCCACCCTGTGCAAGCGCGAGCGCCTCGTCGCAGGCAGCGATAAAGGCGTCGCCAGCGGGCGCAATCTTGACCGCTTCGATCTCGCCATAATGGCGCACGACATCGACGATCGGGGTCGATACCACCGGCTTTCCCGCCGCCAGATATTCAGGCGTCTTGGTCGGACTGATGAACCGGGTCGCGTCATTGATGGCAAATGGCATCAAAGCCACATCCCAACCGGCGATACAGGCGGGCAAATCTTCGTAGGGCCTGCCGCCCAGAAAGTGGAGGTTCCCGCGCCGCGGCAGATCATCCTCACTGATCTTCACGACCGGACCAATGATCTCCAGCACCCAGTTCGGGCGCGCGTCGGCCAATGCGGCGAGCAGGTCCACATCCATCCGCTCATCGACCACGCCATAAAAGCCAAGCCGCGGCCGTCTGTTGCCCTTGCTCGCCGCCGCACCGAAGCGCGCCTGGGCAAAATGCCCCGCATCGACACTGGACGGAAAGGGAAAGACGGCAGGATGCTTGTCCCGCTTGGCCTCATAAAGGCTGTACCCGCCAGTGAAAACCAGATCGGATTGCGACAGCAGACGCTGCTCCAGCGGAAGAAGTTCGGGCGGCGCGCCTTTGAAATTGGCAAGCTCGTCCATGCAGTCATAGATGATGCAGTCGGCCAGGACATGCTCCGAAAAGGGCAGCATCATCGGCGTGTAATACCAACGAATGAACGGTCCCGGTTCGCCCGCCAGATAAAGGTCCAGCAGTTGCTTCAGTACCTCGCTCTCACGCTCTCTAGACAGAGCGGCGGGCAGTTGGGGCGTAATGACGGTTACGCCTGTTTGCGAGCAATGTTCGACCTGCAGGTCCGGCGCGTCGAGTTCAGCGACATAGCAGGGCTCTTCCCAAAAAAGTACAGGCGACTGTTTTGCGAAGCGGCTCATCAAATGTTGAGGACGTTGAAAGACGAAATTCCAACGCAGATGGCTAAAACAAATTAAGGTGTGAGCGCCGGCTTTCGGACCTGGTCCTGTTCCATGCCAAGATGACGAATGGGGCGGGACCATAGACGCGTACCTTTCTGCTTGATGAATGATGCACAAACCCCGGGCGGCCAACCATGTTCCTGCAGCCGCGCTGATATAGGTTGGCACATCGACGCTATTTTGGTGTACCCACTTGAAGCCTTCATCTGTTTCAACTTACTCAGAGGCACGATCATCACCGCTTCCTCTTTATAAAACAGGCACGGGGGATCCGAATGGCCGGGCAGCAGCAGCTTTGGGGTGGCGTGGAATGCACCGTTAATCGCGTTTACGAACGCTATGGCGATCAGATCCGCTTGAGTGGCCATGAGAACAGGCCCGAAGATCTCGAGCGTTTTGCGGAGTTGGGCATCCGCGCCATCCGCTATCCCTTATTGTGGGAACGGATCAGTCCGGAACAACCCGACCAATGCGATTGGGAATGGACGGATCGGCGGCTCGCCCGGCTGCGCGAACTCGGCATTCGCGTCATCGCTGGCCTCATTCACCATGGCAGCGGCCCGCACTATACCAACCTGGTGGATGACAGCTTCGCGCCAGGCCTCGCCAAGCACGCGCAGAATGTGGCGGAACGCTATCCCTGGATCACCGATTGGACGCCGGTCAACGAACCGCTGACCACCGCACGCTTTTCCGCGCTTTACGGCCATTGGTATCCGCACCTCCGTTCGGAAGGAGATTTCTGGCGGGCGCTACTGAACCAGATTGACGCGACAAGGCTGTCGATGCGCGCCGTGAGCCGGATCAACCCCGCCGCACGGTTGATCCAGACGGACGATCTGGGAAGGACCTATGCCACCGCTGCCCTGCGGGAACAGGCGACGTTCGACAATATGCGCCGCTGGGCCGGATGGGACCTCTTGTGCAGGAAAGTCAACCGCGACCACCCTTTCTGGGCACGTATTGCGGGCTTCGGGCTGGAGCAGCGGCTTGAAGCCATATTGGACGACCCCTGCCCGCCCGCCGTCATCGGCATCAACCACTATCTCACCAGCGATAGGTTCCTGGACCACAGGCTACAGCGTTACCCGCAACATCTGCACGGCGGCAGTGAGATACAGCTTTACGCCGATGTAGAGGCTGTCCGTGTATTGTCGCCTGCTTCGCAAGGCTTGGAAGGCGCGCTACGCGAAGCATGGGAACGCTATCGCCTGCCGCTGGCTGTTACGGAGGTCCATAATGGCTGTACCCGCGAAGAACAGCTCCGCTGGACGGCGCAGGCATGGGATATTGCCAGCCGCCTGAACGATCAAAACGTGCCGGTCGAGGCCGTGACCATCTGGTCATTGCTAGGCAGCAGCGGCTGGAACACGCTCCTCACCCGGCCGGGGCTTTATGAGCCCGGCGTCTGGGATGTCAGCAGCGGCGCGCCACGGCCCACCGCCATGGTGCCGCTTTTGAAGGCGCTGGCGGCCAGCGACGAGCGCCCGATCATGGCGACAGGTGAAGGCTGGTGGCAGCGGCAGGGCCGGATGGCCCATCCTCCCGTTGCCCGCCCTGCACCCATTGCAGAGCATATTGGGCCGCCTCACGATCCCGGCAGCGCACGACCGCTGTTGATCTGCGGCGCGACGGGGACGCTGGGGCAGGCCATGGCGCGGGCCTGCTCGATGCGCAACATCCCCTTCATATTGACCAGCCGCCAGCAACTGGACATCACCGATCGCAGCAGCATCGAAGCGGCGCTGGACAAGCTTAGCCCTTGGGCGGTCGTGAATACAGCAGGCTGGGTGCGCGTCGATGAAGCGGAAGCCGAAGAAGACGCCTGCCTGCTCGCCAATGCGCATGGCGCAATCGCGCTGGCACAGGCATGCGACAGGCGCGGCATCCAAACCCTGTCCTTCTCCAGCGACCTCGTCTTCGACGGGTTCAAAGGTTACCCCTATGTCGAAACTGACGCCGTCGCCCCCTGCAACAGCTACGGCCGAAGCAAGGCGGCGATGGAAACGGGCATCGCGCAGCTTGCAGGCGATCATCTCGTCATCCGCACCGCCGCTTTCTTCTCACCCCATGACGATTTCAACTTCGCCACAGCGGTCGTTCGGTCACTCGAGCGCGCAGAAGCCGTGCTTGCGCCCGACGACCTCATCGTCACCCCAACCTATGTCCCGCATCTGGTCACGGCATCACTCGACCTGCTGATCGATGGCGAAACCGGCATTTGGCATCTTGCCAATGGCGACGCGCTGACCTGGGCCGATTTCGCCAAACGTATCGCTTCATACTGTGAACATGACCCGGCACAGGTACAGGCCGTGCCCCACCAGACAATGGGCTGGGCAGCCCCTCGCCCGGCCAATGTCGCGCTCGGCACTTGCCGAGGCCCGCAGCTTCCCTCGCTCCTTACGGCGCTGGAACATTTCGCCCAGCATTTCCGGGCGGAGCGCTTAGAAAATGCGGCGTGATATACGTGCGTAATCGATCGAAAATTCCACTTACTCAGACCCCGTTAAGCCTCTTGTTCTAAACTGTGCCGGTTCGTAGGGGCGCGCCAGAGGAGCCGTCGAATCGGACGGGGGTCGTGAGCGGGAACATGATGACGGGACGTTGGACGCCGGAAGCGGCGCATGCTTGGTTCAAGGCTCAGCCTTGGCTGGTCGGCTGTAATTTTACGCCGTCAAACGCGATAAATCAGCTGGAGATGTGGCAAGCGAGTACGTTCGACCTGCCGACTATCGATCGGGAACTGGCGCTGGCTGCTTCCGTGGGCATGAACTCGGTTCGTGTCTATCTGCACGATCTGCTGTGGCTGGAGGACAGCCACGGCTTTCTCGACCGGATCGACGCGTTCCTGAACGTCGCGGATCGGCATCGCATCCGCACCATGTTGGTGCTGTTCGATTCCTGCTGGCACCCTGAGCCCGCCCTCGGACCACAGCCGGAACCGCGGAAAGGCGTGCACAATAGCGGCTGGGTGCAGTCGCCCGGCATGCCCACGCTTCAAAATGCGGACGAGCATCATCGCCTGGAAGATTATGTCCGGGGCGTCGTAGGCCGCTTCGGTCAGGACCCGCGCGTACTGGCTTGGGACATCTGGAACGAGCCTGATAACGGCCCGGAGGTCGCGCTGTGCGATCCCGTCGCGCTTCAGGCGAAAGCGGACCTGGTAGTGCCGCTGCTGGTGGACGCATTCGGCTGGGCGCGGGACATGAAGCCGATGCAGCCGCTCACCAGTGGGATTTGGCTGGGCGACTGGTCGGCGCCCGATCTGCTGAGCCCCATTCAGCGCGCGCAGACGGGTCATTCGGACATCATCTCCTTCCACAATTACGGCATTGCCGAAGATTTCGCGCAGCGCGTCAAATGGCTGAAAACCATGGGCCGCCCGCTCATGTGCACCGAATATATGGCCCGTCCGGCGGGCAGCACCTTCCAGGCGATCCTGCCCGTGGCCAAGGAGCATGAGGTCGGCACCTTCTGCTGGGGTCTGGTCAAGGGGAAGACGCAGACGCACCTGCCCTGGGACAAATGGGAAAATCCGAACATCGAAGGGCTGAAGGAACGCTGGTTCCACGACATCTTCCATGAAGACGGCACCCCCCATGACGAAAATGAGGTGGAGTTCCTGCGGTTGATCAGCGAACTGGACAAGATCGCCGCCTGAACAAAGGCGGCGCGCATTTCTAAAAGCATCCGTTCGTTCGACATCTTTGGGCGGAAAGGCTAGTTTTTTCGCGATCAGTCGTGAAACTAGCCGGAGCTTGACCATGACCATCACCATCAGCGCGTTCGAACGATCTCCCGACGGCGGTCAGGGAATGGCGCGGGACATGCGGGTGCGATGGGCGCTTGAGGAAGCGGGTCAGCCTTATCAGGTCCGGTTGCTGTCGTTCGAAGCGCTGAAAGAGCCTGGCTACAAGGCGCTGCAGCCCTTCGGGCAAATCCCGGCTTATGAAGAGGGCGACCTGGTCCTGTTCGAATCCGGAGCGATCATCTTGCACATCGCGGAGCGGCATGGCGGTTTGCTGCCGGAAGACCCGAACGCCCGCGCCCGCGCGATCGCGTGGATGTTCGCCGCGCTCAATACGGTCGAGCAGCCGATCGTGGAACGAGAGATCCCCGAATATCTGGAGCGCGACAAAAGCTGGTATGAAGCCCGCATGCCGTTGCTCGATGAGCGGGTGGACCACCGACTGGGCGAGCTTTCCATCCGACTGGGTGACGTTGAATGGCTGGATGGCGCGTTCAGCGCCGGTGACCTGCTGATGGTGACGGTCCTGCGCAGGCTGATCGGATCGGGGCTGTTGGAGCGCTATCCCAACCTCGTCGCCTATATTGCTCGCGGCGAAGCGCGACCCGCTTATCAACGTGCTTTCGCCGACCAACTGGAGGTTTTCAAGCAATCCGGACAGGCGGACTGATCAGGCGGCGTCGGGCTGACGCTCCGGATGGGCGGCCTCGACGGCAGGCAGGCTCGTCGCTGCTTCACCCGCTGCGATCAGGCGAGGATAAGGTGAAAGATCGACGCCAAAACGGCGGGCGTTGTAGAGTTGCGGCACGGTGTAACAATCCGCCATCGTGGGCGCATCGCCAAAGGCAAAGCCGCCGCCATGCTGCGCGACCATTTGCTCAAGCGGGCCAAAGCCTGCCTCGATCCAATGGTGAATCCAGGCCCGCACCTGCTCCTCGCTTGCGTTGAAATCTGCCCTCAGCCGATTGAGCACGCGCAAATTGTTGAGCGGGTGGATGTCGCATCCAATCAGCGCCGCCATCGACCGTACGATGGCGGCCTCATCGGCGCTTTCCGGCAGCAGTGGCGGCGTCGGCCATGTCGCCTCTATCCATTCCAGGATCGCAGAGCTTTCGATCAGGATCGTGCCGCCCGTCTCCAGCGCCGGGACCAGCCCATGGGGCGCGATGGCGAGATAGTCACCCTGACGCTGCGCGCCGGTCGTCAGATCGTGGCTGACCTGCGCATAATCCACGCCCTTCAGGTTGAGCGCGATGCGTACCCGATAGGCGGCCGACGATCGCCAATAGCCGTGCAGCGTCAGCGCGGCCGTCATGCGGGCAACACCACGGCCCGGCACTCGCCAAGGCCAATGGAAACAAAGCCCGGCGCGTCCGCAGTTGCACGCAATATGACCTCATCGCCATCCTCGACGAAGGCGCGTGTTTCGCCATTGGACAGTTGGAACGGGTCCTGCCCCCCTGAGGCCAGCTCTAACATACTGCCGAAACCCTCCCGCGTCGCTGCCGAAATAGTGCCGGTGCCGAGCAAGTCACCGGGATTGAGATTGCACCCGTTCGACGCATGGTGGGTCACGATCTGATTGACCGTCCAATACATGTTGGTCGCCGGCCCTGTGCTGAGACGCACTGGAGCCTCGCCTTCCTCCCGCATGCGCTGCGTCTGCAGAAACACCTCCAGCGTCAATGCCAACGCACCATGCTGCAGGTCCGCTTCGGACAAGAGATAGGGCAGCGGCTGCGGATCCCCCGCGGGCCTTGCAGGCTGCGGAAGGTGGAAGGGAGCCATGGCCTCGGCCGTCACGATCCAGGGCGATATGGTCGATTGGAAATTCTTGGCGAGGAAGGGGCCGAGCGGCTGATATTCCCACGCCTGAAAGTCGCGCGCCGACCAGTCGTTGAGCAGGCAGAAACCTGCCACATGCTCATTGGCTTCCCCGATGGGAATAGCTTCGCCGAGCCGATTGCCCGGCCCGATCCACACGCCAAGTTCCAGTTCATAGTCGAGCCGAACTGAAGGGCCGAAGATCGGATGCTCAGCGTCGTGCGGCTTTCGCTGACCGCTGGGACGGCGAACCGGCACGCCGGACTGGCGGATCGACGAAGCCCGGCCATGATAGCCTATCGGCACATATTTATAATTGGGCAGCAACGGGTTATCGGGCCGGAACTGCCGCCCGACATTGTTGGCATGATGAATGCCGACGTAGAAATCGGTATAATCGCCGATCCGCGCGGGCAAATGCATGACGGCATCAGCGGCTTGACGAAGCAGAGGCTCCACGGCTGCGCGGTTCGCCTCGTCCGACAGCAGGTCGCTAACACGCCGCCGCAACGCGCGACGCCTTTCGGACGGCAGGGCGAGCAGCCGATTGAGCGTTGCTTCGCTGCATATCTCCTGCCAATCCCCGCTCAGCAGATTAGCTGTCGTGCAGGCGCGCAGGTCGAGGATCATGTCCCCTATCGCGACGCCGATCCTCGGCCCCTCACCTCGCGGCGCAAAAATGCCGAAGGGAAGGTTCTGGATCGGAAAATCCCCGTGCCCTTGCGCACTCTCCGCCCAGCTGGTCCGCGCCGGATCATGCGTCTCGTCCGTGCGCCACCAACTCATGAGCGAGGCTCCAGCTGCGCCTTGGGAAATCCCGCCCAGCAGGCGTCATAATCGGCCTGAAGCAACGGCGTTTCCATCGCCCAGGCGGTCGGCGCGAAGGGAAAGCGGCTTTCGAACATGAACGCCATCATCTCGTCGATCTTGGTGGGGGCCAGAGCCGCCGACACCGCCTTGCCATGGCTTTCCACATCCGGGCCATGGGCCGACATGCAATTGTGCAGCGATGCGCCGCCGGGGACGAAGCCGCCGGATTTCGCATCATATTCGCCGCGGATCAGGCCCATATACTCACTCATCACGTTGCGGTGGAACCAGGGCGGGCGGAACGTGTCTTCCGCCACCATCCAGCGCGGGGGGAAGATCACGAAATCGACATTGGCGGTGCCCGGCGTGTCGCTGGGCGATGTGAGGACAGTGAAGATCGACGGATCGGGATGATCATAGCTGACTGTGCCCATCGTGTTGAAACGGCGCAGATCATAACGGACGGGCGCGAGATTGCCGTGCCAGGCGACCACGTCGAACGGACTATGATCCGCCATAGTGGTCCACAGCGCGCCCATGAATTTCTGGACGATTTCATAGGAGCGCTCAATATCCTCATAGGCCGCGACCGGGGCTTCGAAATCGCGGGCATTGGCCAGCCCATTGGATCCGATCGGTCCCAGTTCCGGCAGGCGAAAGGGCGCTCCATAATTTTCGCAGACATAGCCCCGAGCCCCAGCGTCGAGCAATTCGACGCGAAAACGCACGCCTCGGGGGATGAGGATCATTTCCAGCGGCCCGGCACGCAGAATCCCAAACTCGGTCACAATGCGCAACCGGCCCTCTTGCGGCAGGATCACCATCTCGCCATCGGCATTGAAGAATGCGCGATCGCCCATCGAATTGTTGGCCGCGAACATGTGAATGCCGCATCCGATGCCTGCCGCAACGTCTCCATTGCCGACATGGCTGATGAGCCCGTCGATGAAGTCAGTCGGCTCCTTAGGCAGTTCAAGCGGATTCCAACGAAGGCGATTAGGCGACGGCGTCCGTTCAGTGAACGGCCCGGAGCGCAACAGGCTAGGAGTGGCATAAGGGCGGAAAGGCTGATGGCCCGCTGACGGCCGCATCCGATAGAGCCAACTGCGATGGTTCTGATGCCGGGGCGCGGTGAAAGCGGTGCCCGAAAGCTGCTCTGCGTAGAGGCCATAAGGCGCACGCTGGGGGGAATTACGGCCCACCGGCAGCGCGCCCGGCAGCGCTTCGGTGGAATGCAGGTTCCCGAAACCCGGCATCGTCGGCTCGACACGCCCGGATGCCTCAACGACTGGAGCGAAGGAACCGCCAGTGGTGGAAGCATTCATATCAGCCTCACTCGTCAACGGTGATAACGCCCCGCCTTATCTGGTCGAGTTCTATGCTTTCGAACAATGCCTGAAAATTGCCGTTGCCGAAACCTTCATTGCCCTTGCGCTGGATGATCTCGAAGAAAATCGGGCCGAACATATTTTCCGTGAAGATCTGTAGCAATATGCCCTCTTCCTGCGCATTCCCATCGATCAGGATGCGATTTTTCTTCAGCCGTTCCAGATCCTCGCCATGACCGGGCACCCGTTTGTCGACCAGCTCATAATAAGTATCGATCGTGTCCTGAAGCCGCACGCCGCGCGCCCGCAGCTTTTCCACCGTCTCGTAGATATTGGCCGTGGTAAGGGCCAGATGCTGGATACCCTCGCCATGATATTGCCGGATGAACTCCTCGATCTGGCTATTCTCATCCTGGCTTTCGTTAAGCGGAATGCGGATAGCTCGATCCGGAGCGATCATAGCCTGGCTGAAAAGGCCGGTCACCTTCCCTTTGATATCGAAATATTTCTGCTCCTCGAAATTGAAGAGCGTCCGGTAGAATTGGCTCCATACGCGCATATGTCCGCGTTCGACATTATGGGTGAGGTGGTCAAGCAGGTCGAGCCCGACATTGTTCACAGCCTCCGCTTCGCGCCAGCCCGGGAACTCCGCCCAATCTGCATAGAGATCGCCGCCATCCTGAACGAAATAGAGATAGGACCCGCCAATCCCCTGAATGACCGTATCGTCTTCCTCGGTCGGCTTGGCGCCATGATCAAGCGCCCACCGCATCGCCGCTTCTGGATCAGCGACGCGAAAGGCCATCGCGCTGGCCGATGGACCATGTTCGCCACGAAAGGCGGCGACCCGGCCGGCATCGTCGCGGTTCAGCATCAGGTTGATGCGGCCCTGCTTGTAACGGGTGATGTTCTTCACCGGATGCCGGTGCGTCGGCACAAAGCCCAGTTGCTGGAACTGCTGCGACATCGCATCCGGTTCTGGAGACGTAAATTCGACAAATTCAAAGCCATTAAGGCCAAGCGGATTGGCTGTCATGCCAGTCATGCTCCCGTTTTGGACCGCGCATACGCTTGCGTGCCCCGGTTGAAGATTATGTCCTGCGGAATGATCTCCGCAGTTCCCAAGTCGCTCTCGCGCTGCAACTCTTCATAAAGCGGCGCGAAATCCATCTCGACGGTCTGGCGAAGCAGGTCATCGAAGCTGTCGATCACGAAATACGTCTGCTGATAGTCGTCGATCCGGTAATGGGTCCGCATCAGCCGCTTGAGATTGAAGCCGATGCGATTTGGCGAGGGGTCATCCAGGGCGAAGACGGACTCGCCATAGGAAGACAGGATGCCAGCCCCATAAAGCTTCAAATCCTGGCCCTGCCGGATCAACCCGAACTCGACCGTGTACCAATATAGACGCGCCAGGCGATCGATCGCGCCAAGTCCGTCGGCACGCAGCCCGCCCTCGCCATAAGCCTGCATATAATCGGCAAATGCGGGGTGGGCGAGCAGCGGGACATGGCCGAACACATCGTGGAACACATCCGGTTCCTGAAGATAATCCAGTTGCTCAGGCGTGCGGATAAAGCGGCCCGCGACAAAGCGGCGATTGGCCAGATGTTCGAAGAATATCCGGTCAGGCACCAGCCCCGGCACCGCCACGACTTGCCAGCCCGTCAATTTCATCAGTCGATCGGACAGTTCGGCAAAGTCTGGAATACCGGACTTCGACAAGCGAAGGACGTCCAGGCCGTCCATAAACTCCTTGACTGCCCGCTCGGGGAGCATCGCCGCCTGACGCGCGAACAGCCTGTCCCACATCGCATGGTCTTGCGGCGTGTAGGCTTCCCAATCCTGAGGGATCGTCCAGTCCTCGGCGGCTTGCGCGGGACGCTCGGTAGCAGGCTGCGCCATGGCCACCTTATCGCATGAAGCCACCGAAAAGAGGTTTCAATATTCAGCGAAATGCCGCATCATCTGATAGTTTTTCATCATAGAGACGATGAACATGAAAAACTCTCATCAGATCGACGCCATTGACCGTAGGATCCTATCAGCCCTTCAAAGCGACGCGACGGTCAGCCATGCGGAACTGGCGGACAGGGTCGGCGCGTCAACGGCCTCCTGCTGGCGCCGTATCAAGGCGCTGGAAGCCGCCGGCATCCTCACGGGCTCGGTACGCTTGGTGAACCCGGAGAAGATCGATCGCGGCGTGAACGTGCTTTGCAACATCCGCATGCGCAGCCACGCTCGTGACGCGAGGCAGGCATTTGAGGACTTTGTGGATAGCCGTCCTGAAATCGTCGAATGTTTTTCCATGTCGGGCGAGTGGGACTATCTGCTCCGGATAGTCGTCGCCGATGTGGCGGACTATAATCTCTTCCTGATGCACACATTGCTCGGACAAGCGGCGGTGGCCAATGCGGCGTCTCATTTCGCCCTTTCCATGACGAAATATACGACTGCGATACCTGTGTGAGAGCTGGGCGATACCATGAACTTAAGCGCTGCGCCGAGCCCGTATAGCGGCAGGACGCAGCCCCATGATCGGGAACTTTCAATGACTTAGCCGGTTTTATCCATGGACGCGGCCCGCGCACGGTTATTCGGGGGCGGCCTGCGACCGTAGGAGCGTCCCGTCCCGCCTTCTGGGGCAAGGCGGGACGATTTTAGCACGAGCGCCGCTATCCTCTCCCCTTGCACTTGATCGCCGATGCCGCCAAGCATGCGCGATGCATGGGCATGACAGGCGAAGCAGGGCGGGGCGGCCCAAGTCGGCAGAGGTCGAAAATCGCGCCCAAGCTCTGCTGGAAGTCGCCGAGCAGGCTCTGATTGAGCTGGGCTATGAGCGGGCAACGCTTCAGATCATCGCGCGGCAGGCGAAAGTGTCCAAAAAGACCATATACGCCAAATATGGCGGAAAGCCTGGGCTGTTGCGCGCGGTCCTGGACCAGATAGCGGATCGCAACATGGCGGCGGATCTGAGCTTACTGGACCGAAACGATCCGGCCGAGGGCCTTTATGAATGGGCGCGCATGATCACGCGCAGCACGCGTACGCCTGCCGCCCATGCGATCACGGCAATCAGCATGCGCGAAGGGCTCCGCTTCCCCGAATTCAGGAAAGCGATGGAGGAAACCCGCAGGCTCCGCCAGCAGGCGCCTCTGCGATCCTATCTCGAACGACTTCAGGCCAGGGGCCTGATCCGCCCGGTCGATTGCAACGAAATAGCGTCCATCTTCCTGTGGGTCCTATCGCAGGACATGGTCATGGCCGTCTCCGCCGGCACCGCCCAGCCGCTTTCCGATGAAGAGGCGGATGAAAAGGCCCGGCGCATCGCCAGGCTCATAGCCCAGGGCCTCACCCCAGTCGCAGGATGAAAGGCGGCGGGGGGCAGACGCCTCCACCCGCCCCTCCTTAAATCTCAGTAACGGCGGCCAAGCCCCCCATCATGATAGATGGATGCCCCGGTCACGAAGCGGGACTCGTCCGAAGCGAGATAGACAAAGGCGTGCGCTGTATCTTCAGGAAAGCTTTCGATGCCGAGCGGGCACATATCGACCAAATTTTGGATCCCGGCCTGGCCCGATTCATAGAGTCCCAGGCGCGCATATTCCTCATAGGCTTCTTTCAAAAGCGGCGTGGTGGTCTGGCCCGGATGCACCGAATTCACGCGAATCCGCTTGGGTCCGAATTCGATCGCGCCGCACAGCGTCAGCATGCGCTGCGCCGATTTGGACACATGATATCCCAGATTGTTCGCATTGGGCATGTAGGACGCCATCGACACGGTATTGATCACCGAACCGCCGCCGGGAAAGCGTTTGATGGTCTCGCTAAGCGCGGGCGCGCAATGCTTCATGCCCAGGAAACCGCTGTCATGATTGACGGCCATTACCTTGCGCAGGTCTTCCAGAGAAGTGGTTTCAATGCCGCCGTGGATCGATATGCCCGCATTATTCACCAGGACATCAATCGCGCCGAACTCGGCAAGAACCGTTTCCACCAGCGCCGCCCAATCCGCCTCCAGCGTCGCATCCTGCACCACCAGCTTGAACCGGCCCGCGCCATGCTTACCCTCCATTTCGCCCGTCAGCGCGGCGGTGGATTCTACCCGCAGGTCGGTAGCGATGACCGCGCGCGCACCTTCGCGCAAAAAGGCGTCACATACTGCTGCACCGATATTATCCGGACGACCTGCACCCGTGACGATTGCCACTTTTCCTTCCAAGCGCGCCATAGCCTCATCGTCCTCTCTCTTGCTTCTTGAAGAAATGGGTACTTATGAGTTCCATATCGAGTCAAGAAGATAGTAGGAAGCTAACACGCCAAGGCGCGGCCGATCGGCTTAGATCATCAAAACCGGCATCCATGGAAAAGCCGAGGCAGCATGGAGCAAGGGGATGCCCCCTGCGCCAGGCCCGTCGCTTGCTAGAACCGGAAAGTCGCCGTGCCCATGACGTTGCGCGGCGCGCCTACGAAGCAGTCGCCACGCGACAGGCAGGACGCGAAATAGCGCTTGTTCAACAGGTTGGTCGCATTGATCGCAAAGCGCCAATCCTTCCAGTTGATCTCCGCCAGCGCATCGACCAGCGTGTAGCTGGGCGTCACTATGGTCCAGGCCGAGCCGACCGAACTGCGTTTCCCGGTATAGTTGACTCCCGCGCCAAGCCGCAGTTGCGCTCCATCCTCAAGGCCGAAGGTCTTGGTCGTCCAAAGCGAGGCCGCATGGCGTGGCAGATAATCAAAGGTCGCCGTTTCGTGCGAAACCAGCTTGTTGTAACCATAGTTGACCCCCAATTCGAAATCTTCCGGCAATCTGTGGCTGGCTTCGACTTCGATGCCCTTGCTGGTGATTTCCCCCGACTGGGTGACCGAAGTGCCAGCGCCGTAGATGATGCGATTGATTTCCTTGATGTGGAATGCGGTGACGGTGAGCAGCGTGTTTGGCTCCGGCTGCCATTTGAGGCCCGCCTCATATTGCGTGCCCCGCTGGGGCTTCGCCTGACCGCCGCCATCGATTGTCATGGCGATCGGCAGGAAGCTCTCGGTATAGCTGAAGAAGGGTGAAAAGCCCGCGCCGATCTCGCCGATGATGCCCGCGCGGAATGTCGTCGCCTTGTCCTTTACCTGCGACCCGGCGGTGGCCACGCGGTCGCGCCGCGCGCCAAGCACGACCGATACACGGTCCCACATGCGGATCTGATCCTGCACATAGAGGCCAAGCTGTTTCTGGGATTCCCGCGTTGAATATTGGTCAAGTGCGGGGATGGTCAGTGCGTCATAGTCGATGTCATAGAGATCGATGATGTCCGACCCATAACCGCCGCGCTTGCGCACTTCGTTCCAGCTATAATCGACGCCGACCAGCAGCTTATGTTCGATCTGCGATCCGGTGTTAAATTTGAACAGCAGATTGTTGTCGGTCGAAAAGACATTCATGCGGGCATAGGAACCCTCGTTCAACAGGGTGATCGTGCGCCCGGCAGCGTCCAGATAAGGATTGGTCGGATTGGTGTAACTGTCGGTATAATGCGTAAAATAGGTGAGATCGCTATCGATGTAGCGCGCCTTCACGTTCAACTGAACATTATCGCCAAAGCGCTGGGTCAGCGATCCGCCACCCTGAAGCATGCGGCCGTCATAGCGGTCCCAGCCCGGCTTGCCGACGAACAGATAGGGGTCGAGCGTTTCGCTATTGTTGGGATTGGGACGGAAAGTTCCCACGATGGGCAGGAACTGCGACGTCGATCCGCTCTTGTCCTTCTGATAAAGGCCAAGCAGCGTGATGTCCGTATCCGGCGTCGGCTGCCAGCGAATGGACGGCGAGAAAAAGACGCGGTCATCGCGGACATGATCGACATAGGTGTCGGCGTCGCGGACCCGGCCCACCGCACGGACCGCCAATGTGTCGGACAGCGCGACATTGACGTCGCCCATCGCTTCTTTCCGGTCGTAGCTGCCATAGACGACCGAAACTTCGCCGCCCGTCTGGAAGGTCGGCGTCTTGGAAACGAGATTGACCAGACCGCCGATCGAGCCCTGACCAAACAGCACCGATGCCGGGCCACGCACGATTTCCACCTGTGAGAAATTATAGGGGTCGGCGGTGATGCTGGCATAATAGCTGAAGATATCGCGCATGCCGTCGCGGAACTGCTGCGCACTGATCCCGCGAATGACAAAGCTGTCCACGCGCGTGTCGCGGCCATAGGCATTTGCCGTCACCCCCGCGGCATAGCGGACGGTGTCGCTGATGCTGATCGCGCCTTGCGACAGAAAAGTCTGGTCACTGATGACGGTAACCGGCTGCGGCACCTGGATCGGCGGCGTTTCGGTCTTGGTGCCTGCTCGCGCCGTCACCACGATGCTGTCGCTGCTCGTGTCCGCATCCTCAGGAGCGGCCGCCTCATTGGCGAGAACGGGGTGCGCCACGGCCAAAGCCGCCAATGCAACACCGATCTTCATGATGCCGTCAGTTTTCATCAGAAATCCCCCTTACGATCCATGGACCTGCACCTAGATATATTGCTACAGCTTCGCAATAGCGTTTTGTTCGTCTTTCGATGCACCAGGATCAGCGGCTTTGACAGCGCCCGCTCGGCAGCGCATGGGCAGCGGATGCAAATGGCCAGTTTCGACGTCGATATGTTCCTGCGCGATTATTGGCAGCAACGCCCTCTGCTGATCCGCAATCCCTGGCGGGCGTGGCGCAATCCGCTGGAGCCTGACGAACTGGCGGGCCTCGCATGCGAGGAGGGTGTCGAATCCCGCCTGATCACGCAGACGCCTGACGGGCTGAAAATGGAAAGCGGCCCTCTGCCCGAGGCTCGCTTCGGCGAACTGGGCGACAGTGCCTGGACGCTGCTGGTGCAGGCCGTGGATCATCATGCTCCGCAGGTCGCTGAACTGATCGACGCCTTCCGCTTCATACCCAATTGGCGCATCGACGATGTGATGGTCAGCTATGCGACGGACGGCGGCGGCGTTGGGCCGCATTATGATCAATATGACGTGTTCCTGATCCAGGGCCTCGGCCGGCGGCGCTGGCGGGTGGGGCCGCGGTGCAATTCCCAAACGCCCTTGGTTCCGCATGAGGATCTGCGGCTGATTGCCGATTTCGATGCGACGGATGAATGGATATTGGAGCCCGGCGACATGCTCTATGTCCCGCCTTGCTATGCGCATGACGGCATTGCTGTCGGCGATGACTGCATGACCTATTCGATCGGCTTCCGCGCCCCTTCCGTCGCCGAACTGATTGAAGGCTGGAGCGAGCATCAGGCGGACGGACTGACCGAAGAGGATCGCTATGCCGATCCGGGCCTTGCGATCCAGGTCAATGCAGGTGAGATCAGCGCCCCTGCTCTCGACCGCCTGCATGCGATGGTTATGCAAGCCCTGTCGGACCGCGACGCCTTCGCCCGCTGGTTCGGGCTACATAACAGCCTGCCCAAATATGCCGACGCCGATTGGCGGCCAGAGGAGCCGGTCGAGGAACAGGAGGCGAAAGCCCTCCTCGCATTAGGCACGCCGTTGCGGCGCAATCCCGCCAGCCGCTTCGGCTTCATCCGGCAGGGCCCCGGTATCCTGCTTTTCGTCGATGGCCATTGTTTCGAATGTAATGGCGAAACAGCAGCGCTCGCGGAAGAACTGGCTGCCACGCCCATCGTGCGGACTGATCCGGCGCTTGCCGCCTCGCAAGCGGCGGTCACGCTCATCAAGGCGCTGATCGATCAGGGCAGCCTCGCCTTCGAGGATGAGGATTGAGGCCATGACGCTCATCCTCTTCAACAAGCCCTATGGCGTGCTGTGCCAGTTCTCGGACGAAAGTACCGGACCTCCCCGTCCCACCCTGGCTGCCTATATCGACCGGCCTGGCGTCTATCCGGCTGGTCGGCTGGACCTCGACAGCGAGGGCTTGTTGCTGTTGACCGACGATGGCCGAATGCAGGCCCGGATCGCCGATCCCCGCTTCAAGACCCCGAAAACCTATCTCGTTCAGGTCGAAGGCGATCCCGACGAGGCCGCCTTGGAGGGATTGCGGCGCGGCGTCCGACTGAAGGACGGACCGACCTTGCCCGCACAGGTCGAACGGATAGACGATCCCGCCCTTTGGCCGCGCGATCCTCCGGTCCGGTTCCGCAAGAGCGTGCCCGATTGCTGGCTCCGCCTGACGATCCGCGAAGGCCGCAACCGGCAAGTGCGCCGCATGACCGCGGCGGTTGGCCTTCCCACGCTGCGCCTGATCCGGTGGCGCATCGGCGACTGGACCCTCGACGGCATCGCCCAGGGGGAATGGCGCGAAGCATCCGGCTAGGCTGCCAAACGCGTCTAATTCTCTATTTCATTCTTTAAGTTTCTCAAATCGCGGTTGACCCATTTGATATCAGCCGCAAACCGCTCGTCATCCATGTCCGGCTGACGAAACAGCGTCAGCATAACTTCCGCGCCCTCGCCATTGCGCACCACCCTAAGCGGCACATGAACTTCCTCACCTGTGCCCAAATCCACATAATGGTCCATCACGCCATAGGCGTTATATGGCGTAAAGCGGATGCGGATTGGCCCCTCCGGACCGTCCGCGAGCCAGCCTTCCCCGTCAGGCCGCAGGCCGGACTCCGCGAGCCCGGACGCCCATCGGGGAAAATATTCGGGCTGCCAGATCTTCTCATAGACCGTCTGCCAATCCTGGTTGATCGTGATGCTATATGTTCGAGCGGGAAGCATTTCGGAAACTCCTGCGATTATCTGTTCACGTCGCTGTAGCGCCCGCCCCTCCGCTCGCCTATGCCGGTGACAAATTGCGGCGATACAAAGAAAGATACGCTCATGGCCCTGGTGAAAAAGGCTGCGCTGGGAAAGCGCACGCGCGGGAAGCAGGTTGCAGCGCCACAAGCGGATGAGCCGCAGTCCGGCAAAACCATCTCAATCGGCAGCGCTCCCGCGCGTTCAGTGCGTTCCAAGCGCAAGCCGCTGACGGCGGTCGAGCGGATCGACCAAGCGACACAGGAACTGTCGAGCGGGTTAGGAGAATCCGCCTCCGCAGCGGCCGAACTGCAGCGCAGCGTCGAGCAGATGGCGAGCGGTGCTGATGAAGCCGCCAGCGCGGCGCAGGAATCGCTGGGCCTCATCGGGCATCTGCGCTCCCACTTCCGGGAAGCGACCAATCGGGCAGCCGCATCGCGCAATCAGACCGAGCGGCTCCAGGCGGCCTTTGCCGAAACCTCTGCCCAAATCGATGCGTCCGTTGCTGCGATCGAGCTTAACGCGCGCCGCCAGCTGAATTCCGTTGCCGCGATCGAGCAGCTGGAAGCGGCTGCGACGCGCATCAGCATCGTCGGGGGTATGGTCGAAGATCTCGCCGAGCAGACCGGGATGCTGGCTTTGAACGCGTCGATCGAAGCCACGCGCGCGGGCGACGGCGGCAGGGGCTTTGGCATCGTCGCCGACGAGGTGCGCGAGCTTTCAGAAGCTTCGGAAGCGAGCGCCACCGACATTCGCAAACTCGCCACGGAGATCATGGAGGGCGTCCGCACGGTCGCGAGCAGGATGCAGGCGGCCAGTGCGCGAGCGAGCGAAGAGGCCCTGCATGGCGGCGGGATCAGCACTGCGCTAGGCGAAGCGCGGACCACATTGGCAGCGGTGGTGGACGGCACGCATGAGATCGCGGCCGCCGCGGTTCAGGCCGAGGCCGCTGCTACTGAGTCCGAGCTTGGCGCGGAACAGGTCGCAACCGCTGCGGAGGAACAGTCGGCAGCGGCAGCGGAAGCGCAGCAAGCCATAGAGCAGCAGGCCGCCTCTCTCGAGCAGAGCCAGCAGACGGCCGAAGCGCTGGCCGAATTGAGCGCAGCACTGGGAGCGGGGGACGCTGACGAGCGCGCGGTAGAGCAAGTTGCTGCGGCCGCCGAACAATTGTCCGCCACCGTGCAGGAGCTGTCGGGCGCATCCAGCCAGATCCAGATCGCAATCGAGCAGATTGCTCGCGGGGCGCAACTGCAAAGCGCTGCCACGCTGGAGGCCAGTTCGGCCATGGGCCAGATCGAAACCAGCGCTACCATCGCGAAGGAACGTGCGGCGAGCGCGGTCGAACGTCTCGATATGATTGTGGCCTCAGTAGCAGACGGCAGCGCAACCCTGACGAAGTTGATCAGTGGCGTAGGTGAAGCGGTCGAGGAAACTCGCGCTGTCCTCGAACTGCTGAGTGCCCTTGGAGAGACGGCGCGCCGTGCCGAAAAAATCGCCGACGCCTTGGCCCTCGGAGCATTGCAGACCAATATGCTAGGCGTTAGCGGCGCTGTCGAAGCCACCCGCGCGGGTGAGGCGGGCCAGGGTTTTGCGACAGTGACCGCCGACATCCGCAAACTCGCGCGCAGCCTTGCGGCCAATGCCGAGGACGGGAAGGATGTGGTGCGCGCAATTCAGGACAGCATCCATTCGGCCCGCCGCGACCTTGATCAGATTGCGGCGGCAGGTGAGGTCGAGGCCGCGCGTAACCAGGGGCTGCTCGACCGCTTTGCACAAATGGCGGCCGAGGTTGACGCAACCCGCGCCGACAATGGCGTAATCCTGGCGGGCGCAGAAGCGATCCAGCAGGCCGCGCGTGAGGTTAAGAGCGGGTGCGAGCAGATCGCTCAAGCGGCCGAGTTGGCAGCGGAAGCCGCTCGTGAAGCCGGAGTAGCCGCCCAGCAGCAGGCGCAGGGCACGGAGATGCTCGCCGCCGCCGTCGAGGATATCGCCTCGCTCGCTCAAGCGCTCAATATCCGCAGCGACATAGCCGCCGAATGAGAGCCGAGCAGCGGCTAGTATTCCGCGCTGGAGAGCGGCGCTACGCACTGCCCGCGAGCCGGGTGCGCGAAATAGCACGCCTGCCTCAGCTGACACCGGTGCCGCTGGCGCCGCCCTGCCTGCTCGGCCTTGGAAACGTGCGTGGAGAGACGCTGGCGGTCCTCTGCCCCCGAACTTCCGACAAGCGCGAAGCGCAGGATAGGCCCCGTCGTATTTTGATATTGTCGGGCGCGCAACGCATCGCGCTCGCAGTCGATTCGGTCGATCGTCTGAGCCCGGATCAAGCAGCAGCGGACGAAGTTGACGATCTCGCCATAGACGATTTGGTCGCACGCAGTTTCCCCGTGCGTGAGACCGCCCGCCGCGCATTGGTTGCGGCTACCGCCCGGAATGCTGATCTGGCTGATCAGCAGGACCGCATAGCCTTGCTGCGGTTCGCAATCGGCGATCAGAGCTTCGCCCTTCCGGTTGAAGAGATTGCGCAAGTGCTGCGCGTCCCCGGCAGCATCGCGCGCTTACCTGGAGCTGACCCTGCCGTGATAGGGACCATGGCTTGGGAGGACATCACCCTCGGGTTGCTATCGCTTGCTGCCCTGCTGGGTCTGCCCGGATCGGATGTGAGTGGCCGAGCGGCCACGAACCGCGCCAGCCATATCATAGTGGTCGCGCTGGGCAGTCACAGGCTCGGCCTTCTCGTGGACCGTGTGGAGAGCATATTGCAACTGTCCTCGTCGCGCGTCGATGACCTACCCGCCACCGTGCTCCGCAACGATGGCGAAGCTCGGATACGCGCGATTTGTCGCCCCGAAGGCGGAGGCAAGCTGGTGTCGATCCTGGCCGCTGATCA
This sequence comes from Sphingobium tyrosinilyticum, assembly GCF_042654265.1. Taxonomy (NCBI): domain Bacteria; kingdom Pseudomonadati; phylum Pseudomonadota; class Alphaproteobacteria; order Sphingomonadales; family Sphingobiaceae; genus Sphingobium; species Sphingobium tyrosinilyticum. The sequence goes on along the minus strand of NZ_JBHSFZ010000025.1, from coordinate 222,109 downwards.
TTTGTTAAGCGAAGCCCGAACGAGGCGCCTCCTCGCCGGTAGCGCAAGGCATCAGACTTCGACACCCGCAAAAACGGATCGGGACGAGGACAGCATCTCACTGCTGCCGGTAAGGATCGGCGAGCATCTCATCGCCTTTCCAGTTGCCGCCATCGCACAGGTCGCGACTCGGCCCGCCCGCCTGACCAAGATCGCAGGTGTGCCGCCCTGGCTTCTGGGCGTGGCTCCCGTCCATGGCGAGCCGTTGGCTATCATCGATCAGGTGTTGCGGATGACCGGCTCCCCGGCCAGTGGCGTGCGCCAGCGGTTACTGCGGGTGCAAGCGGGGGGGCAGCGGCTTGGCTTCCTCGTCGATGACGCGCGCGCGATCGTCGTGGTCAAATCAAGCGCCCTCGCCCCAGCCCCACTACCCGACGTTCTGGCAGACGGTATCTTCTGTGATGCGCTTCAGCACGGCGGGAAGGATGGCGGGCCGCCGATGCTGGTGATCAACCCGGCTGCCCTGATATCCTCTGCGGAACAGGAGCTGCTCGCCGAAGTGACCGCCCAGCAGTTAATGGCCGCATCATGATCCGGCTATTGATCGTCGATGATAGCCCGTTGATGCGGCATTTGTTGATCCAGCTTTTTGCCGAAGCTGGAGATTTCACGGTCGAAGTTGCGCGCAATGCAGACGAAGCGCTGAAGAAAATCGAAAACATTCATCCCGACGTGATTACGCTCGACGTCCACATGCCGGGCATGGACGGCCTCGCCTGCCTCGACCGCATAATGATCGAGCGGCCGACGCCGGTTGTCATGCTATCCTCCCTCACGGAGGCAGGCGCCGACGAGACGCTGGAGGCGCTGGCGCTCGGCGCGGTCGATTTCATCGCGAAGCCGCGTGGCCCTCTTTCGTTAGAGATTGAAGGGATCGCCGCAGACCTTATCGAAAAGGTCCGTACTGCGGCGAGCGCCCATATCCCGCGCAGCACGCGCCTCGCCGATCGGGTTCGCCAGCGGGCGGCGACGGGACGCCTCCCGGCTCCCACGGCTCTCGGCTCCGCCCGCCGATCCCCTCCCCCAGTCAAACCACGCCTTTCACGCGTGAGGGCGCCTCACCTTCCTGCAACAGTCTCGCTTTCGGGAATCGAAGCAGTACTGGTCGGCGTCTCGACCGGCGGGCCGCCTGCCCTCGATGCGCTGCTCGGCCCACTGCCAGCGGATTTTCCATGGCCGATTATCATCGCCCAACATATGCCCGCGAGCTTTACAGGGCCACTCGCCCGGCGCCTTGATCGTGCATGCGAGATACAGGTGGTGGAAGTGCAGCAACCTACCCCTCTTCAGCCCGGCACGGCCTATATCGGCCGGGGTGACGCGGATCTCGTCTTTTCCCGGCGTGGCGGCGTGCCTCATGTGCTCGCCGCTCCGGTTCAGGCGGAACGGCTGTGGCACCCGAGCGCAGATCGAATGGTCGAAAGCGCGCGAGGGCTGTTCCCGCCTGAGGCTCTGATCGGCGTCCTGATGACGGGCATGGGACATGATGGCGCCAAAGCCATGGCGGCTCTGCGCCAACACGGCGGTCATGTTATCGCGCAGGACGAGGAGAGTTCCGTCATATGGGGCATGCCGGGCGCGCTCGTCGCCGCCGATGGGGCTGACATAGTCCTGCCGCTCGACAGCATCGCCGCGCAGCTAATTGCCTGGGCGACGCCATGATGGAGAGCGCAACAGAAAGCCTGCTGGCCGGCTCTTCGCTCGAACAGTTTACAACGCTGCTCTATCGCCTGACTGGAATGAAGTTCGGCGAAAAGAAGCGCTATTATCTTGAACGGCGCGTCACGGAGCGAATGAAGCGCACCGCCACGACGGACATTGTGCGCTATCTCTACCTGCTCGAACATGACCCGCACGAGCGGCAGTTGCTGATCAACGCCGTCACCATCAATGAAACCTATTTCCTGCGCGAGGACCATCAGCTCGCCGCCCTCGCCGACGACATCTTGCCAGCGATCGCTGCGAAGAAACAGCCCGGTGACCTCATCCGCATCTGGTCCCTGCCCTGCTCGACGGGTGAGGAAGCTTATTCCATTGCGCTCTGGCTGCTGGAACGATGGCCACTGGTCGATGCCTATAATGTGGAGATCATCGGATCGGACATCGATACCCATGCGCTCGATGCGGCGCGAGAAGGCTATTACAGCGCGCGGTCGCTAGGCCGCTTGCCCGAAGAGATGCTGTCCGCCTATTTTGAGCAGGAGCATAATCACCGGCGTCGGATCGTCCAGGACTTACGTGAGTCAGTCCTGTTTACGCAGGTCAATCTGAACGATTGCGCGTCTGTAGCCAGCCAAGGCGGCTTCGATATCATCCTGTGCCGCAACTTGCTTATCTATTTCGATGAGGCTTCCAGAGCCGAAGCTGCGCAAAATCTTCACGAAGCGCTCTTCCCGGGCGGCTATCTGCTCCTGGGCCATAGTGAGTCCATGGCGCGGATCGATGAACGCTTCGATCTGGTTCGCCTGGACCGGGCAATCGTTTATCGGAGGCGCTGATGGACGAGCTTCTCGAACAATTTATCCTGGAAGGTCGGGATCTGGTTGCGGACGCGCATTCAGTCTTGGTCGCGCTGAGCCGCGACCCGCAGAACAGGACGGCGCTCGATAGTCTCTTTCGTTCAGTCCATACCCTAAAGGGATCAGTGGCCCTTTTCGAGATGGCCCCGGCCGAAGAGATGCTCCACGCCGCGGAGACCCGGCTGGAAGCGGCGCGCAGGAGAGACGCGTTACTCGACGAACGAGCGCTCGACGCTGTGCTGGCCGTGATCGACCAGACTGATCGATGGATCGACGCCATGCAAATGACCGGTTCGCTGAGCGAAGGGGCGGAGGCGCAGGCTGACCGGCTGATCGCCATGTTGCTCGCCGATGATGGGGCCGGCGGCACGGAAGCGGACGGACGCCCTCACCCGATGGCTGCGCTCGTGACGCAAGAGGCGGATTGGCTCGTTGCTCTACGTTCGAGGCCGGAATTCTCGCCAGTCGGTCTTCAACAGGCGCAGACGGCGTTCCGGTACACGCCCGATGCAGACTGCTTCTTCCGCGGCGAAGACCCGCTGGCGATAAGCGCGGCTGTTCCGGATCTGCTCGCGCTGGCGGTGCTGCCCGCAGCAGGTGAATGGCCCGCCATTGCGTCATGCGAACCGTTCCGCTGCATCAGCGTGATCGAGGGTATCAGCGGCGGCGATGAGGCGGCGGTGCGGGCGGCATTCCGACTGATGCCCGATCAAGCTGCGGTCGCACCTTTGGGCAGCGTGCTTGAAGCTCCGTTGCCCGATGTCGGCCCTCAGCCCAAGGACCCTTCGTCCATGCTGCGGGTCGAGGCATCCAGGCTCGATCGTCTGGCGAGCCAAATCGGCGAACTCACCGTCGCGATCCGGACCTTGCGGCCTATCGCCGACCGCCTGCGCGCGCTAGACCCATTGCTGGCCGCAGAACTCAGCGCCGCAGACGATGAGATCGGCCGCGTTGCAGCAGAGGTACAGCGATCTGTCGCGCGAGTGCGGCAGGTTTCGCTTGAACCCGTGCTGCGCCGCTTGCCACGCCTCGCTCGCGAAGCTGCAGCAAACCTGGGGAAACCGGTCCGCTTCATTTTAGAAGGAGAAACAGCGCGCGTTGACAAGGAGGTGGCGGACCAACTGTTCGAACCATTGCTCCACATCGTGCGCAACGCCGTCGATCATGGCATCGAGCCCGCCAGCGAGCGCACCGCCCATGGCAAACCGCCTGAGGGAAAAATCCACCTGTCGGTCCGGCCGGAGGGGAATGGCATCAAGATCATGATCGCGGATGACGGGCGCGGTATCGATGCCCGAGCCTTGCGTGAGACAGCGATCGCGAAAAGATTGATGAATAGCGATGCGGCCGCTGCTCTCTCTGATGCAGAAGCACTCCAGCTCATCTTCCTTCCTGGCTTTTCGACCGCAGAAAGGGCGACCAGCTTGTCGGGCCGGGGGGTTGGCATGGATGCTGTGAAGGCTGCCGTCGAAAAGCTGGCAGGAACCATCGCAGTCGAAAGCGAAGTGGGCCAAGGCACTCACATTGCCCTGCGACTCCCCGCGAATGCCTTAACGACCCCACTCGTGGTGGTTGGCGCAGGAGGCCAGCAATTGGGCATTCGGCTGGACCAGATCGTAGAGACCGCCCGGATCAGCGCCAGTGCGATCCATCCTCTGGGCCAGAAGGCGCAAGCTTGCGTGCTGCGCGAGGAAACGGTGCCCGTACTCGATCTTGCCTCCTTGCTCGGATTTGAGCCGGCAAGTGGCGGCATTGCCAGGCTGCTCATCACCGATATTGGTCCCTGCCGCACCGCGCTTCGTGTGGACAGCTTGGACGAGCGGTTCGACGGCGTCGTGCGCCGAGCTGATGGCCTGCTCACCGCGCTGCCCGCCATCGCGGGCACTGCCATGATGACGGACGGTCGCATTCTGTTGGTGCTGGATTTGCCGGAGCTGATGGCGTGAGCGTGACCATTGGGCAGGACCGGATCATCCTTACCGGCGCCGCAACCGTGGAGGATGCCGAGCGGTTGCTTGCGGCGCTGCTCGATCATCCTACGCACGTGATCGATGTCAGCAGCCTCGTGCGTGCGCATTTAGCAGTGGTGCAATTGCTCCATGCCGCAGGGCGCCCGCTGTCAGGAGTGCCACAAGACAACTTCCTGCGGGAGGTGGTGCTGGGGCTCCTGATGAATCCGTAACAAATTTATTCCGGCACCCAAAGATCGTGCCTATAGCTGATTCAAAGCGCGTGATTTTCGGAGTCGTGAATGCCCGTTACAATTTTGATCGTGGACGACAGCAAATTGGCCCGAATTGTCGCGGGGAAGGCTGTAGCCGAACTTCAGCCAGAGTGGCAGAAGTTGGAGGCCAGCAGCGGAGAGCAGGCGCTCGCATTGATGGGCAAGGAGCCGCTCGACATCGCGCTCATCGATTTCAACATGAGCGAACAGGACGGGCTGGAACTTGCCCGCGAGATACGCGCTTTGAGGCCCGACATGCCGATCGCCATCATCACCGCCAACATCCAGGACGAAATTATCGCGCAGGCCCGTGAGGTCGGCGCGGCCTTCATCCCCAAGCCCGTGACCAGCGAGGGCCTCGCCGGCTTCCTATCCGGCGCCGCGCTCAAGCTTAGGTCAAGTCAGGGATGATGCCGGATCAGGTCGCACTCAGTGAACTCGAACGGGACGCGCTGACTGAGATCGTCAATATCGGCGTGAGCCGCGCCGCCTCGTCGTTGCGAAAGATGATTGGCGACCAGGTCCTGCTATCCGTGCCGTCGATCGAAGTCGTAAACCAGCGTCGCGCCGCACGCCTGATCAGCGAGCGGGAAGTGGTGGAACTGGTCGCAGTGCGGCAGGATTTCTCGGGTCCATTTTCAGGGCGCGCCCTCCTTATCTTTCCCGAGACGAACAGTCTGGAATTGGTTCGCGCAGTCACGGGCGGCGAGCTTTCGGCCGAAGAAGTGATAGAAATGGAGCGTGAGGCGCTTGCCGAAACCGGTAACATCATTCTCAACAGCTGCCTTGCCACAATGGCCAACATGCTGAAGCGGTCGCTGTCGATGACCATCCCGGAAGTGCTGCGGGGCGACGGCGCAATGCTGTTCGAGATCGACGAAAATGCGAAGGCGGAAGGGCTGGTGCTGTTCCTCTACATCGACTTCGCGGTGCGGCAGCGCGACATTCGCGGCTATATCGCCATGCTGATGGATATCCCTTCGCTCGCCACTCTAAAGGAATTGTTAGACGAGTTCATCTTGCGCATCGTGGGTGAGGATGGCTGACCAGAGTGCGCTTGCCCAAGCCGAGCAGCTACGCGGCGTCCTTGCGGCGGCCGGCGCAAGCGGCGCCTGGGACTGGGACATTGTCCAGGACCAATTGATTGTCGATAGCCGCTTCGCGCAGCTATATGATTTCGGCGAAGGCGCGGCCGGGGAGCCGATGCCGACGGCCGCTTTCTTCAGCGCTATCCATCCCGAAGACCGCCCCCGAATCCGCATCGCGGTCGCAGGCCTGCTGGCCGGCGCAGAACTCTTCTCGAAGGAGTTCCGGGTCATCTCCCCGAGTGGGGCGGTGCTCTGGATGCATGGACGGGGGCAGAGCCACCTAGACGACCAGGATAACCCCCTTCGTTTCACTGGCTTGCTGATCGATGTCACGGACCGCAAACGCACCGAAGAACGGCTACGCGTGGCGCAAAGCGCTGGCGGCGTCGGCACATTCGAATATCAGGACGGTTTTGCGACCGTCTCCGTATCAAGTGAGTTCTGCCGCCTGCTCGGCCTCCACCCCGCCGACCGCCTGCCCGTTAGAACAATCAACGCCGTCCCCTGCGAAGGCGAAGCACCGCTCATCCCTGAGGATGGCGTCATGCCCGCAGGGTTGGACGGCGTTTTCCGCATCCGGCGGAGCGACGATGGCGCGGAACGCTGGATCGCACGGCGCGGCGAAGTGATGCGCGAAGGCGAAGGTAGCGGCTATCGCCTGCTCGGCGTCATCTATGATGTCACGGAGGCAAAGCTTCAGGAAACAAGACTGCGTGAGCTTAACGACACACTCGAGCAGCGCGTGGCGCAGGAGATCGAAGAACGGCTGCGGGCCGAAGATGCGCTTCGCCAAGCGCAGAAGATGGAAGCCGTCGGGCAGCTCACAGGCGGCATCGCACATGATTTCAACAATCTTCTGACGATCATTACCGGTAGCGTGGACATCGCGCTGCGGCGGCTCGACAATTCGGCCGATCCTCGCGTCGGACGTGCGCTCGGCAACGCCATGCGAGGCGCTGACCGAGCGGCTGCCCTCACCCAGAGGCTGCTGGCCTTTTCCCGCCGCCAGCCGCTCGATCCGCGCGCGATAGAGGTGCCGCGGCTGCTGGCAGGCATGTCAGACCTACTAACCCGCACCATCACCGAAGCGGTGGCGATCGCGATCGACGCGCCCGATGATGTCTGGACCATCGAAGCCGATCCGCATCAGTTGGAAAATGCCATCCTCAACCTCGCCGTTAATGGTCGAGACGCCATGCCGTCGGGCGGGTCGCTGACCATCGCGGCCCGCAACCGTCAGATCAGCATTATTGAAAGCGGGGGAAATAACCCGCCACCGGGTGACTATGTCGCAATCACTGTAACCGATAGCGGCGTCGGCATGGACCCCGAGACCCTGACGAAAGTTTTCGACCCCTTCTTCACGACCAAGGAAGTCGGCAAGGGCACCGGTCTTGGCCTTTCGATGGTATATGGCTTTGCCAAACAATCGGGCGGCACGGTGGTGATTGACTCAACGCCCGGCGCCGGAACAGTCGTTACCTTGCTGCTCGCCCGCAGCGCCGGGAGCGCGGAGGCCCCCGTTAGCATGGTTCGCGAGAGTGAGCCGTTTGGCACCGCTTCCGAGACGATATTGGTGGTCGAGGATGATGACGATGTCCGCGCCTACACGGTCGCTACCCTGCGCGAGTTGGGTTATCGGGTCATTGAGGCGCATAATGGGGAATACGCGCTCGCCTTGCTCGATAAACAGGAACATCCGATCAGATTGCTCATGACCGATGTCGTGATGCCGAAGATGTCGGGCAGCGAACTCGCCGCCGTAGCGCGGGCGCGTCAGCCGGACCTCCGCATCCTTTATACCTCCGGCTATCCGCGTGATGCGATCATGCGCGATGGGCGGCTTGATGTAGGCGTTGATCTATTGGTGAAACCCTTCACGCTGCGAACGCTTGCGGCGCGCGTACGAGAGATCATCGACCGGATATGATTGGACGGCCATAGCGGCTGGAGTGGAACGCGAAGCATCAACAAGGCGTTGCGCCGGGAAACCTTGCTAGAAGGCTCCCGATGTCCCGAACCACCTTTACGATCTTGGCGGCTGGCCTAGCCGTCGCCGCTTGCAATCACGCGAGCGAGCAGCGGACGGATGATGCAGACGCTTCGAGCCGGCAAATTGCTGCTGAACACGTCGAAAGGGTGGCAGACAAGCTGTTCTCAGCATTGACGCCTTTACCAAAAAAAGCGGTCACGGATTGAAGCGCCCGCTCACGGCGCGGAGGCTGTCGCGTGCACTTCGCCTCTCTTGCGGAGCAGCAAATCTAAAAAGATAGCGGCTTGTCTTGACGAAGCCGTTTCACCGCGCAGGGAGAAAGCATGACAGTCCGCTGGATTCCTTCGACGCGCCTTTGCCTCTCCGCCATCGCGGCATGCTCCGCCGCGGCCAGCGCACCGGCGGCCGAACCTGCGGCTTTCGATCTGCCCGGCCCTGAACTCTCCGTCAGTGTCAGCCGCGCGGGACGTACGCTGCCGATTGGGAAGGTGCCTGCGCTTGCAACGGGCGACGTCGTGAAGATCGAGGCTAATTTGCCTGCTGACCAGTCCATCCGCTATCGGCTGATCTCAGCCTTTCTGCGGGGCGTAACCAACCCCCCGCCAAAGAGCTGGATCGCGAATGCAGAGACATGGCAGCAGAAGGAGAAGAAGCGAATATTGAAGTTGACGGTGCCAGACCATGCCCGTCAACTGGTGCTGTTCATGGTGCCTGACACAGGAGGCGATCTTGGCACCATCTCTGATGCGATCCGTGGCAGGCCGGGTGAATTTGTTCGCGTCACTCAAGACATCAACAAGGCGTCTCTCGACAGAAGCAGACTCAACGCCTTCATCCGCGGCATCCGCTCTCAGGAAAATACGCATCCGGAATTTCTAAGGAATGTCGCACCCGTCCTCTCTTCCAGTCTTGCGGTGAAGCTCAACCCGGATTGTCTGGCGAAGGTAGTGGAATTTCAGGCCGCCTGTTTGGTGGAAAACAGGGACAGTCTGGTGCTGGGCGACATTCACAGCAATTCGCTCACTGAAACGATCATCGGTGCGCCCACCGATCTGGCGCTGCAACTAAGCGCTACCCGGGAAGGGGGATATGGCTTCTACAGTCCCTATATCGGGGTGGTGCGCGACCTTGCCCGGATATTTGGCGCGTTCAACAATCCTGAGTTCAATTATCTGCCTGCCTTGGGCATCCAGAACGGCGGTTCGGTCTCATTACTGCTGAACAGCGCACCATCCTTCCGCAAGCCCAAATCCGTACTCGTCGCCGCGCTCCCTGCCATAGAGAAGAATGTCCCGCCGCCGCTGCGCAAGAGCAGCGATGCGCCGATATGCGCGACGCGCCCCGGCGCGGTATTCGGCGTCGATGGGGCACCTTTGATATTCGCCACCGACTATGCATATGACATAATGCTGCGGTTGCCGAACAAGGCCGGGCGCGCTGTGGATGTGCCAGTGGTGGCACGCGCTGACAAGGGCGGCTATATTTTCGCCTCATCGTTCAATGCGAGGGATTTCAAGGGTTCCGTCGCGGCACGCGTGCACGGCTTCTGGGGCTTCGACGCGTTCGAAGGGCCCGAATTCGCTGTCCAGTTTCCAGAAGATGAAAGCTGGCAGGTGGTGCCGGGGCAACGCCTGATCGCAGGTCAGAAAAACAGGCTGGCGGTAAAGGGCGCATCCCTCACTTGCGTCAGGAATATCTCCGTTCAGTTGCCCGGCGGCCGAAGCCTGACTGCCCCCTGGCAAGCTCAGGAGGACAATGTCATATCGATCGAAATTCCCTCGTCCGATCTACCGACGCCCGGTGAGGTGAAGATCGTTGTCCAGTCTTTTGGTGTGGACAAGCCCACCATCCTCACAATGGAAGCTTCCCTAAATGAAACTCCGTCAGCGGCAGCTCTATAACGCTGGCAAGATGCGCGTCGGATGCTACAGCGCGGCTTTCGCTAAACGCGGCCAGCATCCTGCTTGGCGCCTCCTTATGAACGGACCGATCGATGAAGACTAAGCACAGCCTGGAAGCACAAGACGTGAAGGCCATTCTCGCCGCCGCAGAGGCCGAAGCGCTCGCCAATGGCTGGGCCGTGACCATCGCGGTGGTCGATGATGGAGCCCATCTGCTCGGCCTGCTCCGGCTGGATGGCGCGGCTGCCAGCACCGCCCATATGGCGCCCGCAAAGGCGGTGACGTCGATCCTTGGCCGCCGGGAGTCCAAGGTTTATGAGGACCTCGTACTCAATGGCCGCGTGTCGATGCTGTCCGCACCCGCGCTTCAGGCGATGCTGGAGGGCGGCGTGCCCATCATCGTGGAGGGCGATTTCGTCGGTGCGGTCGGCGTCTCGGGCGTCAAATCTGACCAGGATGCTCAAATTGCGCGCGCGGGGATCGCAGCCATACTGTCATAACGGCAGGCTGCGGCCAGAAAGATCGGAAGGTTGGGCGCATATGGATTTTGATGATCAGCTTCACCGCTATTTCGGTTCTGCCGATCTGGACGCCGTTCCCCCCGCCGCCATCGCGGCGGGTGTAGAAAGGATGCGGGTTGACTTTGGGCTGGAAAAGGACCGGGGCCGACGGTTCGCGCTTTGGTCACTTCTGTTCCTGCTGGGCGCCGCGCCAGACCTCGACGCCTTTGACGATCCTGCCGATCGGGACGCGGCGCGGGATTTCATGGATATGATGGACAAGGATCGCTGAGGCGGCGATTTACGCCTGCTCCGTTTCCACCTCGCCCGTCACCGCCCATTGGCTAATGTCGGCTTCCTGGCCGATCAATGCGAGCCCATGCGCGATGGATGTCAGTTCGTCGCCGCTCGCAATGCGGCCAGCCGGGAAGCGCTCTTCGAACAGGCGGCGTACAGCAGGGATCAATGATGATCCGCCAGTCAGGAAAACATGATCGATCACGTCGGCTCCCACGCCTGCATTGGCAAGCGCAACGTCAATGGTCGTCCCGATCCGCGCCAGGTCGGGCGCGATCCACTGCTCGAACTCGGCGCGGCTGACATCTGCTTCTACGCGCATGCCAGGGCTGTCGAAATGGAAATGAGCCTCCTCTTTTGTGGAAAGCACACGCTTCAGCCGCGCGACCGCGTCGTAAAGGGGGTAGCCCAGTTCATTCTCTACCACCGCGATCATCCTGCCGCTTGCCGCCGGATCATGCGCCGCGCGCTGGAGCTTCTGCAGTTCGGCAAGGGTTCGGCGGTTATGCATCAATGCCAGCCGTGACCAGTCACCGAAGTCGGCGAAATATCCGGCGGGGATTTCAAACTGTTTGCCCATGGAGGCGTAGGTCCCGCCCTTGCCGAGCATCGGCAGCACCAGCTTGTCCATGATCCGGTAGTCGAAGCGGTCGCCAGCGATGCCGATGCCAGCCGACCCGAGTGGGGTGCAGCGTCGCGCCGCGCCAGGCTCCCCAATCCGGACGACCGAAAAGTCACTGGTGCCGCCGCCGAAATCAGCGACGAGTAAAGTGGCGGGCTCATTCAAGCGCGCGGCAAAGCTGAACGCGGCGCCGAGTGGCTCATAAACATAGTGCACTTCCCGCTCGAGCGCGGCGAACATCAAGTCGTAACGCTGCCGGGCGAGGACGCTGTCCGGACGCTGCCCAGCATAGCGGACCGGGCGTCCGACAATGACATGAGGCGGTAGCGTGTTCAGCCATTCGCCGGCATGAGCGCGTAGGCGCTCAAGGAAAATTACGCCGAGTTCCTCAAAGCGCAGCCGCTTCTCGAAGATCGTGGCATGTTCGAAGGCGCGGCTGGCGGCGACCGACTTGAAGGATTGCAGGAAGCGGCTGCCTTGGGGGTATTCGAGAAATTCCGCAATCGCCCAAGGGCCCGCCTCCCGCGCGATGCCGCCTGGAACGTTCCCATCCTCCCAAAAGCATAGCGCAGATCGAAAGATGGATGCAGGTCCTTCTGGCGCGGCGAAGTTCACCATTGCCGCCTGCCCACCAGCGTCGCCGATCGCTACGACCGAATTTGTGGTGCCGAAATCGATGCCGATCGAGCGAGGAGGCGAAGTCATGAATGATCCATCTAATTGAAAGGGATTTGGCAGAACAGACAGGGCGCGCCTCTTCGCAGCTGCGGGCCGAGGGCGCAACGGCCTTGGTCTTATCTGTGCAACGAAGCCCTTGAGCTATTCGCCGGGGCATCTATATACTGATCGGTATGGAAACCGCATCCACCCCTGTCAGAGGTCGCCCGCGCGAGTTTGATCCGGAGAAGGCGCTCGCCGCCGCCCTGGAGATATTCTGGCGCCGCGGCTATGAAGGTGCGTCGCTCGCGGAGCTTACCGAGGCGATGGGCATCACAAAGCCTAGCCTCTACGCTTGCTTCGGCAACAAGGAATCGCTCTTCCGCAAGGCGCTCGACCTCTATGAGCGGGATAAGCTCTGTTATGTGAAGTCGGCGCTTGAAGCACCAACGGCCAAGCAAGTCGCAGAACGGCTGCTGAAGGGCGCATTGGCCATGCAGTGCGGCAACACGGATCCCAAGGGGTGCATGGGCGTCATCAGTTCGGTCGCCAATACGGCGCATGCCGAATGTATCCGCAACGAAATTCTGGCGCGGCGCGCGTCCTCCGACCGGGCGCTGATCGAACGGTTCGAACGGGCGCAGAAGGAAGGTGATCTGCCAGCGGACGTCGAGCCGAAGGCGCTTGCTCTTTACCTGACCACAATGCTTCAGGGCTTGGCGGTCCAGGCAGGCTCGGGGGTTCCGGAAGACCGCTTGACCCAGCTTGTCGATACCGCTCTAACAATGTGGCCCAGTGCGTAACATTGCTGCAATTTTAGTGACTTAATAAAAAAGACCGATCGGTACACAAAGCTTCTTGACCATCCGCTGCATCTCATTATATACCATATGGTAGTTAATTCGACAGACTCTTCGTCAGGAGGTCGAATGCAGGACAGGGACTGCCGTCAGTGACGGCATAGGCACGGCCGTTCGGAGAGGAAGGCCGTTCCTATTCATCATGAAACAACGCCGGTAATCCGCGACGTAATCGCGCGTGGACGCACGGCGGCCATTTATCATCCGCGAAGTCAGTGATTTTGCGGCGCGACCCGTCGCGCCCTGCTCCGCTGCCTTCAAAAAAACAGGGGACGAGATCATGGTCTATCGTTCGGAAACATTTCTGGCCGAAGGCGGCGTAGGGGGCACCTTTCGCAGCCCGGCGGTCACGGCCGGAAACATCAGCTTCTCTCCGCTCGAATGGCAGGTCGTGCACCTCGCCCGGCAGGATAGCCTTGCGACGCTGCGGGAGCCCGGCCGCTGGACGCGGTTGCAACGCCTGATCTTCGGGCAAAAGCCGGACCCGCGGCTGGCGGACAAGCGGTTGGAAGCACTGCGCCAGATCGCGGTCGAAGCCTGGCATCGCAGCTATGACGTCCATTCCCGCCGTATATCCGCCTTTCGGTCCGCCGGGTTCACCGAAGCCCATCTCGAACGGCTGCTCGCCGCCATCGCCGCCATGCGTGGCAGCCCGAAGGTCAGGAGTTTCGCATGAACATGCACAAGCCCATCGATGCCGACAGCCACAATGCGGTATCTTCCCCCCTCCTGCGGGGCCGCAAGCGCCATGCCGCAATCGCAGCGATCGCGCTTGTAGTCCTGGGCGGCGTCGGGTGGAAATTGATCGATCGCCCGGAGGCGCAAGCCGCGCCCGCGACCTTGGCGGTGGTTGGTATCGCCACCCCGCTGAGCCGCTCCGTCACGCAATGGGATGATTATGTTGGCCGCTTCGCTCCCAGCCAGACGGTCGATATTCGGCCGCGCGTTTCGGGTGCGATTACGGCGATCCATTTCCGGGACGGAGATTATGTGAAAGCGGGGCAGTTGCTGTTCACCATCGATCAGCGCCCCTTCCTCGCCGCGCTGGCCGAAGCCCGCGCCAACAGCGCGAGCGCTCGCAGCGCGCTGCTTCTGGCGCAGAACGACTATAAGCGGGTTCAGCGTCTGACGGGCGACGAAGCCGTTTCGGCCAGCGAAGTCGATGCCCTGCGTTCCCGCTTGCAAGCCGCGCAAGCGGAGCTGGCGGCTGCGCAGGCGCGCGAGCGTCAGCGGGCTTTGGAGGTGGAGTTCACGCACGTTCGCGCGCCTATCTCAGGGCGCGTATCCGACCGGCGCATCGACATCGGCAATCTGGTTTCCGGAGCGGAAGGCGCTGGCGCGACGCTGCTGACGACCATCAACAAGCTGGACCCAATCTATTTCAATTTCGACGCCTCCGAAGCGCTGTATCTTAAGTCGCAGCGCGACAAGGACGGCGCGGGTGCGGTCGAGGTGCGGTTGCAGGATGAAGCCGATTATCGCTGGAAGGGGCGTCTGGACTTTACCGACAATGGCCTTGATCCGCGATCCGGCACGATCCGCGTCCGCGCGCTGTTCGCCAATCCCGACATGTTCCTGACCCCCGGCATGTTTGGCAACATGCGCCTCGCTAATGGCGGGAAGGTGAATGCCCTTCTGATCCCCGACGAAGCGGTTCAGTCCGATCAGGCGCGCAAGACCGTATTGATTGTCGGCAAGAATGACAGCGTTTCCGCCAAGCCTGTCGAGTTGGGTCCAGTGGTGGATGGCTTGCGGATTATCCGGGCGGGCTTGTCGCCTAGTGACCGGGTGGTCGTGACGAACCTTCAGTCGGCGATGCCAGGTGCGAAGGTCGCGACGCGGGCTGTGGCGATCAAGGCTTCGCCTGCGCCGATGGCGGCTAGTGAGAGCAGCGTTCCGGCTGCTTCGCAGGCGACCTTTTAGTTGGAATAGCCCCTCCCTCCCGAGAGAGGGGTTGGGGTGGGGGCCTCCCCCCAGCGCCGGACTATCCGGCGAGCCCCCACCCCCTTCCCCTCCCCTGAAGGGGTGGGGCTAGAAAATAACCCATTCCGCGCTCCATTGCGGGCGCCCTTCTTCACGCCATCGAGGAACAGACCGATGCGCCTATCCCGCTTCTTCATCGACCGGCCGATCTTCGCCGCGGTCATCGCGGTGGTCATAACCGTGGTCGGCGCGCTGGCCTTTATCGGTCTACCCGTTTCCCAATATCCCAACATCGTGCCACCCACGGTCACTGTGTCGGCGCAATATCCGGGCGCATCGGCCGAGACCGTCGCATCAACGGTCGCCGCGCCGATCGAGCAAGAGATCAACGGCGTCGATGACATGCTCTATCAGAGCAGCCAATCGACGGGCGACGGCAAAGTCACGATCACCGTCACCTTCAAGGTCGGCACCGATCTGGACGAGGCGCAGGTGCTGGTCCAGAACCGGGTCGCGGTCGCGATCCCCCGCCTGCCCGAAGAAGTGCAGCGTTTGGGCGTGGTCACGCGCAAGACGACGCCCGACTTCCTGATGGTCGTCAATCTTCAGTCGCCCGATGGGACCTTCGACCGAAATTACCTGTCCAACTATGCGCTGACGCAGGTTCGCGACCGGCTGGCGCGGCTGGATGGCGTGGGCGATGTGCGGCTGTTCGGGTCACGCGATTATGCGATGCGCATCTGGATCGATCCGGATCGCGCCGCCGCGCTGGACCTGACCGCTGGCGAAATCGTGTCCGCGTTGCGTTCGCAGAATGTCCAGGTGTCCACGGGCGCGCTGGGCCAGCCGCCCTATGACCGGGGTGAAGCCTTCCAACTGGGCGTCGAAATGCAGGGCCGCCTGACCGAGCCCAAGCAATTTTCCGATGTCGTCATCCGCACTGATGCGGATGGCCGCCAGGTTCGCGTCGGCGACGTCGCCCGCGTCGAGCTGGGCGCGCAGGATTATGGCATCAACACCTATCTGTCCGGTACGCCCACCGTCGTGATCGCAGTGATGCAGCGCCCCGGCTCCAACGCGCTCGACGCTGCGGAGAAGGTCAAGGCTGAGATGGACGAACTGTCCAAGAGCTTCCCCAAGGGTCTGGAATATAGCGTCATCTACAATCCGACGGAGTTCATCAGCCAGTCGATCGACGCGGTCTATCACACGCTGTTCGAAGCGGTGGTGCTGGTCGTCCTGGTCATTCTGATATTCCTGCAGAATTGGCGCGCGGCGGTCATTCCGATCATCGCCATTCCCGTGTCATTGATCGGCACGGCGGCGATATTGGCGGCGCTGGGATATTCGCTGAACAATCTGTCGCTGTTCGGCCTGGTGCTTGCGATCGGCATTGTGGTCGATGACGCGATCGTCGTTGTCGAAAATGTCGAGCGGAACATCGAACATGGCATGGCGCCGTTGGAGGCCGCCCGCACGTCGATGGACGAAGTGTCGGCAGCGCTGGTCGCGATCGTCCTCGTCCTGTGCGCGGTGTTCGTGCCGACGCTGTTCATCACCGGCATTTCAGGCGCATTCTATCAGCAGTTCGCCGTCACCATCTCGACCGCGACGGTGATCTCGCTGATCCTCTCGCTCACCCTGTCTCCGGCTGCGGCGGCGTTGTTGCTTAAGCCCAAACATGGTGATCATGATCTGGACGGCGCGCCGCGTTGGCACAGGATCGGCGCGCAGGCCGCCGCCGGGTTCAATCGTGGCTTCGACCGGATGAGTGCTGGCTATGCTCGGCTGACGCGTTTCCTGGTCCTGCGGCCCAAGAAGATGCTGCTTACCTATGCGGGGCTGATCGCCGCGACCATCACCTTGTTCTGGGTGACGCCGGGCGGGTTCGTGCCGTCGCAGGACCAGGGCTATTTCCTGGCCGTCGTGCAGCTTCCTTCCGGCGCGTCGCTCGAACGCACGGACAAGGTGACGAAGGAGGTCGCGCAAAAGCTGCTGCCCATCAAGGGGCTGCGCGGCGCAGTGATGTTCGCGGGCTTCCACGGCCCATCGCAGACGCAGGCGCCCAACAGCGCCGCCATCTATTTCCCCTTCAACAGCTTTGCGGAGCGGCAGAAAGAAGGCGTCACCTATGCGGGCATCATGGAGCAGGCGCACAAGGCGGTCGCGGGCTATGAAAAGGCGCGCATTCTGCTGCTGCCGCCGCCGACCATTTCGGGGCTTGTTCCGCCCGGTGGCTTCCGCATGCTGGTGCAGGATCGGGAGGAACGCGGCTATACTGAGCTGAACAAGGTTGCGCAGGACTTCATCGGCAAGGCGAACCAGACTCCTGGCCTCTCGATGGTCTATACGCTGTTCGATAATGCGACCCCGCGCGTCTATGCCGATGTGGATCGCCGCAAGGCCGACCTGCTCGGCGTGCCGCCCGAGCGCGTGTTCGAAGCGATGCAGGTCTATCTGGGTTCGGCCTTCGTCAACGACTTCAACCTGTTGGGGCGCACCTATCGCGTGACGGCGCAGGCCGATGCGAACCATCGCGGGACCGTCGCCGACATTGCGAACCTGAAAACGCGGTCGAACAGCGGCCAGATGGTGCCGATTGGGTCGGTATCGACCTTTGAGGACAAGACCGGCCCCTATCGCGTGGTGCGCTACAACATGCTGCCGGCGGTGGAAGTCGATGGCAACACAGCTCCCGGCTACAGCACCGGCCAGTCGCTGACGACCATGGAGAAGCTCGCCGGGGAGAGTTTGCCCGCTGGCTATAGCAAGGAGTGGACGGGCGTCGCCTATCAGCAGGTGATGGCGGGCAACACCGCCGGCATCGTGTTCGGCATGGCCGTCTTCTTCGTCTTCCTGGTGCTGGCGGCGCAATATGAAAGCCTGACGCTGCCGCTGTCGATCATCCTGATCGTGCCGATGTGCCTGTTCGCGGCCATGCTGGGAGTGAACCTGCGGGGGATGGATAACAACATCCTCACGCAAATCGGCCTGGTCGTGCTGATCGCGCTGGCGGCAAAGAACGCCATTCTGGTGGTGGAATTCGCCAAGCAGGCGGAGGAAGAACAGGGGCTGTCGCCGGTCGAGGCGGCGGTTCAGGCGGCGCAGACCCGCCTGCGGCCGATCCTGATGACCAGCTTCGCCTTCATCCTGGGCGCGGTGCCGCTGGTGATCGCGAGCGGCGCAGGGGCGGAGCTGCGGCAGGCGTTGGGCACCGCCGTCTTCTTCGGCATGACCGGCGTGACGGCGTTCGGCCTGCTCTTCACCCCCACCTTCTATGTCGTCTGCCGCGCGCTGGGCGATCGCTTTTCCCGCAAAAGGGAGGGCGACGCCGCCGCCGCGCTGCAACCCGCCGAATAGGATAGAGATGATGACAAAGACACTCCTCCCCCTCCTGCTTGGCGCGTCGGCGCTCACCGCCTGCGCGACAGGGACGGACTATAAGGCTCCGGCTACCCCAAGCACGGCTGCGGGCGCGTTTATCGGCGCGGCCAACCCGGCGGTCAGCGCGGCGCAACCTGACGATAATTGGTGGCGGCTCTATAACGACCCGGTGCTCGACGGGCTGGTGCAGGACGCATTGAAGGCCAACACCGACATACGCGTGGCGGTCGCGCGCCTGGAAAAAGCGCGCGCCGGGCTGCGGGGCGCTCGATCGGACAGGCTGCCCCAGAACAGCGTCAGCGCGCAACCAACCTATGGCCGCGCCTCCGCTGCGCAGACCCTTCCGGGCGCTGACCGCGAGAATTGGACCGTGGATGCGGGGCTGAACGTCGCATATGAGGTCGATCTGTTCGGCCGGGTGAAGCGCAGCATCGAAGCGGCCAAGGGTGACCTCAGCGCCGCGGCGGGCGAGGCAGATGCGGTCCGCGTGGCTGTCGTCGCCGACACGGCGCGCGCCTATGTCGATGCCACCAGTTCAGCCGAGCGTATCGCGGTAGCGGAGCAGATCGTGGCCTTGCTCGACAAGAGCATTCGCATCACCAATGCCCGTTTCGAAGTCGGCCGATCCGATCGCCTGGACGTAATCCGCACCACGGCGCTGCGCGACAGCCAAGCCGCTCTCATTCCCAGCCTGATTGCGGATCGTGACGCAGCTCTGTTCCGGCTCGCCACGCTAACAGGGCGTACGCCGCAGGAGCTGCCCGCGATCGTTCGCGATCAGAAGGTGACGCCGGACCTTACGCAGCCCATTCCGGTTGGCGATGGCCGGGTCTTGCTCGCCCGCCGTCCGGATGTGCGCGCCGCCGAGCAGCGGCTCGCCGCCGACACTGCGCGGATTGGAGTAGCGACTGCGGACCTCTATCCGCGTATTACGCTGGGCGGCTCCATCGGCACGACGGCGATCGGCGGGGGCGACATATTGGGCGGCGGGCCGTTCCGCTGGTTGCTGGGGCCGCTTATAAACTGGGCGTTTCCCAATCAGGAGGCCAATCGCGCCCGCATTGCCGCTGCAAAGGCTGACGCCAGCGCCGCGCTCGCGACCTTCGACGGAACGGTGCTCCGCGCGCTGGAGGAGACCGAGACCGCCCTGTCGGTCTATGCGCACGCCCTCGACCGCCGCGACACGCTCAAGGCCGCACGCGTGTCCGCCGATCGCGCCGCGCGCATCAGCCTAGCCCGGCAACGCGAAGGCAGGATCGACTTTCTGACGGTGCTGGACGCGCAGCGCACGCTGGCTGCGGCGGAGAGCGATCTTGCCGCCGCCGACCGCGCCGTAGCCTTCGCGCAGATCGACCTGTTCAGAGCGTTGGGCGGCGGCTGGACCACTGACGCGGCATCGCGCGCCAGCAATCCATGAGAGATTCACGTGCCCTTCGGAATGGATGATGAAGGCAACCCGCATGCCGAAGTCGGGCATTCTCGCGGATAGGTTCAGGCGCGCTTTACCCGGCGGCGAGAGCCCGCTCTTGCCATTTCGCCTTCACTGCGCAACGAGACGCATGATGGATAAACCAAGCATCAAAAGGCGCGCGGGCCGCCCTACCCCAGAGGTGGCCGAACAGAAGCGTAACAACCTCATCCTCGTCGCGCTTGACGAATTTGCGCGGACGGGCTTTCATGCTGCTTCGCTGCGCGACATTGCGGAAAAGGCGCAGGTGTCGAGCCGCACGCTCTATAATCATTTTCCCGACAAGCTTTCGCTCTTCGAAGCCTGCCTTGAACAATCCGGTGCGCAGATACGGCCGGAATTACCCGATCTAAAAGGCGACCTTCACACGCAACTGGCCACCTACGCCGCTGAGATGCAGCGACAGCTATTCTCCCCGCGCAGTATGCGTATCGCGCGGTTGATCTACCGGGAAGGAAGCGACTTCGACGAACTGCGGAAGATCGCCCGCTTACAATTCGAACGGCATCAGGTCAGCCCAGTTGCAGCGCTGCTGGAAGAAGAAGGCGTGTCTCCCACCGTTAGCCACAGCCTTGCCAAGCAATTCGTCGCCATGGCCTTTGGCGAATGGCAACGCCGGCTGCTGTTCGGTGGGGCCCCCATGACCGATGGCGAGATGGCCGAACATGCGACGCTTGTAACGGGCATATTTCTGAGCGGCATCGGCACCCATTTGCCACAAAGCTGATCGGCACGCGTGAGCGGCCGCAGTCAATCCGTCCGGCCGTCACGCGCCCGGCGATCGGCGCTGAACATAGGGAGACGCCGATAGAGGGGATCGTCCGCCCCCGCCCGGCCAGTTTCCACTCCTTCGGTGCCGAAACTGTCCTGCGGCTCAGCAGCGCGTTCCTCGGTGGCATCAAGGATGAAGAATCGGTGGGCGAAACGCCAGACGCCTCCACGCCTTTCATAACTATCGGCATAGCGGCCCCAGGCGATGAACTCGCGCGTTCCATCTGCCGTCAAATGCCACGCACGGGCGGTGATGACGCCTTCCGCGCAGTCGCCGTCCAGCAGGAACAGCATGTTCAACATGGCGTGGGATGTGGCGGCCCAAGTCGCCAGCATCTGCGGCAGCCAATCGATGTACCCCGTCGCCGGACCGCAATAATAGGGACTGTGATCGTCGATCGCGTCTTCATGGTAGAGCGACTGCAGCAGGCCATAGTCACGCCGGTCGATGCCATGGCCATAGGCGGTGACGAGGTGCTGGAGCGCCGCGCGGTCCCGCACCTCGTCCATCGAGAGGCAATGGGGATGAAGCGCGCCATCCCCGGTTGCAATGTCAGACACCGAAGCCTCCGGCGACCGAGATGGTCTGGCCCGTCACATAATTGGCGTCGTCCGACGCCAGGAATACCGCGGCCTTGCCGATATCCTCGGCCAAGCCCCAACGCTTGATGGGCAGCATCGCCTTGACGTTGCGTTCCCATTCGGCGTCGAAATAGCCTTCCTGCTGGCCAACCTTGAACTGGCCGGCGTCGATCACGCCCACCAGCACGGAATTGGCGCGGATTTCGTGAACGCCCTCTTCCTTCGCAATGCCCTTGATCAGCGATTCATTGCACGCCTTGGGCGCGACCGACAGGCCGTCGAGGTGCGGCCACCAATCATGGCCCGCCGATCCCAGGTGAACGAAGGAGCCGCCGCCCTTTGCCCGGAAATGCGGGATGGCGATGCGCACGGCATAATAGAAGCCGAACGCCTCAATCTCCATCGACGCGCGGAACTGCTCCAGCGACCAGTCTGCGATGTTGACCTGCGCCACGATGGGGCCAGCGCCCCAGACGATGCTGTGAACGCGGCCATGCGCCTCCACAGCGCTTGCGAAGCCGGCTTCAAGCTCCTCATAGCTGCGCGCGTCCGCCTGATGGATGCTCGCCTTGCGGCCCAGCTTGCGGACTTCTTCAGCCGCCGCTTCTGCGCTGTCCTTCTTGGAACGGTAGAAGATCGCGACGTCCGTGCCCGCCTTGGCGAATTCCAGCGCGACCCCCTTGCCGATCCCACCGCTGCCGCCAAACACGGCCACAGCGCCTTCAGGAAATGCCCTGCTCATTCTCTTCCTTTCTTACGTTATCCGTCCGCTTATTCGGCGGCTTGCAAATTGGGTGCGGGAGCCATGCCGCTGGTATGATGCACTCCATTGGCGCGCGCCTGAAACTCCGCGGCTTTGTCGCGCGGATTATAGAATTGGCGATACCAGGCGCGGCTGCGATGAAATGGCCCATCGGTGGGCAGGCGCAGAATGTTGAAGGCCGGTCCCTTGGTCCGCCAGATCGCGAAATCCTGCGAGAAGGCAGCCAAACCCGCAGCATGATATTGCGAGCGAAGTTCGGCGTCGGCGGCGGTCGGCGGCGTGTTTAGCGCTCGCGTCACGATGCTGTGCCATACCTGCGTCACGCCATCTTCCTTGGGCGTATGGCAGATGATCTGGACGGCGTCGGTCTCGCCTGAGTAGCGGGCGATGAGGATGCCAGGGCCGGTGTAGAAGGCATCGACGTCCAACACCCCGCTTTCGCTCGTCATCGTTTCGTGACCGCCGCCTGAAATCTGCTTACCGATCGGCCCTTCGAACACGGAATCGAAATAGGCCAGTTTCTGGCCGTGGATCGGGCCGAAGTGCCGGGTATCGACCAGATTGTCGAGTATCTCCTGCGGATGGACGTTCAGCGTGCCGAGGTCGTCATACTCGCCACGCATCCACTGCGGGTCGTCCCATTCGGGCAAGTCGGACAACCCATAGTCGGGCGCGCCTTCCTCCGGATCGTGCCAGGCGAAGACGCAACCGAACCGCTCTTCCACCGGATAGGAGCGCACCTTGGCGGCAGGCGGGATGTTGCCATCGAAATAAGGGATATGGTCGCACTTACCGTCGGGCCCGAAGCGCCAGCTATGATAGGGGCAGCGGATCGAATCCCCTTCGATCCGTTGAGCCGCCGCGTCGGAGGTCTGTTCGGCGGCCAGATGCGCCTGCATGTGCGGGCAATAGGCGTCGAGCAGAACGATCCGGCCGGATTCGCCGCGATAGATGACCAGTTCGCGTCCCAGCATGCGCAGGGCGGTAGGCGCGCCGGTCACGTCGGCGGCTCGCGCGACCATCAGCCAGCCGCGCGGAAAGGTGAATTCGCCCAGGTTATATTCAGCGGTGGTCGCCATATGCCTCTCCTGAAATGGCTGCGTCGCTCAGCCAATCTATGGGCGGAAAGTGCCTGTCTGTTGAAAGCAGTGCAATCGGCTTCTGAAATGAACTATCGTAATATGATCGACCTCGATCAATCAAAGACAGGTTCACGAAAAATGCCCAAGACGCGCCGTCCCGGTATCGCTACCATTCTGCTCCAACTGCGGCGGGAATTGAAGGCAAGGGGGATCCGGGTGGCTAGTCTCGCCACACAGATGGAGGTGGCGGAACCGACCATATGGCGGTGGCTTCGTGGCGAGGGGCTGACGCTCGACCGGCTGGACGAGATTTGCGCAATCGCCGATCTCGACATGCGCGATCTGGTGGGCCGCGGCGACGATCAGCAGGAAAGCTTCACGCTAGCGCAGGAGCGGGTTCTGGCCGCAGACCGGGGCTTGGCGCTGGTTTTCTTCGCCATTCTCCATGGCGCGCAGCGGCAGGATCTGGAGCAGGAGTTCGGCCTGCCAGCAGACCGGCTGGAAAGCCATCTGGAGCGGCTGAAGCGGCTAAGTCTGATCGAAGCACCTTCGCGTGGCCGCATCCGGTCAAAGATGCGGCGCGCGGTACGCTGGCGGCGGGGCGGCCCCTTGTCGATGGCGTTCGAACGGACGGTGAAGCCGCTGTTCATGTCGCTAAATTTCGGATCGCCCGAGGCGCTCTATATGTCAGACATGGTGTCGTTGAGCGAGGCCGGGCGGGCCAGGGTGCATGCTTTGTTCGAGGCGCTGCGCGACGATATTCATATGATCGGCGAGCAGGAACAAGCCGCACGGCTGGAAGGCCGCGAATGGAGTGGCGTGCTGATGATGGTGCGGCCGTTCGACATTGGAGAGCTGACGTCCGAATGGCGCGGCAAGGCAAGATAGAGGGAGAGTTTCTTGGCTACATTTGAAAAGGGCTGCACGCTGCTGTTCGGCGGCAGCGGCGGTATCGGCAGCGGCATTTCCCGCATATTCGCGCAGCAGGGCTCCGATATCGCGATCGTCTATCGCGGCAATCAGAAGCGTGCGGAAGAGGTGGCCTCGGCGGCGCAGGAACATGGCCGCCATGTCAGCATCCACCGCGCTGACGTAACCGACGCGAATGACATTCGAGCAGTAGTCGATGAGGCGATCGCCGAGCATGGCCGTATTCACACCGTTATCTGGGCTGCAGGACCGCTGGTCAATCAGCGCTATCTGACCTCCACCCCCATGGAAGAGTGGCGACACGCTTTCGACGTCGAAGTTCACGGCTTTTTGACGGTCGTCCAAACGGTCGTGCCGCATATGCGCGATCAGGGCGGCGGCAGTTTCGTTACACTTGGATCGGCCGGGCATGATTGGTGGCCCTCCCGCGACGGCATGTCCGTCGCCGTCAAGGCATCGAACGAACAGCTGGTGAAGGGCATCGCCAAGGAAGAAGGTCGCTACGGTATTCGCGCTAATTCAGTGTTGGTCGGCGTCATCGATGCAGGACAGCTTCATGAACTCAGCCGCCTCGGCCAGATCGACCAAAGATGGGTGGATAATACGCATCGGCTGCTCTGCCTGAAGCGCTGGGGCACGGCGGAGGAAATCGGGCATGCGTGCGTGTTCTTCGCGTCCAACGAAGCTGCCTATGTGACGGGGCAGCACATATCCGTTTCGGGCGGCTTCGGCGTCTAAGGAACCTGCGGCTTGACGGTCCAGCGGTGACCTATGCTGGCGGCGAACAGGCCAGCCGCCAGCAAATAGGCCAAACCCACTGCGGTGAAGGCAAAGGCAATGCCATAAGCTTCCCGGACCGGAGCTAGCAGCAGCGGATTGAGGAACTGGCCCAGGAACATGGCCGCGACGTTCACACCCATCGCGCGGTCGTGCAGCGGTTCTGGCGTCCGCAGCAGCAACTCCGAGGCCACTGTCGGTTCGATGATGCCGATGCCCACTCCCACGACGATCATCGAAAGCAGTACCCAGCCTCCGCTGGCCGCCCAGGCGGCGAGCGGCAGGCCGAGGCCGATTGCGAGCGAGATCAGGACGAACATCTGCCTGAAACCCAGCCAGCGCCGCATCAGCCCGTAGAAAGCGCTGCATATCGCGCCGACGAGTGACGACAAGCCGATGAACTGCCCTATGGTGGAAGGCGCGGTGAAGCCCTTGGCGGCCATCAGGAAAGGCCCCTGAATGACCATCATATACATGCCGACCGTATAGCCGGTCAGGAGCAGGTAGAACGTCCATCCGCGAAGCACGGGCCGCCAACTGAGCGAAACGCTGGCGGCCGAAAGTCCGCGATGTAACCCTCTGAGCGCGCAGGGGATGAGCAGCAGACTGACGCCGTAGAGCATGAACGGAGCGCGCCAGCCAAAGCGCTCGACAACATAACCCATGACCACGAGGAGGCCCAGAGAAGCGATCGATGCGGCGGTGGACATGAAGCCAAGGAGCGACTCCCGCCTGCCGCCCTCGAAATATTCGCCGATCACGGCATAAACGGAGGTCAGCAGGACACCACCCACAAAACCGCTGACAACACGCGCGGTGACAAGCAGGGTCAAGCTAGGGGCCATTCCGCCGCTAACGCCTGCAATCGCATAAACCAGCAGACAGGCGGAGATGACTGCGCGCCGTCCCCAGCGTTCGGACAGATAGCCAGAAATCGCAGCACCGACGATCATCACCATCGCAGGCACAGTCAGCACCAGTTGCGCGGTGAGCGCACCGAATTCCTGCGCCATCTGCAGGACCCCCGGCGCGATCGCCAGAGCGAGCATGGAGATGAGCACGGGAATACCGAGCGCCAACGCAACCACGCTCGCACCCCCTACATAGGGGGCATGCGCTCCAGGTTCAGCGCCCTCCTTCTCCGCGGTCATTTCCCCTCCCCGCTCCGTCCGTCATCCGCTCTAGCGGCGGTGATTTAATCTGTGCCCGCGGTTTCGTGACGCGGCAAGGGGAAATGGCTGGCTTGGCTGTCAGGCTGCGAACTGGTTCATGGTGTTGTGAGCGCCGCCCGCCTTGAGCGCCGCCTCACCGGCAAAATATTCCTTATGATCATCGCCGATATCGGAGCCCGACATATTCTGATGTTTCACGCAGGCGATGCCCTCGCGGATCTCCTTGCGCTGCACCCCGGCGACATAGCCCAGCATGCCAGCCTCGCCGAAATAGTCCCTGGCGAGATTGTCCGTGCTGAGCGCTGCGGTGTGATAGGTCGGCAAGGTGATGAGGTGGTGGAAGATGCCGGCCCGCGCCGACGCGTCTTTCTGAAAGGTGCGGATCTTCTCGTCAGCTTCTAAGGCCAGTTCGGTCAGGTCATATTCCGCGCTCATCAGCTTCGCGCGATCATAGGACTCCAGGCCCCTCCCCTCCGCCAACCAGCGGTCATAAACCTGCTGACGGAAGTTGAGCGTCCAGTTGAAGGACGGCGAATTATTGTAAACCAGCTTCGCGTCGGGAACGACTTCCCGAATACGATCAACCATGGATGCGATCTGATCGATATGCGGCTTTTCAGTTTCGATCCACAGCAGGTCCGCGCCGTTCTGCAACGATGTGATGCAGTCGAGCACGCAACGATCCGCGCCCGTCCCTTCGCGGAACTGGTACAGGTTTGACGGCAGCCGCTTGGGACGCATCATCTGCCCGTCGCGGACGATCAGCACATCCCCTTCGCTCAGCGTCTCTATGGGTTCGCAATCGAGGAAGCTGTTATACTGGTCGCCCAGGTCGCCCTTTTCCCGGACATAGGCGATCTGCTTGGTGAGCCCCGCGCCCAGCGAGTCCGTGCGGGCGACGATGATGCCATCCTCGATCCCCAATTCCAGGAAGGCGTAACGGCAGGCGCGGATTTTCGCGAGAAAGTCTTCGTGCGGCACCGTGACCTTGCCATCCTGATGTCCGCATTGCTTCTCATCGGAAACCTGATTCTCGATCTGCAGCGCGCACGCGCCCGCCTCGATCATCTTCTTGGCCAAAAGGTAGGTCGCCTCCGCATTGCCGAAACCCGCGTCGATGTCGGCGATGATCGGGACGACATGCGTTTCATAATTGTCGATCGCATGGGACAGGCGCTGGGCTTCAACCTCGTTGCCACTGTCCCGCGCATGGTCGAGATCGCGGAACATGAGGCTCAGTTCGCGGGCGTCGGCCTGTTTCAGGAAGGTGTAAAGCTCACTGATGAGGGCGGGCACGCTCGTCTTTTCGTGCATCGACTGGTCCGGCAATGGGCCGAACTCACTGCGGAGCGCGGCGACCATCCATCCCGAAAGATAAAGATATTTACCCTTAGTCGATCCGAAATGCTTCTTGATGCTGATCATCTTCTGCTGGCCGATGAAGCCGTGCCAGCAGCCGAGCGACTGTGTATATGCTCTCGGATCGGCATCATAGGCGGCCATGTCCTGCCGCATGATCCTGGCCGTATGGCGCGCGATGTCGAGACCGCTCCGGAAGCGGTTCTGCAACCGCATGCGCGTAACAGCGTTCGCGTCGATCGCGCTCCATGACGCGCCGTTGCCCTTAATCATCTCCGCCGCAGCCGCGACGTCACCCTGATATGTCATTCGTCAATTCCTCTGGAGTAAACCGCGATCAGCTTCGGCCGCTTGGCGCGACGCGGCCCAACCGGTGATAGAGATGGGCGAACTTAATCGATGCCGGCTGGTCCCTGACCTCGTTCAGATAATGGGCGACCGCTTCACGAAGCAGGGAGAAATCCTCTGTCGAGAAAACCGCCCGAGCGCGCTGTTGTTCGCTGTTCATGTCCCTTGGTTCCTTTCGCTTGCTTCAATTTCCTGAAGCCCATGGGGAGGTAGTGACGCATCTGCGCATCAGGCGGAATGGCTATGAAAGCCGCGAAGTCACAATTTACATTGTACATCTTGTGAATTTTTGACAGAATGGCTTCATGAAGGCAGCCACAGAACGGAAGCTCTATCTCGGTCCTAAGCTGCGGCTGCTTCGCCGCGAGCTGGGCCTCAACCAATCGCAAATGGCGGAGGAGTTGGGCGTCAGTCCCAGCTATCTCAATCATCTGGAGCGGAACCAGCGGCCTCTCTCCGCGCAGATGCTTCTGCGCTTCGCCCAGACCTATGACCTGGACATTCGCGAATTCGTCTCAGGAACACTGCCCGACGCGGCGGGCGGGCTCATGGAAATCTTCACCGATGCGCTCCTCCGCGACATCGGCGTCCCACGTGATGAGGTGAATGAGATCGCGGAAAATTATCCCGGCGCTACCGAAGCGATCACGCGCCTCTATCGCGCGATAACGGATTTGCGGCGGTTGCCCGAGGCAATCAATCAGGCGGGCGGGCATTCCCGAACCAGCACCGCGCTCGATTGGCTGCGCGACTTTGTGCATGAGAATAACAACCACTTCCCCGCCCTTGATGCCGCAGCGGAAGGAATCGCTGGCACTCTGCCCGACGAGCCCGCCGAACTTTTCGTTGCCCTGCGGCAGCGGTTGGAGCGGGATCATGCTGTGTCCACCCGCATCATGAACGACAAGGCCATGGCTGGCGGGCGGCGCTTCTACGACTTTCATAGGCGGCGGCTGATGATCTCCGACCGGCTGCCCGCGTCAGGCCGCCTGTTCGCCGCAGGATTCCAGATCAGCATGATGGAGATGGAAAAACCGATCGCCGAAATTATCGAGCGAGGCGCGCCCGACAGTGAGACGCGGCCCTTGCTGCGGACCATGCTGACCAACTACGCCGCCGCTGCGCTGATCATGCCCTACAGCCGCTTTCTTAGCGCGGCGGAGGAAGGCCGCTATGACATGGACCTGCTGCAACGCCGCTTCGGCGCATCCTATGAGCAGACGGCGCACCGGCTGACGACACTGGCGCGCAGTGGCGAGCGGGGGGTGCCGTTCTTCCTGCTAAAGGTCGATATTGCAGGGACCATCTCGAAACGCTTCGCGGGCGAGGGGATGCCGCTCGCTCAATTTGGCGGGGGATGCCCACGCTGGAACGCGTGGCGCGCCTTTCACATGCCCGAACGAAGCGTGGCGGAAATTGTCGAGATGCCCGACGGCGAGCGCTATATGACCTTCACGCGCGCAGTTCCTCATTCGCTCGATCCTCAGGCCAAGTCGGTCCAGGCCATCGCACTTGGATGTCACGTAAAGCATGCTGCGCGCATGGCCGCTGCCGACATGCTGCCAGATCAGCCGAACCTGATCGGCCCGGCGTGCCACATCTGCCCCCGTGTGGCCTGCCCCGACCGCGCATTGCCGCCGATCACCCGATCGCTCGCCGTCAGTCAATATCAACGGGGGCCGACGCCCTACCCGTTTCAACAAGTCTGACCTTTTCCCTGACCGGCTGGTCGTTGGCACAACAAGGGTTGGGAACCATCCCGACTGGTAACCCTTCCTGTGTCGAAGTTCGCGAGCCGAACATGTCCAGGAGGTTGCCATGCCGACGAAGATTTCAAGATTTCAGATTGACGATGCCGAGGATGAATATCTGCTGACGTTTGAAACGGAGGACGGCAGCGCGATTGAGCTGACGGCAAGTTATGAGCAGTTGGACCTGATCGCCGAAGCGATCGATGCTCAATTGGACAGCGACGAGGAGGATGCGTTGGGCGCGGAGATTCAGGAGGACTGATTACCCCCGGTCACTACCACCGCATAAGAAAGGACTGACATGAGCCAGACGATTGAACGACGGTTCGCAACCCGGGCCGAGGCGGATAGCGCCGTCGAACTGCTGGTCCAGGAACATGGCGTTGACCGAAGCGACATCTTCATCGCCGCAGATGGACCGGAAAACAGCGTCGGCGAGGTTGTGAGCGGAGGAGACGCACCTGCTATGCAGAAAGAGGAGGCGCGAGGAGACGCTCCGCTCAACTCGCCGGTCCTTGTGTCGGTAGACATAAATGATGACGCGAAGGTGACTGTAATCGAAGCGGTAATGACGGAACGATCGGGATACTGAACCGGCGACGCGGTCATTTATTAAAAGGTGAAGAAACTCCGCCGATGCACAAGGGTTTGCTCCTGGGGACGCAGCATTGGAGGTCGGTGAATGACTATCGCCTGGGTTGCGACCCGGTTGGCAGATTTTATGGGGCGCGAAAATCTCCTCTATTTAGCTGATGACGATCAGCAGGCTGAGCGGCTAGCCGCTACATTATCTGCCTTGATGCCGGACAGCCGGGTGATATTCTTGCCTTCCAGCGACACATTGCCGGGCGACAGCGCCCCAGCCTCCCCTGCCAATGTAGGACAGCGGGTTGCCGCGCTGCACGCGTTGCGGCGCGCGGCATCATCTCCTGTCGCGCTGATCATGAGCGGCGAAGCTGCTGGGCGCGCCTATCCGCCGCCGGACGCCTTTGATGTCTCCCCACCCACGCTTCGCATAGGCGACCTGCTGACCCTTAACGAGTTGGCAGAACGCCTGACCCAGATCGGATATTTTCCGGACGACCGAGTGGATGAGCCGGGCGAGATGGCTATCCGAGGCGAGGTTTCCGACATCTTCCCAGCCGACGCCGGAACGCCGGTCCGCGTGGAGCTTGTGGACGGCAAGGTGGCCAGCCTTCGCGCCTATGACCCCATCAGCCAGCGAACCATCGAGGAACTGGATTGCATCGCCGTCGGCCGAGCGGCGGAACCTCTGGCGGAACGCCCCGTCACGATCCTTGCTCATCTCCAGCCCGGAAAGATAAGCTACTCGGCCAAGGCGGAAAAGCGGCGGCAGCGCTTCCTTGCCTTGGCGGCTGAGGTTAAGGGCCGGGATGATCGCGCGCCTCAGGAGGAGTGGGAAGAAGCGCTGGGACGATGGGAGGTGGTGGCACTGGACCCGCCGACCGAGATCCCTCGCTTTGCTGAGCAGCGGTCTCCGCTAACTGCCTTCGCCCGCTTCGCCCAGCCCCACCTGGACTCTGGACGCATCTTCATCCTCGCAGGTGGTGAGCGCGACCTGCGCTTCCTGCGCAGCAAGGTGCAGGCAAAATTGGGGAAGGACTTGGTCGAACTGTCCCGTTGGCAGGACGTCGCGGCGCTCCCCCTCTCCAGCGCCGCGATCATGCGCTTACCCGTCG
The DNA here is from genome assembly GCF_042654265.1 of Sphingobium tyrosinilyticum. NCBI lineage: Bacteria > Pseudomonadati > Pseudomonadota > Alphaproteobacteria > Sphingomonadales > Sphingobiaceae > Sphingobium > Sphingobium tyrosinilyticum. The sequence continues at coordinate 191,399 of NZ_JBHSFZ010000025.1, read as the reverse complement.
ATATCGGCTTTGCCGATGATCGCCACCTGTTCGTCGCGGCCGCAGACCTGCTTGGCAGCCGGGCGCTGGTCGAGGATATCGCAGCGAGCGTACTACCCTCCTGGACCGATGCAGCGACGCAGATCCAGTTGGGCGATGTCGTCATTCATGAAGATCATGGCGTCGGCATCGCTCTTGGCCTGGAAATGGCGCCAGGGGAGGACGGCGCAGAAACTGAAATGATTGCGCTCGGCTACGGCGGCGGAACACGGCGGCTGATACGCATCGCCGACGCCAATCGGATCTGGCGCTATGGTTCGGACCCGGACGCTGTGGCGCTGGACAAACTCGACAGTTCCTCATGGAAGAAACGCAGCGGGGAGATAGAGGCCGCAGTCGCCCAAACTGCTCGGGGACTCGCCGAAATGGCCAAGGTGCGCGCGGAGGCAAGCGCGCCCGAAATGGTTCCGGATGACGCCGCCTATGAGCGGTTCGTGGGCGGCTTTCCCTACAATGAAACGGCGGATCAGGCGCGGGCCATCTTGGCCGTCCGCGACGATCTGGCGAGCGGGCGGCCGATGGACAGGCTTGTCGTCGGCGATGTTGGCTATGGCAAGACGGAGGTGGCTTTGCGCGCTGCAGCCATTGCGGCGCTCAGCGGTTATCAGACCATCGTTGCCGCACCGACGACCGTGCTGGTCCGCCAGCATCTGGAAGGTTTTAGCGCCCGCTTTAAGCCGATGGGTATAAAGGTCGCCAGCCTTTCCCGCCTTTCATCGCCAGCCGAAAAGCGGGCGGTCAAAGCGGGACTGGCCGATGGCTCCATCGATATCGTTATTGGCACCGGCGCAGTCGTGGGCAAGGGCGTCAGCTATGCAAAGCTAGGGCTGGTCGTAATCGATGAGGAGCAAAAATTCGGTGCCGCCGACAAGAAGCGGCTGCGCGGCTCTGCTGAGGTGCATCTGCTCGCTCTAAGCGCGACCCCGATCCCCCGGACACTGCAGTCCGCCTTGGTAGGACTTCAGCAGATATCCGTCATAGCGACCCCGCCGGCACGGCGTCAGCCGATCCGCACCAGCCTGGGCAGCTTCGATGACAGCCGCGTCCGTACGGCCCTCATGCGTGAACATGGTCGTCGCGGGCAGAGCTTTGTCGTCGTGCCGCGCATTGAGGATATGACCTCGCTGGGCGAAAGATTAGCGAGGCTGGTGCCGGACCTTTCGATCGCGATGGCCCATGGTAAGATGCCGGCCGCTGAGATCGACGAGACAATGGTCGATTTTGCCGACGGCAAGGGTGATATCCTGTTGGCCACCAACATCATCGAAGCAGGACTGGATGTGCCCCGCGCCAACACGATGATCGTGTGGCGCGCTGATCGTTTCGGCCTGGCGCAGCTGCACCAGCTGCGAGGGCGTGTCGGACGCGGAAATCGCAGGGGACAGGTGCTATTGTTGACCGACAAGGAAAGTCCCATTGCCGAGCGGACGATGAAGCGCCTGCGCGCGCTCACTGCCTTCGACCGACTGGGCGCCGGTTTCGAGATCAGCGCGCGGGATCTGGACATGCGGGGCGCGGGCGATCTGCTTGGGGACGCGCAGGCAGGGCATATGAAGCTGATCGGGGTGGACCTTTACCAACATATGCTGAGCGCCGCGATGCGCCAGGCCCGTGGCGAGGAGGATGAGCGATGGATGCCGGACATTCATGCCGGTGCGGAAGGGTATTTTCCGGAAGAGTGGATACCCGACCCGTCGATTCGCCTCAGTCTTTACATCCGCCTAGCCCGTCTCATGGAGGCATCCGAAATCGATGTTTTCGAAGAAGAATTGCTCGACCGCTTCGGCACTCTTCCCGACCCAGCGGAATGGCTGCTGGCCCAAGCGCGTTTGCGGGCCAGCGCAAAAGACGCGAAGATCGTGCGCATCGATGTCGGCCAGGCAGGCGTGGCCCTTACGCCACATGCGCACAATAGCGCCGACTGGTCTGAAGCTGGCTTAGAAGCTCGGAATGGCAGATGGCTGCTACAGTCTCCGCCAAATTCCCAAACAGCGCTGGAGCGCGCAATTATGGTGCTCGATCGGGCGATAGGATAGACAGGGGCTAAGAGGCGCCAAATGTCTTATCAGGACCTTGAATTAGCCCTGCCCGAAGTGTTGCGGGCCTTTTATGCCCGTGTACGGCAAGACGATCAGCTTGGACCGATTTTCAACAGTGCCGTGTATGACTGGGATGAGCATCTGGAGCGTATCGCCGACTTCTGGTCATCGGTGTTGCTGGGAACCGGCAGATACAAGGGGAACCCGGTGGCGCGGCACCTCCCGCATGCGGCGCAGATTAACCGAGCCAAGTTCGACCGCTGGCTTGAGCTTTGGCGCGAGACGACAAGCCTCATGCTTCCGGCGGAGGTCGCCGCCGGCCTGCAGACGAAGGCTGAGAGGATCGCCGAGAGCCTCATTCTGGCAATGCAGTTCCCTTCCCCTGCTCAACGGACAATGATGGGCAAAGATGGCGGCTGACCGCTAATCTAGCCGGCCGCAAACCCTTCCGCGGCAAAGGGGCGGCTAAGGAATGGCGAGTTGCTGAGGCCGAAGCGCCAAGGCGTGTCCACTCCAACGCGGATGCCGATCCGTCGGCCCTCAGTGATCGGCGACTCCCCGCCGGGTGCGAATAGCTGGAACGGAGCATCGCCGAGCGGCGCTCCGTTAAGCGATCCATCGATCCCCAAAGCCTGACATAATCGGCCGGGTCCTGAACATAGCAGGCGCGGATCGCTGATGCCCCTGCGAACGACCATCTGCCCGATACCCTCTAACGGTTCCAACGCGCGGATGAGGACCGCACTTCCAGCTTCCCCTGCCACCGCGTTCAGGCACCAGTGTAGGCCGTAGATCCGGTAGATATAGGCGTGGCCAGGCGGGCCGAACATAACGGCGTTGCGGCGCTTCTGCCCGCCAAAACTGTGAGATGCAGGATCGCTTATGTCATAAGCTTCCGTTTCGACGATACGGCCGCCCACTCCGTTAATGAGCAGCGTGGCGCCTATCAGCCCGCGCGCAATGGTGGGCGCCTTATGTTGGAAGAAGGACTCCTCGAGCGCCGGTCCCGCATCGAATATGGTCAACCCGGCCTCATGAACCTTGAGGGTAGCAAAGTGAGACCAAGCGGGGACAAGCCTTCGCCCGCCTTAGCCCGGTCGTGACGGAACCACCCGGCCGCCCAAAGATATAGCCTTTTCATAGGCCGGCCGGGCCTGCAGGCGGGAAAGATAGGTTTTCAGACCCGGATGATCGGCAGCTAATCCCGCCCCGGCGGCCAGTTCGACCAGATAGGCGAGTTGAATGTCAGCGATGGTGAAGTCTTCACCCATCAGCCAGGGTCCCTCACCCACGCCATCGGCGATGTACGCCATGGTCTTCACCAGTTCGGGCTGTACGAAAGCAGTCAAATTCTCCTGCAAGCCGCCCACCATGCCGCCGATTAAGGTGAGCATGACCGGCATTGCTGCAGACCCTTCGACATAATGCAGCCATTCGTCGTGAATGACCCGAGCCTTGCTGCCGATCGGCGGCGCGAGACGGCCGCCGCCATGCTGATCGTTCAAATAGGTGAGGATAGCGCCCGATTCCGCGACGACGAGCCCGTCATCAACTATAACCGGGGCTTTGCCCAGCGGATGCACGGTCGCCAGTTCCGGTGGCGCCCGGAAGGAAGGCGTGCGCTGATAGACGACCAGTTCATAGGGAATACCGAGTTCTTCAAGTGCCCACAGGACTCGGGTCGATCGGGAATAGACCAAATGGTGAAGCGTGATCATCGGCAATCCTTTAAACGGCTTGTAGGCTATTCGCGGAGGACCGGCTTCGCCTTTATCTGGATTACAGCCTCTTCAAATGGCAAAATCAACAGGGTCCGACCCTGTTCATCGGTGACCTGGATTGCTCCATTGAGGTCGAGCACGCCGCTGGCAACATCGTCGCTAATCAACCCGCGCGCATTTGTTAGGGCGAGACGAAGCGCCTCTGCTGGACTGTCGAGCGCCACTCCTTCTTCGTCGGACAGCATGCCCGACCGATCATGGAGGTGAAAGTGATAACGCGCCATATCGCTCTTATAGTTATGTCTATAGGTGCCTCCACCCCACCCGCTCACTAACTCAAGCGAACGGCCAAGCGTTTTTATCCGTTAAGCGTAATCATTCCTGCCTGCGCTCAAATGCCGGGCGGTCTATCCCACGTCGGCAGATGCACGGCGAGCACGCCGCTCTACGATCCTGCGCGCACTTTCTGCCTCTCTCATCCAGGACTTTGCGGCCGTCAGGCATATCGCGCGGACATTCGGCAAATCACTGCTATTGGCACGGGCGAGATGGGTGGCCGCCTGGGCTTTGCAAAACTCAACAGATGGCTGATCCATGTCCGTACCTTCATTTTATGAAGGCCCGCCCCTTAGGGTGGCGGGCCTCGATGATCCGGACGATTGCGGGGAGCAATAAAAAGTCGTCCGGCAGCCTATAAACCATCGGGCCGGGCCGATGTTCCAGTCAGCGTCAGATTTGCGCCGCCGTCTTCGCACGTGATGAACTGTGACCGCCGTTCCGGTAGAGGATTTCACGCGCTTCGGCGGCATTTACCGTGGAATCGCTGGAATCGACTGACACAAACACGTTCCCGCTCCTGATGCGCTCATCATAATAGGCAGCATCCTCGTCATCGACGCCGTGCTTCTTGAGCGTTTCATTGAGCGTGCCGCCGGCAGCGCCGATTGCTGCGCCGATTGCCGCGGCTTCCGGCACCGCTGACGCGGCGATGGCGCCTACGGCCGCCAGTGGCCCCACCCCAGGAATGGCCAACGCGGCGATGCCGAGACCTGCGCCGAGTGCGCCGCCTCCCAAAATTCCCCTCAGCAGATTGCGATGATCATCATCAGTGATTTCGCCATCGCCCGTGCGCGTTGTTGTTTTCCCGTCGTGCTGGGCGATGATGGAGAGGGAATCGTCGCCAATACCGGCAGCCCGCAGTTCGGATACGGCACGTTCGGCCTCGGCATGACTATCGAAAATAGCGGATGCGATCTGTGTCATTCTACTCTCCTACAGGCATGAAGGCCTGGGCCGGTCGAACGATGCAGCCATTGCATCGTTCCGGCGCGAATCTTCAATGCGATGAGGTGAGCAATAATCCCGCCGTGCTCATGAACGCCGGATCACGGCTTGATGAGTATCTTACACTGCGTTGTGGGCTTGCGCAGCGCCTCGAACGCGTCGGGCAGCTCGTCTAGCGTCACCGTGGCGCTATGCATCGGGCTTGGGTTGATGTCGCGCCGGGCGATTGCGTCGATCACCGCGGCAAAGTCCTGCTCGGTATAGGCTTGGCTGAACCGGATCGTGACTTCCTTGCCAAGCGCCACGATCGGCGCGATCACATCTTCCTGTATGACCACGCCAGCCACCACGACGCAGCCGCGCACGCCGACTAGTTCTACTGCCTGACGCAGCATGCCCGGTATGCCCACACATTCGAAGACGAAGCGCGGCCGCGCTTCACCCGTGGCCTTGCGATAGGCCTCAAGCACGTCCTCGGCATTGGGATCGATCGTCGCGGTTGCGCCCAACTCGGCCGCGCGAGTGCGCCGATTTTTGGACATTTCGCTGACCACCACATGACGCGCACCTGCATGGCGTGCGAACAGCGCCGCCGCTGCGCCTATGGGCCCTCCGCCCAGAATCAGCACGGACGCGCCCTTGGGCATGTCCGCCATGCTGACGATATGATGTCCCACGGCCAGAGGCTCGACCAGCGCGCCTTCTTCGAAGTTCACACCGTCTGGGAGGCGTTGAAGCATGTTACCGCGCGCAGCCACATATTGCGCATAGGCCCCCGGCGCGTTCAGGTAGCAGCCGGTGAAAAGGTTGGCGCTGCACAGCGCAGGCAGGCCGCTGTCACAGGCATCGCAGCTGTTGCAGGCGTTGAGTGGAAGAGCCGTTACGCGATCGCCCGCCTTCCATCCGGCGACATTGGAGCCGACTGCGGCGATCACGCCTGCAAATTCATGACCCAGGATTAGCCCCGATGGGGTGTGGGCATGTTCGGTTACATGAAGGTCGGAGCCGCAAATGCCCGCATTCTCGACCGCCAGGATCACCTGATCGGCGTCGGGCGTCGGATCGGGCACGTTTTCGATGGAAAGCGGCTTTCCGACTCCCTTGAATATGGCGGCGCGCATCTGTTCAAGCTCCTCATTGGATAAAGTTGGTCGTGACGCTTCCCTACCGCGGTCGCGCGGATGATGTTGTCGATCGCGCTATTCTGCTACAGGTGTCAGGATTGTATAAGCTATGTTCTTTGTAAGGGAGCGTTGCAGCTCGCGTAACGTCCAGTTGAGGGGCCGATGCCATCTAGGTGGCCCCCTTTGCGAAGACTTCGGGCAGGAAGGACAGGAAGCTGCGCAACTTCCCAGGCTGATATGCCGATTTCTGATAGACGGCGAAAATCCCCTCAGCGCCGATGCGGGGGTGCAGGATCTGGTGATGGGGAAGCAATTGCACCAGCGTTCCAGCGGCAAGCTCCTCATCCACCTCATGCAAGGGCATCATGCCGATACCAAGGCCCGCCAGGATCGCGCTGCGCAACACGGTGCCGTCATTCACGCGCATTCTTCCCTGCGGCTCATGGCTTTGGACCTCGCCGCCAGTCCCGACGAACTGCCACGGCATCGCGCCCATTTCAGGTTCGTAGAGAATGACCTCATAGGCGCCGAGCGCCTCGGCATTTTCCGGCAGCAGCCTTGAAGATACATAATCCGCAGATGCGATCAGCACCAGTTGGCTTGGGGCAAGCAGCTTTGCGACCAGATCGGTACTGTCGGGTCGGGTATAGCGTATGTCCACATCGATATTGTCTGCGATCAGGTCCGCGTCCTCGTCGTTCGACACGAACAGGTCGATTTCCACTTCGGGATTGGCGGTCAGGAAACGTGGCAGTGCCGGGACCAGCAGGCGTGAGGCGGTGAGCGCCCGAATGTTGACGCGGAGCCGGCCGCGGGGCTTTGCCTCCAGCAGCGAAACGCTGTCGATCATCTCGTCAAGTTCCGCCAACATCGGCCGCGCGCGACGAAGCAGCATCTCTCCCGCCTCAGTAGGTGTGAGCGTCCGCTTGCCCCGGTTAAACAGCCGCACCTTCAACTGCGTTTCGAGCGCGGCAATTTGCCGCGAAATCGAGGCGGTCGATGTTCCCATCTGCCGAGCGGCCGCGGCCAGACTACCATGCTGCATCGCCAGTACGAACATCCTGATGCCGGTCATCATCTGCATGGCATGTTGACTTCAGTAGCTCCCCGATTTTGGAACGAGTAGCACCGCGCCCAGGCCGCGCAAAGAACAAGCGAACCAGCCGCCTCCAATGCTGCATGTGAAAAACTGCCGTTATGCGTGATTGAATTTCAGGTGGTCGCACTCAGGCGCGACGGGCATGATGCACATGGAAGGCCCGTATATCGGCCGATGGAGGATGCATGATGACTGCGCATTCAGCCCTTTTCTTGGGGAAAGGCCGCCGGCTGCTGGCGACGGGAGCGCTGGTTGGCGCGGCGACCATGTTGACCGCGGCGGATGCGCCGACTGGCGGCGAGCCGGGTGTCCGCGCTTTCGTGCTGGGCAATATCTACCTCGCCAATGGTGGAACGGGAGATATCTGCCGCGCCGAGGATGAAGGGGCGCTGGAACGTTTCCGCAAGTTGCTTCCCGCCGCGCAGCAGCAAAAATATGCGGACCCGGCGAAAAACCAAGAGCTCGAGAAATTGATGAACGAGCATTTCGGTTTCCGCCGCCTGATATTGCGCGATGATCGGACGGGGAAGGTCAAACTGCCGCCCGGCGTTGACCGGACCGCGGCGATAACGCCCGAACAGGCGCTCGCCATCGGAGCACTGAACGGCTTCCCTAAAGGCAAGGGACGCCCCGCCTTCAGCAAGCGGGATGTGGTCTATAGCGCCTGCTCTGACCCTTATGACTTTCCGGTGCTGGCCAAGAATTTCCGGACCTATGACGGCCCCGTCGCGGCGGGAATGAACCTGGATGGAAAGGTCAGCAAAGAAGATTTCACGGGACCCGATGGTGAGAAGGGGATCGACAACCAGCTATGGCGCGTAGCGGGATGTTCCTGGCCGTTCCGGGAAGGCAGCAATCCTGATATTGCGCGCAAGACATTGATCTCTTCGCTGGCGCCTACGCTGATCGAGTTGCGAGGGGTGGATGACGCCAGCAATGATCCGGATGTGACGGTGACGGTTTTTGCCGCGACGACCGCCCTTAACAAGGATGGCAAAGGCGGCGTGCTGGCGCGAGCGACCTTTATTGCCGATCCGGATCCCCGCCTAAAGGCGACGACGCATGGGCGGATTGAGAATGGCGTGCTGACGACCGATTCATTCGACATGGTGCTGAATTACAAGGAACAGATTATCGATGCGCCTCGCCATATCCGAGGGGCTCGTATTCGGGCGACGCTGACCAAGGACGGGGGCATCGAGGGCGGCTTCTATGGCTATTATACTTTGGACAGCTATTATTCCTCGATCGAGCAGATGACGCAAAATGGGGCCAATCTGTCGCGCCTGACTTGTCCCGGCATAAGGCTGGCCATCGACCGATTGGCCGATGGGTATCGCGATCCGAAGACGGGTAAATATACCGCTATTTCGTCGGCCTATCACTTTTTTGGAGTGCGGGCTTTTGTCGTTCCTCCGCAGCAGACGGCGCGCGCGGAGTGAATTGATGAATGCAAAAGCGAGAAAAAAAAAACGCGTTTTTGAGCATCACTAAACGTTAGATAATGAAACTGGATGAGCTGCGCGAGGTTCAGCCGAATCTGCGCTCCAGGGCTTCGCCGTCGATCTGGGCCAGCCTTCGCCCAGTGACGAGCGTCTGGCCGACGAAAAGCAGGATCAGGATGGAGCCGACCGTGCCGACAAAAATGTCGAAGCCCGACCAGCGCCCGAACAGCCCCGGCCCTGCCCCCAGCACCATCATCATGACGGTCAGCGCGATCAGCATGATCCTGAGTTCGGTCGGCCCCGCCGACAAATAGGAGAGCTTGAATTCGCCCAGCACGCGGGCGGACAGAAAGGCGTGGATCGACAGCAGCAGATAGCCCGCCAGCGCGATCAAGGCGACGTCCATGGTGACGAAGGGGCTAAGGCCGATGCCCGCCAGGATCAGCAGCGTAGCGAGCCCGTCACAGCTATGGTCGATGAAATAGCCGTACGAGGGACGCTCGATCCGCCGGTGCCGCGCCAGGCTGCCGTCCATGGAGTCGCCGAACCATTGGACGACATAGCCGGCGATGGCGAGGATCAGCCAGGGATAGGCAAGATTGCTGCCCACATAGCCGATGAAGATCATGAACGCGCCGATCATGCCCAGGATCGTCAGCTTGTCCGGCGTGACCCAGGCAGGCATGCGGGCGCAGAGCCAGTTCAGCAGCCGTCGTTCCTTCGCAGCGAGCCAGTTTTCCTGTATCCGGTCGAGCGGTTTAGGCGATTGAGGCATGTCCATTGGCTGCTGCGGCTTTCATGTTCGCGGGAGCACATAAGTCTCTCTGTCGAGTTGCGCGAAACAGGACCCCGATCAGCGCCCTCTATCAGCATGACGACGCGGGGAACAAGGGGTTTTCGGACGTATGGCGCCAACGGTGAGCCGAAGGCCGAAGCACGCGCGTAACAAGCGGAAGGGTTAGGATGGCCAAGCCATAATATCTGGACAGCGGCGGCCACTCACGCCTTTATGATGTGAGCGAGCCTATTATCTTGAGCGGTCGCAGAACATATGTGGAGCATCCATGCGTCAGTTTTCCAAGCCCAGGGCGATACGGTCATCGCGGCCGGTGCAGCCGGACACCAGCGGCATGCGGTGGGTGGAGGGCGGCGCATTCGCCATGGGATCGGAGAATTTCTATCCTGAAGAAGCGCCGGTGCGGCGGGTGCGGGTCGATGGCTTCTGGATCGACGAGACGCCCGTCACCAATCGTGAATTTGCCCGCTTCGTCCAGGCGACGAACCACAGGACGGTTGCCGAAATCGCGCCTGATCCCAAGGATTATCCCGGCATGCCGATCGAACTGGCGCAGCCCGGATCGTTGCTGTTCCAGCGCACGGCCGGGCCGGTGGACCTGAACGACCATAGCCAGTGGTGGACCTTCGCCCTGGGCGTGGACTGGCGGCACCCGCACGGGCCGGGGAGCAGTCTGGACGGGCTGGAGGATCATCCCGTCGTCCATGTCACTTTCGAAGATGCGCGGGCTTATGCGAAATGGGCTGGCAAATCGCTGCCGACCGAAGCCGAATGGGAATATGCGGCGCGCGGCGGACTGCAGGCGCAGGATTATGCCTGGGGCGAGGAGCTGGCTCCAGAAGGACGGATGCTCGCCAATTATTGGCAGGGCGCCTTTCCCTTTGCCAACACATTGGACGACGGGTGGGAAAGAACCTCGCCTGTGCGCAGCTATCCCGCGAACGGCCTTGGCCTGTACGACATGATCGGCAATGTGTGGGAGTGGACAAGCGACTGGTACGCCCAGCCGCGGGTCGAGGCGAAGGCGCGCGGCAGCTGCTGCGTGCCCGCCAACCCGCGTGGGCCGACCCGACACGAGAGCCTGGACGCCCCTAACGCCATCCCGCGAAAGGTGCTGAAGGGCGGATCGCATCTTTGCGCGCCTAATTATTGCCAGCGCTACCGCCCTGCGGCCAGGCATGCACAAGCGATCGAGTCATCGACGAGCCACATCGGCTTTCGCTGTGTGGTGCGGGCGAAAGGCTGACGGCGTTGACGACGGACCAGAGAAGGGAAGAGTTGGCATTCCTCCCCTCTCCATAAGGCTCTGCAAAGACCCGTCTCCGCAACCTGGTTGGAGTCGATTATCTCCTTTGCGGCGGAATTTTTTCGCGTGCGTCCAGCGCTAGAGCGGGGCAAATGCGAGCCGCCACAATGTTGATTTGAATTTTTTATAGAATATTATACGCAGTTCATCAAAATTAGTAGAGATTTAATTCATAAATACCTCCATTGATACATGTAAGACATTTTGTTTCGACTAATTATGTTGGCTAACTCGTAGATATAATGTTAGAGATATTTGCGATCTCTTCAAGTTTATGTTCGTTTCTGCCAACATGAAACGAAAATGACAGCTGATATACTGATCATGTTACATTCAATGTAATAAAACTGTTGTCATCACAGCCTAGTGGCCAGCCCCGCAAAAGCATCCACTCAATGGGTCTTAAGGGGTTTTCAAAATGATTCGCTCTTCCACCTCGCTGCTGCGTGCCTCGCTCTGCACCGCGCTGCTGGCTTCCGTTTCCGCTCCCGCCCTGGCCAGCACCACGGCCGAAGAACAGGCTCCCCTCGAAGCCGCGGCGGCCGACGATGCCGGCCTTGCCGCAATCGTCGTCACTGCAACCAAGCGCGAAACCAATTTGCAGGAAACGCCGATTTCCATGGCGGTGATGAGCACTGAGGCGCTCAAGGATCGTCACGTGTCGAGCCTCTACGACCTCGCCGACGGCGCTGTTCCGTCACTGCGCATCGCGACCTTCGAAGCGCGCCAGTCGGCCCTCACCATCGGCATTCGCGGCATCGTGCCGCTCGACGCCAACCAGCCCGCGCGTGAGCAGGGCGTCGGCATCTATGTCGATGGCGTCTATATGGGCCGCCAGCATGGCCTAAACGCTGCGCTGTTCGACGTCGAGCGAGTCGAGGTGCTCAAGGGTCCGCAGGGCACGCTGTTCGGCCGCAACACTGAAGGCGGCGCGCTCAGCATCGTCAGCAAGGCGCCAACCGGCGAGTTCGGCGGTCGCGTGGAAGCGGGCATCGGCAATTATGGCGGCCGCACCGCCGACTTCCACCTCGACCTTCCAAAGGTGGCGGGCTTTTCCGTCAAGCTGGACGGCGTGATCCAGCATCAGGACGCCACGACCGAGAACCCGCTCGCGGGCCAGGCGGGCTGGAACTACTACAACCGCAAGGGCCTGCGCGCTGCCGTACGCTGGCAGCCGACGGACACCATCACGAACGACTTCGCCTATGACGTCGCGAAGGATGAGAATACGCCCTTCTACAGCCAGTTGCTGAACTACAATCCCAACAGCTGCGCCAACGGCACCCAGGCGTCGCAGCCTGCCTGCACCCTGCCCGGCACCGCTTACACTAACCTGACCGGGGGTCCGGTGAAGCCGCTGCTGCCCGGCGTGGTCGTCAATGGCGATAGCCGCATGAAGGATGCCGACATCGGCGTGCCACAGCAGGTCAGCGTCGATAAGACGCACGGCTTCACCAACTCGCTGAAGTGGCATTTGTCCGACGAGCTGGAACTGCGTTCGATCACCGCATGGCGCGGCGTCGATGCAACCCAGTGGGACAATTCGGGCGGTGCGCACCGTCCGCCGCTGGTCAACCTGACCGCCGCCTGCACCCTCGCGGCTCCCTGCGCCTTCAGCCGGTACAGCCTGGCCGACCTGCGCCAGCGCCAGTTCAGCCAGGAAGTCCAGGCGGTCGGCACAGTCGGTTCGATCGACTATGTCGCGGGCCTGTTCTACTTCAATGAGCATGTCAGCGACGATGCCGCGACCCCCAGCTCAATGGGCGTGGCCCTGGTTGGCGGCACGCCGACCTATGTCACCATCCCCTTCTGCACCGCATCCACGCCGGCTTTCGTCGGCTCGGCGGTCAACGGCTGCTCGATCGACCGCGCTTCGGAAGTCTGGTCGAAGAGCTACGCCGCCTATGGCCAGCTGACCTGGAACGCCACCGACGCTCTGCATATCACCGTGGGCGGCCGTTACACGCACGACAAGAAGAAGGGCGTGCTGCATTATTCGCGCAATGTGAATTATGACCTCACGCCGCCCGCCGCGAGCGTCGGCTACAAGCCGCTGGATGCGACGTGGAACCGCTTCAATCCGATGGCGACGGTGGCCTATGACGTCAGCAACGACCTGCACGTCTATGCCAAATATGCGACCGGCTACCGCGCTGGGGGCGCCAGTTCGCGCACGTCCAACTATCAGGCGTTCGATCCGGAAGACGTGAAGTCCTATGAAGTCGGCCTGAAGTCCGACTTCTGGGGCCGTGGCCGCTTCAACCTGGCCGGCTACATCATGGACCGCAAGGACAGCCAGGTCGATATCAGCTCGATCCAGTTCGTCGGCACGAGCAGCTTCAACAACCTCGTCACCATCAATGCGCCCGGCACCACCAAGATCCGGGGTATCGAGGCCGACCTGACGGTGGAGCCGATCGACGGGCTGACGCTGAACGCGTCCTATGCCTATACCTATACCAAGATCCCGCCGGTGCTGATCACTGCGACCGACACGGCGGGCCGTTCGACCAGCGTCTATCAGCAGTTCTACATCGTCTTCACGCCGCGCAACGCCGCGAGCGGGTCGATCGACTATGCCCTGCCGATCGGCGGCGGCGACACGAAGCTGAAGTTCCACTTCGACGGCAACTATTCGCAGGCCACCCAAGCCTTCGATCAGTTCGTCACGAAGAATGACAGCTCGCTGATCTTCAACGGTCGCGTGTCGCTGGCCGATGTCGATGTGGGTTATGGCCGCAACCTGACGCTCAGCATCTGGGGCCGTAACCTGTTCAACGAGCAATATGTGTTCCGCCGCGATCCGTCGAACAGCCTGCCTGCCGCCCCGACGAGCAACGTGACGACCGGCAGCATCGCCAACGTGCTGGGCGACTATGGCAACTTCAATGCGCCGCGCACCTACGGCGTGGAAGCCAGCATCAAGTTCTGATACCGGCTTGATAGGACAGATGGCGCGTCGCTCCGGCGGCGCGCCATTTTTCATGAGCAGGGCAGATGCACCGTTACCTTAAGGCCCGGCTGCGCGTCGCCCAGCTCGATCGTTCCCCCGTGCAGGCGCACGATCGAAGCCACCAGCGGCAGGCCGAAGCCATGCCCCCTGGCATCGCCGCCGCCCGAGAGACGGCCGAAGCGCTCCAGCGCCCGCGCGCGGTCGTCCGGCGCGATGCCGGGGCCATCATCGGCGACGGTCAGCATCGCTCGGCCCTCCTCGCACCGTACAAGGCCGATGGCGATGCGGGTTCCGGCCGGGCTATGCCGGACAGCGTTCTCCAGCAGGTTGAGGATCATCTGCGACAGCAATTGCTCGTCGCCCGACAGGGTGATGTGAGCCAAGGCCGCGCGCGTGATCACGTGCGTCTCCTCGATCACCGGCTCCAGCGCCTCGACGCATTGCTCCGCCAACTGGGCCAGTTGGACTGGGCGGAAATTTTGCCGCCGCGCGCCGCTGTCCACTTCGGCGATGCGCAGCAAAGCAGAAAAGAGCGTGAGCAGTTGATCGGCCTCGACCTGGGCCGCTTCTATCCGGTCGCTCACGCCCGCAGCCTCCGGATCATGGCTGATCAGGTTCAGCTGGTTGCGCAGGCGCGCCAGCGGCGTGCGCAGTTCGTGCGCGACGCCATTGATCACGTTGCGCACTTCCTCCATCAACTCGTTAATGCGGGTCAGCATCTGGTTGAACGCCTGCGCCTGCTGATCAAATGCGGTGTCCGAACCGTCAACCGGCACACGCCGGGTCATGTCGCCCGCCAGGATCGCGTCCACCGTGCGCCGCATGTCGATGATCCGCCGCCGGATGATCAGCGTGAAGGTGGTCGCCGCCGCCAGAGCTATGCCGATGATCGATCCAAAGCCGATGAAGTAGATGCGCTTGCGAACCTGATTATAATTGTGGAACGGCTCGGTTTCCGCGATCACCGCCAGCCGCAAACCGCGCCCCAGGTCGCGCACCAGCACCCTGCCATGCGACAGGCCCTTGACCCGGTCCGCCACATCGACGCGGGACAGCCCAAGCGGCAAAGGACGGCTGACGCGTAAGTTACCGGCGATCTGCTGCCCCTTTTCCAGCAGGATGAAGCCGAGGTCACCCGTGTCGCGATCGCGCGAGGCCATCATGATCCGGATGCCGATGCGGCGCGGCGACTGCGATTCGCCGGGCGGCGCGATCATCATGCTCGTGCCGGTGATCCGCTGGACCACCAGATGATCGATCGTCCCGAGCGTCGCGAAATAGATACCGAACGCCGTCGCCAGCGTCGCGCACAAGAAGAAGAACAAGAATGCGAGCGTCAGTGCCCGCAAGGACCGTAGCGATTTCACGCCCTCAGCATATAGCCTGTACCGCGAACCGTCACGATGGGATCGGGATCGTCAAATTCGGTGAGCTTGATCCGCAGCCTGCGGATAGAGGCATCGACCAGATTGGTGGCCGGTTCGAAATCATAGTTCCACACACGCTCCAGCAGCATCGCGCGCGTCATGACGCTGTCGGCGTGGCGCGCCAGTTCGGTCAGCAGCTTGAACTCGGTCTTTTGCAGATTGAGCGTCCTGCCATTACGCGAGGCGCTGTGCCGCGCCGGGCTGATCACGAGGTCGCCGGCCCGCAGCGTTTCGTCCGAGCCTCTCTCGCTCCACCCCCGCGCTCGCATGAGGGCGTGCAGGCGCGCGTTAAGTTCCGCGGGTTCGACGGGCTTCACGACATAATCATCCGCGCCGCTCTCCAGCCCTTCGACCTTTTGCCGCCACTGGCCGAGCGCCGTCATCATGATGACGGGGGTCAGAAGATTATGATCGCGCATGCTCCGGAGCACCGTAACGCCGTCCACGCCGGGCAGGACCCGGTCCAGGATTATCGCGTCGAACTGCTGCGCGGCCACCAGCTCGGTCGCGGTTCGTCCGTCCGGCGCAACGGTCGTGTCATGACCGAACAGCCGCAGTTGCTCATCCAGTTGCGTGGCGAGATCCTGGTCATCTTCGACAAGGAGAAGTTGCATTGACAATGGCCATCCACTGATATGATTCCATTGTGGGAATCTCTATGACGACCAGGTTTCATCCAGATGACAGTTCGAAGATGATCCGAACATTTCCGGGACGGCGAATATATGGGCGTTTAAAGGCTTGAACTGTCCGGAACCGCAGCCATGTCATTCAACAGGCCAAGTTCGTTGAGGCGCATCCACGCCGCTCGCGCCATTGCTGCATGAGCCCGCGCGTCGGGATGAGGGTCCGAAGAGAGACGCCATTGGCGGTCGAGCGGAACGATAACATGGGGGATGCGACCGCCATCGAAAATCGCTGACCGAAGCGCCCGCTCGCGTGGCCGTTCGGGCTGATAAACCGGAACCAGAACCAGCGGCTGCGCGCCACGCGCGCGCGCCATGGCCACATCAGCCCGCAAAAGGCGGCGATCGGTTGCAACTGCCTCTTCGATGGCCGAGGGGGTCCGGTAGGGAAACAGAACACGGCCGAGGCGGCTCAAATACCAAGTTCGTTCTGCGGCGTGCCACCGCCCGGCGCGATCGATCCAGGGACGATTTCTGTCGAGATCGCGCACCAGCAAAGTGGGCGCGTAGAGGATGATGACTGCTACCGGGCGGCGAAATTTTGGAAGTTCCCGTTTCAGGTGAAGGTAAACCTGTCCCGCGGAATAGGCGTTGACTGCGAGATTGGCGCTCTGAATGCCGCTGAGCTTCTGGACCCGGCCCGCGATGGTGTCGCGCCAGTTCAGCCCTTTGCCGAACATGATCGACTCCCCAGCGAACAATATCGAAGGAAGGGCCATGTCCAGCGGTCCAGTTTCCACGCGGTAACCATGAGCCTCGATGACATAGAGCGGACGCGAGGCAAATTCAGGATCGATGATCCGGCGCGCGGGGATGGTGGTCCAGCCAATCAAGGGGTCGGCTTGACGCAAGGGTTCGTCCGTCGGGGTCCAGGCCAGGCCCGCGCGACCCGACCTCCATTGCATCGCCAGTTCGCTCGCGGGAAGCGCCAGCAAAATGGCGGCGGCGACCCCAACCCATCGCCAAATCTTGCCGGGTCGCGCCGCGCGGCGGCGGAAAATGACGCTCAACAGCAAGGCTAGGGCTATCGTCAGTAGAAGGAAGCGCTCAATCTGGACGATCCGCACGAGCCAATCGCTGGGAACCAGGATGTCCGGCAGCAGATGGCGCTCGGTCCACTCCTCGTCCATGCCAGCGGCGAAGCGCAGCAGCAGCAGGGCGACGGCGCCCGTCAGCAGCCGCGCCGTCCAGCTAATCCAATGGCTCATCCGGAAATATGTCGCGTCGTCGCGCAACTTGGCAGGAGAGGAGGCCCACATGCCGCTTTGGTGCCGCTGACGCTTCCTGCGGTTCAAAAGACCAGGGTGAGGCCGATGACCAGCGCTCCGCCGTTATCATGGCCGGGACCATAAGGTCGCTTGTCTTCTGCATATCCGGTCCAGGCGACTTCCAGATCGATGGAGCCCATGTGTCGGCGCAGGCCGAGACGCCAATCCGTCACGCCGCCCGGACTCCCTGCCGGACGATCATCGTTCAGATAGGTCAGCCGCCCCAAATGGCTGACGATCACCCAGTTGCGGGCGAGATCGAGTTGGCCATCAACCTCCATATAGAGCGTCGCCTGGTCTTTGCGGAAATAGCCGGGCGAAATGAAGACACGGCCTGACAGGTTGCGGCCGATGATGCCGATATAGGCTTCGGTATAGCTGCCGCCGCCGATGATCCTGGAATATTCGGTATAGCCATTGTGCACCACGCCCAAGTCTAGCGTCGCGCCGGGCGACAGGCGGTGAGCGAAGCCTGCATATTGTTTAAAGGCGAAGGGTTGGAGGCCATTTGTGCGGTCAGCGACGAGAGCGGCGGAGCCGCCTAGATAAAAGCCGCTGGCGCTGTCATGGACCAGTTCCATTTCGGCCACGGGGCGGCGATCGCTGATCGGCTGGCCGCGAAGCCGGGCCTGGCTGAACAGGCTGACGCTTCCACCCAGTTGCGCGGCGGCCGGGGCCGCGGGCAGCATGACGCCAACGAGAGCCCAGAGGAGGAGTGCGGCGCGCCTGCGCTCAATCGCGGCCTTTCGTCGCAAGGGATGCAGGGCATGGACCGTCACATCCTGCCGTCCTGCCCTGCACCGTGGCGAGCGCATCGATGACCCCTCCTGACGTGACCAGTGTCGGTCGTCCCTGCCTATTGCGGCGCGCCTGCTTGATCAAGGCGATGAGGCCACTCACATGGGCGGCGGCATAGGATGTGCCATCGACCAGCGCCCAGCCGCCGCCGGGCTCCGTCGCCGGAATGTCTCGGGCCGGTGCGACATAGACGGGGTGGCGCTTGACTGTTTCCGGGTTGCCGGAAACCGCGATGACGCCGGGGTGCGAGGCGGGAAAGCCGCCATTTGCGCGGCCTGGGTCATAGGCGGCGACCACCGACGCGCCGCGTGCCATTCCAGTGTCCAGCAGCATTGCCAACAGGCGATCAGGCGGGCCGCCGAGGCTCATATTGATGATGGGCGCGCGCCGGTCGATCGCATGATGAAGCGCCTTGGCGATGCTCAGGCTATCGCAGACGGCGGCGGCATCCCGGACATTCGTTTGCCAGCACGCGCGCAGTCCGGCCACACGGGCGCCCGGGGCGATCCCGGCGATGCCGATCCCATTGTCCGCCTTTGCAGCGATAATGCCAGCAACTTCGGTGCCGTGGCGTTCGGCGGTGAGCGGGCGGCCCGCGACGAAATTGACGTTGGCGCTGATCTGCCCGGCAAGATCGGGATGGCGCGCGTCGATCCCACTGTCGATGACGGCGACCGTAACGCCCCGGCCGGTCGCGATCCGATGCACTGCGTCCAGCCGCCAGAGGGGCCTTGCGGGCTGGGCAGGATAAAGCGGATCGTCATGCCCCGCCTGGCCCCCAAGCGTCTGATAATCGTGCATCGGCTGCGACCATTGGACCAATCGGTCGCGTGAAATCTCCGCCGCCATGCCTTCTGCCGACGCGCCAGGAGGGAGGCGCATCACCACGCAGTTGAGATTAATGAGGGGCATCGGCCAGTCGGAAACAAGCGTCAGATGATGGGCGCGGGCAATGCGCCGTGCCTCGCGCATTATCTGGCTTCGGCTGAGCCGAGCGCTGTAACCGCCGCCATAGCTGCCGCCTGAACGGAAATGCGGAGCGGGAAGGCGCAACATGACGAGAATGCGGTCGCTGCTGCCCGCCTCCTGGGCTTCACCTGGTTTGGACAGGGCGGTGAGCGCGACAAGAATGAGGATGGCGACGCGGATCATCGCCTTGGATCAGCATCGAGCGGCTGGGCCAGCATGACGCCTGGCTGCGCCCGCAGTGCCGCCATCGCCGCTTCGCGCCGTCCCGGCTCGACATCCAGCACATAGGCGCCGGTCGCTGTTGGCCCATCGACCAATCTTGCGCTTGCGCGCACAAGAATAGCCCGCAGCTCCACTTCGCTGATTTGAGGACGGAACAGGACCAGGATATCGCCGCCCACGCGCGTGGTCGGAGCGCTGAGAGTGCGATAGTCGGCCGAGGGATGAGGCTGTGTCAGCAGAAGGAGGCATGTGAGCATCGCCATTTGGACTCCCGCACAGGCGGCGAGCGCGACGGGCCAACTTGTCCCGATCCAGAGTCGTTTAGACGGCTGCGCCTCCCGTTGGCGGGTGCGGTGGCTGGGAGCCAGTCGGCGCTGCAATTTCTGCCAACCGAGTGCGGGTTGAAGAGGCAATCGGATGACTTCCCGCTTCAGGTGATGCTCACGATCAAGCGCGGCGCGGCATTGGCTGCACTCGCCGAGGTGGCTTTCGACCCTCGTCAGGTCCTCTGGCTCCAGTTGGCCAGCCGCATACCAGGGCATCAACATCTCTGTGGTCAGGTGCGGATCGTCGCGGAAGGAGAGGATGTCAGCCATTCCCACCTCACACCCAATCGCTGAATTCGCCGGCGAGCTCGCGCCGCAGGTGCCGCCGGGCGTGAAACATGCGCGTCTTTACGGTGTCCACAGGGCAATCCATGATCTGCGCGATTTCGCGATAGCCGATCTCATGGAAATAGGTGAGGTCCACCACCGCCCGCTGTTCGGGCGAGAGGCTGGCGAGCGCATCGAGCAGAGCTTGCCGTGCCCGTTCGTCACCCGCTGACTGTTCGGGCGATCGATCGCCGCTGATCCGGGCTTCTTCGCAAAAATCCTCAATCGGATCGTCCTGCTTGCGGAGCGCCTTCATCGCCTTGCGCCAGGCGATCGAGAACAGCCAGGTGGACAGCTTGCTGCGGCCCGAAAAGCTGTCCGGCCGGTCCCACAACACCATCAGCGTGTCGTCTAACACTTCCTCCACCAGTTGCGGGCGACGCAAAATGTTCATGAGAAAGCGGGCGAGGCGCGGCTGATAGGAGCGGTAGAGACTCTCAAATGCCTTGAGGTCGCGTCGGCGGATGCGGGCGGCGAGGGCAAGGTCATCCTCGGCGCTTGAACGCGCTCGGTCGGATTTACCGCAACCAGCCGGTTGAACCGTCTCCAAGGGCGACTCCTTCGCACCCGCTTCCATGAGTGTGCGCCTGTCGGCGTCCGGTTCAAGATTTTTTGGAGACCCGGTGAACCAAGGCGACGGCAAGCGCCACTTATCTCCGTCCACCGGGAAAACGGAGGCAGGCCATGTCTCATAGGCGATCGCTGGCGGCGCTGACCGCGCTCGTCCTCTCCTCATCCGTGACGGCCCAAAGCGACATGTGGAGCAATGCGCGTCCACTGACGCTCAGCCTGTCGAGCTTTAAGTTCGAGCCATCGGAGATCTTGCTGGAACATGACGCGCCCTATCGGCTTCATTTCGTGAACGGCTCGTCGGGCGGACATGATTTCGCCGCAAAGACGTTCTTCGCCGCGGCCCGGATCAAGCCGGAGGACGCGGGGAAGATCAGGGGCGGCCGCGTGGAGGTGGGAGGCGGTGAGAGCGTCGACGTACAACTGATCGCTCCGTCGTCACCCGGCACCTACAAGGTGCGCTGCACCCACTTCATGCACAGCGCATTCGGCATGACCGGGAAGGTCATCGTGCGGTGAAAGCGCTGAATGGCCACAGCTGGCGCATGCCGATCGACCGGCTGGTATGGGCCGACCCGCGTCGCCGCGCGCGCAAGCTGCTGCAGTTCGCCGAGGTCGAGGCGCAGGGTGCGCGCGATCTGTTCCGTGCTGCAGAGGTGGCGAAAGACCCGACGCTCCGCCGCCGCTTCTTTGCCCATGCGAAGGACGAGCAGCGCCATGCCCGGTTGTTCCGAACGCGCGGCCTGGCGCTGCGGCGGACGCTCGCCGATCCGGGGCCGGATCGCGTGTTGGGCGACGGGCTTACCCCGGGCGAGCGGGGGTTCGACCGACTAGAGGTTGAGAAGGAGGACACCGCCGCGCTGCTGGCTTTCATCCACCTGTCTGAAAGCGCGGCAGCGCGAGTGTTCAACGGCTATGGCGCAGTGCTGGACGATGACCCGGAAACCCGGGCGGTGATCCAGCAGATCGCGCATGATGAGGAAGGGCATATGCGCTATTCGCATGCGGAACTTACCCGCCTGGCGCCTCAGCGTGCCGATCAGGCGCTGTGGAGGGCGCGGATGCGACGGCTCTGGCGGGCCTATATGCGCTTTGCGCTGATCGTGGCCGCCATGATGTCGCGCCTCATCCTGACGCTGCTCTATTTCCTTCTGCTGCCGCCCTTCGCCTTGGTCGCCAAGCGCACCGGGCGGCAGGAGGCGGTGGGCTGGCATGCTTGTGCAACGAGGCGGGATGACGGCGGAGGGCAATATTGATGAAGATACTGGGTCTCTCCGCCTTCTATCATGATTCAGCTGCCGCGCTGGTGATCGATGGCTTGCCGGTCGCCGCGGTGCAGGAGGAGCGGCTGTCGCGCCGCAAGAATGACGCAGAGTTTCCGATGCAGGCGATCGAATGGTGCCTCGATCATGCCGGCCTCGAACCTGAGGAACTGGACGCCGTCATCTTTTATGAGCGGCCGGCGCTTAAGTTCGACCGCGTGCTGATGACCCTGCTGCGCAGCTTCCCGCATAGCTGGCGCGCCTTTCCCAAGGCGATGAACAATATGCTGGGCGAGAAATTATGGGTGCGTGGCGTTATCGCAGCGCAACTGGGCGTCGATACGCGCCGCATCCATTTCACCGACCATCACTTGTCGCACGCAGCCGCCGCTTTTCTCGCCGCGCCGACAGAGCGCGCGGCCATTTTGACGGCGGACGGCGTAGGCGAGTGGGCGACGCTGACCGTCGGCCGTGGGAGCAAGGGCACTGACGGTGGCACGCAAATCGACCTGTTGCGCGAGGTGCGCTTTCCTCATTCGCTCGGCCTCTTCTATTCGGCCTTTACCGCCTATCTGGGCTTCAAGGTCAATGAAGGGGAGTATAAGGTCATGGGCCTTGCCGCCTATGGCGCGCCCCGCTTTGCGGAGGAAGTGCGGCGCATCTTGCGGCGAACATCCGATGGCGCGTTCGCCCTGGACCTTGGCTATTTCGATTATCACCGGGCGGTCGATTCCGCTTATTCGCGGGCTTTCATAGAGATGTTCGGGCCGCCTCGCGATCGCTTCGAGCCGATTGATCTCGGCACCCCTCAAGGTCAGCATTATGCCGATGTGGCGGCCAGCGCGCAGTTGGCGCTGGAGGAGGTGATGGTCGATATCGCCATATCGCTGCGCAAGGAGACCGGCCTTGCCGACCTGTGCCTGGGTGGCGGGGTGGCGCTGAACGGCGTTGCCAATGCGCGCATCTTGACCGAGGCCGGGTTCGAGCAGCTGTTCGTGCCGTCCGCGCCGGGGGATGCGGGCTGTGCATTGGGCGCGGCGCTCTATGCCGATCGCATTCTCTTCGGCCGCCCACACAGGGACTGTCCCGATCACCCCTTCTGGGGTCCGGCGGTCGAGCCCGACAATCTAACGCAGATCGCGACGGAGGACGACTTGCCTGTCGCCCGCATCGATGAAGCGGAACTGATCGACAATGTGGTTGAGGCGATCGCCAATGGCGCGATCGTCGGCTGGATGGAGGGCGCGGCCGAGTTCGGGCCACGGGCGCTGGGCCATCGCAGCATCTTGGCTGATCCGGGTGATGAGGCCATGCGCGATCGCCTCAACCGCGACATCAAGTTTCGCGAAGCATTCCGTCCCTTCGCCCCAGTCGTGCCGACTGAGCATGCCGACACGTATTTCGCCCTCCCGCAAGGCGGCAGCCGGCTCGGCCGGTTCATGTCCGGAGTATTTCCGGTTCGCTCCGAATGGCGAAACCGGCTGCGCGCCGTCACCCATGTGGATGGCACTGCCCGCGTCCAGGTGCTGGAAGCAAGGATGGCGCCACGACTTCATGCATTGCTGGCGGCTTATGGCCGGCGGACGGGCATTCCGATCCTCCTCAACACTTCGTTCAACCTGGCCGGCGACCCGATCGTCACCAGCGCGGCGGAGGGCTATTCGACCTTCCGCCGTACCGGCATGGACTTGCTGGTCGCCGACAATGTGCTGGTCCGCCGGCAGCGGGCGCAGCAGCAACCGTTGGTGGAGAAAGTCGCATGATCCGGCGGAAGGGGCGCCTGCGGCGTCAACTCATCATCGTGGGGCAAGCGGGCGGCACGATCGCCGATCTGGTGCGGGGCATGTGGCAATCGCCTGGCGGCAGGCGCTGGATGATCCCATTGGTGGTCTTCCTCTGCTCGGTAGGGGTAATCCTGACGCTGGCCTCCGGAGTCCAGGCGTTAGCGCCGTTCATTTACTCGATCTTCTGAAAATGGACGCGACAGCCCTCTCGCTGCTCGCCTGTCCCCGCTGCGGCGAAGGGCTGGACGACAGGCTGCGATGCCGGGGCTGCGCAGCGACCTATGAGGAGATCGACGATATAGCCGACCTGCGTCTGCCCGGTGACGCCCGCACCGAACGGGTGCGCAGCTTCTATAGCGAAGCGCCCTTCCCCGGTTATCCGCCGCGCGACAGCATCGACTGGCTGCGCGCGCGCGCCGAGCGCAGCCGGTTCGCGCAGATGCTGAATGCGGCGATCCCCTATGACGCGCGGATCGTCGAGGTGGGATGCGGCACCGGCCAGATGAGCCTCTATTTGGCCCATGGCGAGCGAATCGTCATCGCCGCGGACCTCTGCCGCGCGTCGCTGGAGTTGGGCGCAGCGGCAGCGCGGCGGCTGGGGAAGGATCGCGTCCATTTCGTCGAAACCGATGTGCATCATCCCGGTTTGCGCGCGGTTGCTTTCGACATCGTCTATTGTTCGGGCGTACTCCATCACACGCCCCATCCGCGCGCAGCCTTTGCCCATGTGGCGCGGCTCGCCCGGCCCGGCGGCTTGATAGTCCTTGGCCTTTACAACAGCTATGCGCGGCTTCCCCACCGGATGCGGCGGCTGGTCGCGGGGCTGTCCGGATGGCGCTGGGCTCCCGGCGATCATGTGCTGGCCGAGCGGCGTGGAGAGCCCGAAAGGCGTCGGGCGTGGCTGCGCGATCAATATCATCATCCCGAAGAGCATCGGCACAGTCTGGGAGAGGTGCGCCGCTGGTTCACTGCGAACGGCATCGACTATATCCGCTCGGTTCCCAGCGCCTTGCTGGGTCAGGCCGACGAGGAGCAGAAGCTCATTGACGCCGAGGAGGGCGGCTGGTGGCTGGAAGACATACTTGCCCAATGCGGCTGGATGCGGCCACTCGCGGCGGAGGGAGGGCTATTCGTGGCGATCGGCCGCGCAAGGGGCGCGGACATCAAGGCGAGGATGGGCTTGCCGCCACAATTTACCGAACGGTCGGCCGGCAATGACGATGATCGTTCAGCCGTTGGAAAACAGTCATCAGGTGTAGCATGATGGAAAGACGTCTCGCCTTGCGCTCCATTGGCTTCGCTCTGGCAGCGTCACTCGGCACCACAGCCTGCGGCGATCGGGCTAAGCTTCCCCTCGAGGCGGGCTTCGGGCCGACCCCCACGCTTCCCGCGCCGCGCCAGACGCTGATTCCCACGATCAAAGTTGCACCGGCTCGTGGTTGGCCAGCGGGCGGCAAGCCGGTGACCGCGCCCGGACTGGTTGTCAATCTTTTCGCCGATCGGCTGGACCATCCGCGCTGGCTGCATGTCCTGCCCAATGGCGATGTGCTGGTCGCCGAGAGCAGTGCGCCCCGGCGCCCGGAAGACAGCAAAGGGATAAAGGCTTTCTTCATGCGGCTATTCATGAAGAAGGCGGGAGCCGCCGTCCCGAGCGCCGACCGCATCACCATCCTGCGCGACGCTGATAAGGATGGGGTTGCCGAGGTCCGCCGCATATTCCTGGGCGGGCTCCACTCTCCATTCGGAATGGCATTGGTGGGCGATGATCTCTATGTCGCCAACACGGACGCGCTCCTGCGCTTTCCCTATCGATCCGGGACCCTCAACATAGAGGCTGCCGGCGCGCATGTGGCCGACCTTCCGGCAGGACCGCGTAACCATCATTGGACGAAGACCATCATCGCCAGTGCCGATGGGCGGAAAATTTATGCGACGGTTGGGTCCAACAGCAATGTGGCCGAACATGGCATGGATGAGGAGGAAGGGCGGGCTGCTATCTGGGAGATCGACCGCGCAACCGGCCGGAGCCGGATCTTTGCGTCGGGCCTGCGCAATCCCAACGGCATGGCATGGGAGCCCGCGACCAATCGCCTGTGGACGGTCGTCAATGAACGGGATGAAATTGGGAGCGATCTCGTCCCCGATTATCTGACATCCGTTCAGGAAGGCGGCTTCTACGGCTGGCCGTATAGTTACTATCTTTGTGCCCTTTGCGAATGGGCGACCCTCCGGACCAGTTTTTGGCCGGCTTTCTCGACGCGAAGGGGAAGGCGTACGGACGCCCCGTAGGAGTCGCGATCAATGGCGACGGAGGCTTGCTGGTCGCTGATGATGTCGGCAATCGCATTTGGCGGGTGACAGTCGATCGGCAATAGCTTCCGCGCTTTACACTTCGCTTTGCTCTGTGGACGCAGGTGCCGCGACTTGGCGGCCATTGTGGAGCGTTAAGCCGGTAAGTGACAGGAGAGCATCAACTGCTCCCGCGCATGCGAAATCAGAAGTTCGCACACGAAGGAATACCCCGCATTGTGTCGGCAACGCGAGGTACTACCTTCGCGAGCAAGGGTGCTCGATACATTGTCATAACTCTTCCGCATGATAATAACGATGGCGCATCGGGAGTAGTTGCCAAGCTTTCATGTAGTCCACGGTTGGGGATATTGCGGAAGTTCGTCCTTAAACTTCGACCTTTCCGTAGCGAAAGGTGGGCCGAAGTCCTGTCCGATGATCGCAGGATCAGTGATAGACTCGCATCCTGATAATTTCCTTTCGATCCGAAACCGATTGTTGCATTTCAGCAACGTTGCAGCAAAATTTGACGGGGCGGTTAAGGTAAGGGACCCGACCGTGTCTCCGGGTGTTGGTGGCTTGCCGGCGTTTCGAGCGACGGCTGGGCGGCAAGGGGTCCAGATCTATGGCAAAACATCACTTCCTCTCGACGGTGGCCTGCTTCGTGTTGGCTGCCGCGAACCATCCTGCATGCGCACAAAGTTCTGCGTCTCAGTCCAACAGCACGTCTGCAAGTCAAGGCACCGACACAATCATTGTCACAGGATCGCGCATCGCTCGGCCCATTGTCGATAATCCTCAGCCGACCGCGACGGTAACGTCCAAAACAATCGAGAACCGCAGCTATACCAGTGTCGGCCAGGCGCTTCAGGATCTACCTGGCTTCGCGCTTCCCGACAGTTCCCAGTTCGGTACGCAGGCAAATGGTTTCAACGTTGGCCAACAGTTCGTGAACCTTTACAATTTGGGATCACAGCGCACCTTGACTCTCGTCAACGGTCGTCGCTTCGTGGGAGCCAATCCCCCATCGATCTTTTCCGCGGCGGAAAGCGGATCACAAGTTGATCTCAACACCATCCCTACCAAATTGATCGAACGCATTGAAACCGTCTCTATTGGCGGCGCACCGATCTACGGATCGGACGCGATCGCAGGGACCGTCAATATTATCCTGCGCCGCGATTTCCAAGGTTTCAGCATCGACGGCCAGTCCGGGATTAGCCAGCGCGGCGACCTGTTCAACTGGCGAGTTCGGGGCCTTGTGGGACAGAATTTCGCGGGCGGCAGGGGTAATATCACCGTCAATGCAGAATATTCCGAGGACAAGGGACTGCTTGGAACCCGGCGCGCCTCAGTTGCGCGGCAGCGGCAGTTTGTACAGCCGTCCGATCCCAACTCTCCTTATTCGCTGGTCCTCGCGGACAATGTACGCACCTTTCTGGGCTCCGAAGGGGGCATCCCCTACTTCATCGACCGGGGCACGCTGGATCCGAACATCCCGGGCTCACCACGCAACATCCGGAACGCGGCAGGACAATTGGTCCAATTTGGGCCTAGCGGAACGCTGATACCCTACGATCCGGGGCAGACCACTCCCGACCCGACAACTTTCATCGGTGGCGATGGGCTGAACTTTGCAACTATCGACAACCTTCGCGTGAACTCGACACGGTTCAACGCAGCAGCGCAGTTCAATTTCGAGCTGAACGACAATTTACGCCTGTTTGGGGAAGCATGGTATTCGCGTACGCGCGCCACCAATCTGCGCGATCAACCGGTCTATAATACCGCCTTTTTCCGGTCGGCCCCCGCAGGCACTTTCGACCCGAACGGTAATTTCATCGTTCCGCTGAACAACCCCTTTCTCAGCGCAGCTGATCGGGAGACCATTCGTGCAAGTCTGATTGCCAACGGCCTTCCGTCAAGCGACGATGAGGGTGTCTTCTATCTTGGGCGTGCGAACACCGATCTTGTTTCGGGTGAATCACGGCTGAAACAGGATCTGTATCGCTTCGTCGCCGGTGTCGAGGGCAGTTTCGATGCGCTGGGCCACCAGTGGACTTGGAATATTTCCGGCAACTACGGTCGAACAAAGAGCATTTCGCTGATCCCATCTCTGGTGGAGCCGAACTTGCGTCGCGCCTTGAATGTGACGACGGACGCAGCGGGCAATATCATATGCGCTCCCTTCAACCCGGATCCTACCGATCCGACGCAACCACCAATCCCGCGAACCGATCCCAACACGCCTCCCTATGAGACCGCTTATGCGGGTACAATTTCGCAAACCTGCGCACCTCTCAACATATTCGGGTCGGGGAGCCCCAGTCAGGCAGCGCGCGACTATGTCACCACGATTGCGCGCACGACGGCTGTGACCACACAACGCGATTTCCTGGCAACGCTAAGTGGCGCCGTCGCAACGCTGCCGGGTGGCGACCTGGCCGTGGTGGTTGGCTATGAGAACCGGCGCGAATCCTCGTCTTTCCGGCCTGACGCCTTTTATACAACACCGCTGGGCCGTTCGATCCCCATCCTGGGGCTTAAAGGTTCCTATACGACCAACGAGTTATTCGGCGAATTTCGAGCCCCGTTGATCGGGGAAGATCAGAACATCCCTTTGATCCATCAATTGGAAATCAACGGCGCAGGGCGCTACGTGCATAATTCAGTGACGGGCAATGCCTTCACCTGGACGGCCGGTGGGCGCTGGGCCCCCATTCCCGATCTAGCCATACGGGGCAATTTCACTCGTGCCATTCGAGCGCCAGCCGTGGGTGAACTGTTCGTTCCAAACCAGCCTGCCTTCGATGGGGGTTACGATCCCTGCGACGTGTCGAACCTAGAAAGCGGACCTAACCCCACTGTTCGCCAGGCAAACTGCGCCGCAGCCGGCCTGCCGCCGGACTTCGTATCAAACATCAACTCGATCACTGTTCCGATCACGGTTGTAGGCAATCCAAACCTGAAGGAAGAATATTCAAATAGCTGGACGGTTGGCGCTGTATTGACGCCGCGTTTCTTGCCAGGGTTCACCCTTGCGGTGGATTATGTCAGCATTGACATCCGCAACGCCATTACTTCTTCAAGCGCTGAGGATGTGTTGACCACATGCTATGATTCCACAGACTATCCCAATAACCCCTTCTGTGCTCTGATAACGCGCAGCGCGGACCCGGACCCGGAGTTTTTCGGCCAGGTCGAGACCTTGTCAGAACCTTATATCAATCAAGGTCGCGTCGTGTTCCGAGCGATTGAGGTAGCGGGAAGCTATACCTTGCCCTTGGGTGATGACAGCCGATTGACCTTGGGGGTCAACTATCAACACACGTTGAAGGAGTTCAATCAGATCCGTGAAGGAGGGCCGATCACCAACACGCGTGGAGAAATCGGCAACAGTAAGGATATCGCTGTCGTCGATCTGACCTATGAGCGAGGGCCACTGACCTGGTTCAATCAAGTGCGCTATGTGGGACCCGCACGCTTCGATGCAACCGAGCCGCAGGGCACGCGCGAAGTCGATAAGGTTGACGCGTGGACGGTGTGGAACACCTCCGTCAGCTTGGCTGTCAACAAACAGTTCCGGCTGCGGCTGAACGTCGACAATGTGCTCGATGTGGGCGTGCCGGACCCCGGCACAACAGGTAACGCGACACGCAACACCTATTATCAGGGTATTTTCGGCCGCACCTTCTTGGTTGGAGCGGAAGTGAATTTCTAGGGCCGCTATCGCCTAGACGTCGAACTCATCCAGTTGCAATCACATGTCTCAACCCTATCATGGGGCAAGCATATGGGCAGGGGGCATGAGATGACGGGTGGCGAGGACGCGGCGTTGATCAAGGCGGTAGCATCCGATCCGCGCTACACCATTTTGGTGGCGCGCAGGGCTCGGCTGGGCTGGTGGCTGTCGGCGATCATCTTCTCCGCTTTTGTCGGCTATCTTCTGTTGATCGCCTTTGACAAGGCGCTGCTGGGCGCGCCGATCGCGGGTGGAGTGACGTCGCTCGGCATCCCGGTGGGCCTTGGCTTGATCCTGCTCGCTATTGCGCTGACCGGTGTCTATGTCGTCCATGCCAATCGCCATCATGACGCGCAGATGGCTGAGATCCTGAAGGACCATCGCGCATGAGGGCGGCGACTGCCGCGCTCGCCGCCTCTGCATTGACCTTCATACCGATGCCAGCCTTGGCCGCTGCGTTGGAGGGTCAGGCGGATCGTCAACCGACCAACTGGGTGGCCATCGCCATGTTCGTCGCCTTTGTCGGGCTGACGTTGTGGATCACCAAGGTGGCGGCGGCACGCACCCGCACGGCGTCCGATTTCTATACGGCGGGCGGCGGCATTACCGGATTCCAAAATGGGCTGGCGATGGCGGGCGACTATATGTCGGCGGCGTCCTTCCTCGGCATTTCGGCGCAGATCTTCAACGACGGTTATGATGGCCTCATCTACTCCACCGGCTTTCTGGTGGGCTGGCCGATCCTCTTGTTCCTGATGGCGGAGCGATTGCGCAATCTGGGCCGTTTCACCTTTGCCGATGTCGCGTCCTACCGTTTCGCGCAGCCTCCGGTGCGCAGCTTTGCGGCGGTGAGCACATTGCTGGTCGTGTCCTTCTACCTGATCGCGCAGATGGTGGGAGCGGGTCAGCTCATCAAGCTGCTCTTCGGCCTGCCCTATGCGGTGGCGGTGGTCATCGTCGGCGCGCTGATGATGTTCTATGTGCTGTTCGGCGGCATGCGCGCGACGACATGGGTGCAGATCATCAAGGCGGTGCTGCTGCTGGGCGGGGCGAGCTTCATGGCGCTGATGGTGCTGGCGCAGACCGGCTTTTCCCTGGAAGCGCTGTTCTCCCGCGCGGTGGAAGTTAAGACGCAGGCGGCGCTCGCGGGCGGCGCAAATGCGGCGGAGGCTGCAGAGCGGGGTCGGTCGATCATGGCGCCGGGCAATTTCATCAAGGACCCGGTATCGGCCCTTTCCTTCGGCCTTGCGCTGATGCTGGGGACGGCGGGCCTGCCGCATATCCTGATGCGCTTCTTCACTGTTCCCGATGCCAAAGAAGCGCGAAAGTCCGTGCTGTGGGCGACGGGTTGGATCGGCTATTTCTATATTCTCACCTTCATCATCGGCTTCGGCGCGATTGTGCTGGTGGGGACGCAAGGCAGCTATCTGGACAGCGATGGCGCGTTGCGCGGCGGCGGCAATATGGCCGCGATCCATCTGGCCCACGCCATCGGCGGCAACGCTTTCCTCGGCTTCATCTCGGCAGTGGCGTTCGCGACCATCCTCGCGGTCGTCGCGGGGCTGACCTTGTCGGCGGCCTCGGCGGTGAGCCATGATCTTTACGCGACCGTGTTCAAGCATGGGAAGGCGAGGTCGCTCGATGAACTGCGCGTGTCGCGGCTGACGACGCTGGCGCTCGGCGCCCTGGCGGTGCTGCTGGGCCTGCTGTTCGAGAAACAGAATGTCGCCTTCATGGTGAGTCTGGCCTTCGCATTGGCGGCGTCGGGCAACTTTCCAGTGCTGATCCTGTCCTTGCTCTGGAGCGGCTGCACCACGCGCGGCGCCGCCTGGGGCGGAACGATCGGCTTGCTGACGGCCTTCGTGCTCACCCTGTTGTCACCGGCGGTCTGGACCAACAGCTTCAATTTGGGACCAGCACCCTTCCCCTATAGCTCAGCGGCGATCTTTTCCGTCCCGGCAGGGTTCATCGGGATCTGGCTAATCTCGCTATTCGACCGCTCGCCTCGCGCGGCGATCGACAAGGCGGGCTATCCGGCGCAGCGGGTGCGGGCGGAGACCGGCATCGGCGCTTTCGCCGCCAGCGATCATTGAAGACCGTGCCGCTCGACGGTTGGCAGCTTCAAGCGCCAACGAAGATCAGCACCACGCCGATGACGATAAGCCCAATGCCCGGCAAATCGCCCATAAGGTTTAATCTGTCGCCTTCGCCGCTTGGCTCTAATGTTTGGCGTGGGGCATCGCGCCTGATGCGGCGGGATTGACTGAGGCGGCCGCGCCGCAATGTGCTCAATGTAGCAATGAGCACCCCGGCGATCATGCAAATGGCCCCGAACGAAATCAGCAGCATCGCGACTTCCTTTCGCTTGGTCACGACAGGGCCATAATATCGCAAATTGGCCGAACTAGGAACGGCCCACCGCCTGCTCTCTCCGCTCGGCGGACTGTCGTATGGGAGCGGGGTGAATAATAAGAGGCGGCGATGAGCCTTACGCTTTTTCCGCTCTCTTTTCGTCAGCCGCTTTGAAAAAGCAGATTTGATCGTCGTAAGCCTTCTTGAAGGCTGGACGGGCTGTCACCCGGCTCACATAAGCCTCGGTCGCCGGACGATCGCCAAAGGCGCGAACCTTGGGAATTCTCAGCACATCCGCCATCAGCAGGTCCGCGACCGTGAAACGACCCGCAGCCAGCCATTCGGTCTCGCTCAGGACCCGTTCCATATGGTCGAGACGCTGGCCGAGCCACCCGGTCATTTGATTATTCTCGTCCCCCGAAAGCGTCAGGAACCACCAAGGCACGCTAGCCATCTCGACCGAATTGAGCGCGGCAATCGTCCATTGCAATGTTTCCGCTTCTCCCGCGGGATCAGACGGCATCAGAACGTCGCTTGACCGAGCCAGATGCAGCAGCGCGGCCCCGCTTTCGAACATCTTCAGTCCGCCAACGTCCAGGAAAGGAACCTGCCCGAAGGGCTGGCGATCCAGATGATTGGTTTCGCGGTCATCGAACCGGACGGTCCGAATGGCATATGGGAGGTCAGCTTCCTCGCACGCCCATCGCAGCCTGAGGTCACGCACAAAACCGCGAGGGCCTTCCGGCACCCAATCCAACGTCCAGATCGTCAGTTCGCTCATCGCAGCACGCCCTCTACTGGCGGTTGAGTCCTTGATCATGCGCAACCAGGTCAAGCATGATCCGATTAGCGGAACGTCCGATCGTAGAGAAGCAAAATTGGCGTCTGAAAGCCGCTGGTCGCCGCGCCCCTTGATACTCACTGTAGGGACGCGGCGATCGGTGGTGGCGGGTACGAAATTTGCCACCTCCCGCCCCTGCCCCCCGCCATGTGGAGGACAGTATCGCGACAACGGATATGAATGCGATTACCTCATGCGCCTCAGTTCTCCGTCCTAGGGGCAACGGGCAGCACGACGCCTTTGTCCTTCGCGTAATTGTCCCAGTCGGCCACCAGTTCGCGAAGCTTGGCGGGTTCGATGGCCGCCAGATCCTTCGCCTCGGAAGGGTCTTTTGCAACGTTGAACAATTGCCATGTGCCATTACCGACGCTTTTGCGCGGATAGGCGCTGCCCGACGCGGGTAGAAAAACAGCCTTCCAGTCGCCCTTTCGCAACGCTCGGCGGTAGAAAAGCTCTGTCCCCACCGCCTCGGTCGGTTGCCGCACTTCCGCCTGCTTGCCGCTCAGCACCGGCGCCAGACTATGCCCCTGGAACGGCAAGATCGGCCGTCCGGCGAAGCTCGCGGGCTGCGCTTGGCCGGCAAGCTCCAGCAGGGTCGGCGCCACGTCAGTGACATTCAGATACGCCTTGGCGATCCGTCCCCCGGCGATATGCGGCCCGGCAGCGAAAGCGGTCACGCGGGTGCCGCCCTCCGTCGGATATCCCTTGACCAGCCAGGATGGCGAGCTGTTCGCTTGCGCCCAGCCGGGGCCATATCCGACATAGGATGTCGCCGCGCCGATATTTCCCAAGCTGTTGTCGATCCCGAGCTTAGCCACGCCACCAGGTTTCAGCGCGGCCTGAAATGGTGCGTCGATGACATTGCCTTCCGGCCCGTTGTCCGCGAGGAAAATGATGATGGTATCTTCATATTTGCCGAGCCGCTTCAGCGCGGCGACGACCCGTCCCACATTCTGGTCCATGCGATCGACCATCGCGGCATAGACCTCCATCTTGCGCGATTCCAAAGCCCTTTTCTGGGGCGTCAGCGATGCCCAGGGCTTTACATCCTGCCACGCGTGGGGCGCCTGATCGGCAGGCACAAGCCCCAGCTCCTTTTGACGCTTCAGTCGGGTGTCGCGAAGCCGCTCATAGCCTGCATCATAGCGGCCTTTATATTTGGCGATCACTTCGGGCGGCGCCTGCAATGGCCAATGCGGCGTGGAATATGGCAGGTAAGCGAAGAACGGGCGCGCGTCCTTTGCCCCTTCTTCTAGGAAGCCGATCAGGCGGTCGGTGAAATAATCCACTGAATAGCGGCCCTTGGGATAGGGCACGATCTTGCCATTGTCCCGATAGGTTGGAGCCGCGTCGATCGCTTTCCATGCGTCATTCTGGTCCGCGCCAAAATGATTGCCCAATCCCTGGAGCAAAGCATAGGAGCGTTCGAAACCGCGCGCCGCAGGGCCGCGCTCCGGCGACAGGCCAAGATGCCATTTGCCGGACATCAGCGTTCGGTAACCGCCTTGGTGCAGCAGTTCGGCGATCGAAGCCACCCGGTCATTCAGATAGCCTTCGTAGCCCGGCCGACCGACCTGATCCGGCTGGAGCGTCTCGGCCATGCTGCCAAGACCAGCCTGATGATTGTCGATGCCGCTCAGCAGCATGGACCGCGTCGGCGAACAGGTCGGCGCAGTGTGAAAGCCGGTGAAGCGAACGCCCGCGGTCGCGATTGCGTCCAGGTTCGGAGTGGAAATCTCGCCACCAAAGGAACCAAGGTCCGACCAGCCGAGATCATCCGCCACGATGACGAGGAAATTGGGACGGCGCTCTGCCGGTGCTGGCGCGCTGTTGTTCCGTAGAGCTGGCGCGGTCGGGCTTTGCGCCATGGCCCCGCAAGAAAGTGCTGTTGCGGCCAGCAAAATCGCCGATTTAAGAAATTTCATTATCGCCTATCTCGTAGGAAGTTCGTCTAAGGCCAGAACAGCTTACGTGTTCGTGAAAGTCAGAAATAGGGGACCACGCTGCAGGAAGGAGGTGGCCCCCAATTCGGATCAGGCGATCATCGCTGGCGACTGGCGCGTCATTCGGCCGGCACCAAGCTCGCCGGCTGTTCCTTCTTCACGGTGCGGCTGCGACGCCCGTCGATTGCGACCGGCACTTCTCCCGCAACGGTGGCGCGGCGCAAGGTGCGGCGTTGCAGGCCAAAGTCGGCGATCGCGCGATGCTGGGTGGCGCGATTGTCCCAAATGGCGACGTCGCCCACCGCCCAGCGCCAGCGGACGGTGTTTTCCGGCTTGGTGATATGATCCTGCAGGATGGAGAACAGCCGTTGTGAATCCGCGCTGTTCAGGCCCACGAACTGCTTGAGGAAATGACCCAGGATCAGGCTTCGCTCGCCGGTTTCCGGATGGACGCGAACCACGGGATGTTCTGTCTCATACACCGTCGAAGCAAAGATGGCGCTATAGGCTTCAGCGCGTGCTGCGTCCTTCGTGCCCAGCGCATGCGCATAATCATATTTGTTCGAATGAACCGCCCACAGCCCATCGACCAGGGTCTTGAGAGATTCGGGCAGCTCTTCATAGGCGGTCGCGCCATTGGCCCATAGCGTATCGCCGCCCGCGGCCGGCACATGGATCGCGCGCAGGATCGACGCTTTGGGGTAGGCATCGACGAAAGTCACGTCGGTGTGCCAACTCGAAGCCGCATAACCTTCCTTGGAATCCAGTTCGAGCAGGTAGCGTGAACCCTCTGCGACCGGGACAGTGGGATGCGCGACCGGATCGCCCAGCAGCGCAGCGAATTCTTCATGCCGGGCATCGGTCAGCTCATGCTGTTCGCGGAAGAACAATACCTTGTGACGGGCCAACGCCGCCTCGAGCGCCGAGACGGTTGCGGGGTCGAGATCGCCCGAAAGCGCGATGCCGCGGACCTCGGCGCCGATACGGCCGCCTACCGGGACGATGTCGAGCGGGCTTTCGGCATCGGCCGCATTGACGAAGTTGTGGATCAAGTCAGTCATTGCATTTCTCCTTGGGGCTGTGGAGGTTTATTCGGCAGGCGAGAGGGCGGCGTCGCGTTCCTCCAGCCGGCGTCGAATTTCGGAATGGCGCACTTCGTGCAGCGGAAAGCCATGGATCAGCGTCGCGGAAATCAGGTGCGTAATCGCCGGACCAAGGGCGAACACCCAGAGCAGGCCGCGCAAGGCTTCGGGCGTGTTGCTGGCGGCCGTGGGGTCAAAGCCGAGCCAGCTGACCAGCGGCAGCGCAATGCCGACCGCAACGGCCATCCCGGCCTTGGACGAAAGGCTGAAGGTGGAGAAGAACAGGGCGGAACGATCTTCCCCCGTGCGCAGCCGATGCTCGTCGGCGACGTCGGCGACCATCGAGCGCAGCATCAGATTGCCCGATCCCTGCGCCAGACCCTGCGCCACCGTCAGTGCGAGCAGCGGGCCAAGCTGGCCGGGGACCACGAACAGCAACCCGAGGTTGATGGCGACCTGCGCCAGTTCGCCCGCCACGGCGGCGCGGGCCTTGCCGATACGATAGCCGATCTCTGCCCAGATTGGTCCCGCGATCACGCCGAAGATGAATTGGAAGAGGAAAAGGCCGCTCGCCCAGTGCGGCAGGCCCATGTAGAAGGTTACGAAGAACACGATCAGGCCGCCGCGTGTGCTCTGTCCCACGGTTACCGCGAAGTCGGACAGCAGCACGCGACGAAGCAGCGGCTCGCGGAACAGGAGCGCTAAAGTCCTGCCCAGTGGCAGGCGCTGCGTCGGCGTCGCGGGTGCAGAAGGTTCGGCAAAGGCGCGCAGCGCCAACGGCACGGTGATGACAAGGCTGCCGATGATTACGGCGCCCATCGCCGCGAGCTTGAGCGCGGCGTCGGCCGGCCTTAGCTGATCTATGACAGTCGGCAGGATCAGCACGGCCAGCAGGGACGACGCCCCTGCGACCGTCTGAAATGTCACG
This sequence comes from Sphingobium tyrosinilyticum, assembly GCF_042654265.1. Classification (NCBI taxonomy): domain Bacteria; kingdom Pseudomonadati; phylum Pseudomonadota; class Alphaproteobacteria; order Sphingomonadales; family Sphingobiaceae; genus Sphingobium; species Sphingobium tyrosinilyticum. The sequence continues at coordinate 154,777 of NZ_JBHSFZ010000025.1, read as the reverse complement.
ACGCGGGTTCGCTCGTGATAGTGCCCCGAAATCTCGCCGGACCAGGCCAGATAGGGGATCTGGATCATCGCCGACCCCAGGTAGATGGCGAACAAGGCCACCGCCAAATAGAGCGGCGATACCGCGCTGGCCGCGGGAAAGAACAACGCCAGTGCCGCCAGGCCGAAAATGACGGCGCCCGCCACGATCCAGGGACGCCGCCGTCCAAACCTGCTGTTCGTCCGGTCGCTAAGCGTCCCGATCAGCGGGTCGGCGAGCGCTCCCCATAATCTCTCACCCAGGAATATCGCGCCGATCAGACCCAGCGACAGGCCGAAATGCTGCGCATAAAACGCAGGCAGATGAACGCCGAGCGGCATCTGCGCCGCATAGATCGGCACGGAGAGTGAGGCGAAGCTCGCAAGCCGCCACCTGTTCAACCCACCAGATCTTGCCGGGAAAGGCCGTGCTGCTATGAATTTGGACGGGGTGTAGAGCGTCGCCATATGCAATCCTCACAATTTTGTCCTGAGGGTGGCGCCAACTGTCCGCGGCTCACCAATGGTGCCGGAGACCATCCCAAATGCGCCGGGCGTAAGAGCTTGGAAGTAGTTCTTGTCGGTGAGGTTCCTGGCCCAGACCGAAAGGTCCCAACGGCCATCTTCCGCCCTGATGCCGATACGGGCATTGATGATGCCGTAACCGGGCACCTGAGCGTAGCGGCTGTTGCTGGACGAGGTGTTGAAAGTCGAGCGATGAGAGAAATCCGCATGGCCATAAATGGCAATGCTGCCGCCGTTGACCGGCTGGGCAATATCCGCGCCCAGCGTATAGGTGAACTTGGGCACGCCCGGTAGTTGAACGCCGGTCAGATCCTGCGTGGGCGCCAGCGCGGCGCTCCGTTCAGGTGCCTGGGGCGCGTTGCGATAATCGAGATAGGTAGCATCGACATAGGAAAGCGATGCGGTGAGGCTCGCCCACTTGCTGGGTGCATAGGACAGATCGCCCTCGACGCCCCTAGATCGAACCTTGGGAATGTTCGAGATATATTGGACAACTGGGCCCAGTGCGCTGAGTTCGGTGATCGCGGTTTGATAGTCGGAAATCTTTGTCCAGAAGGCTGCCGCGTTGAACGTCAGCGCACGGTTCAGGAACTGGCTCTTGAGGCCGATTTCAAAATTATCGACAGTTTCCGGCTCGACTTCTGCGACAGCACCAGAAGGGATATTGGTGAGGTTGAGCCCACCCGACTTGTTCCCATGCGCATAGCTGCCGTAGAGCAATACGTTCGGTGCCGCCTTCCAACTGAGCGTCGCCAGTCCCGACAGGCTGTCATCGGAAAGGCCCACGCTATAATTTGTACGCGGGTTGAATTGATTGCGGATCGCTGTAGCCGTTGCAGCTTCGGCCGCCGACAGCGTCGATAGATCCGTACCCGCCACCCAGAACTGGCGATAGACGCCGGTTTTCTTTTCATGCGTGTAGCGCAGCCCGGCGGTCAGGCTCAGCCTATCGCTGATGTTCCAGCTCGCCTGTCCGAAGGCTGCGTAGCTTTTTGTCGTCGGCTCAGAATAGCTGTTCGATTCAAAGCCGTTGAGCGCGGCGTTGGCAATGACGGGGTTGACTGCAGGCAGAAACCAATTGGGTGCTGCCGTCCCATAAGCCGAAGCCCCATAGCCGCGCACCGTCTGCCAGAAATAATAAAGCCCCGCGACCCAGTCGATACGGTTGCTGCCAGTCGAGGCAAGTCGCACCTCCTGGCTGAACTGGCGCTGGCGGTTGGCCTGCTGTGCCTTGGTCATGACGGGCAGACTGGTGGAGTCGCCATCATTGGCCGGGTTCCAGTCCCACCAGCGATAGGCGGTGATGGACGTCAGCGCGACCTTGCCCAAATCCCAATCCACCTGACCCGATGCGCCGTAGCTTTTCATGAAAGCCTGGTAACGGGCGTCGGAATCGCCTTGGCGTGCGAAAGGATCGGCAGGCAACAAAGTGTATCCCGCACGCGCCGCACGATCGAAGATATTGTTGGCGATCGCGGCGCCACTGTCATAAGTGCCGAAATAAGTGACTGGAATGTTCAACACATAATGTTGTTTCTGATGAGAATAGTCACCGATCAGCTTCACTGACAGCGCGTCGGTCGGTGTGATCAGCAATTGGCCGCGTACGGAAAAATTGTCGTAATCCTGAGCCTTTGAACCGTTATAACGGTTGGTCAGGAACCCGTCCCGGTGCGTGTCGGCGACCGACAGGCGGAAAGCCGCCTTGTCTGCAACGATGGGAGCGGACACCGAGGCGCGTAGCTGGTGATAGCCGTAATTCCCTCCGCTTACTTCGCCGTAGAATTCGGGTTCAAAGCTGGGCGCACGGCTGGTAATGTTGATCGCGCCTGCGGTCGTGTTCTTCCCGAACAGCGTGCCTTGCGGACCACGCAAAACCTCGATCTGCTGCAGATCGACGAGGTCGAATTGCGACTGTCCCGGGCGGCCATAATAGACGTTGTCGAGATAGAAGCCGACGCCATTCTCCAACCCATCATTGGTCAGGGCGACATTGGATCCCAAGCCACGTATATTGATGTTGGTATTGCGTGGGTTGAAGCTGAAGACTTGGAGACTTGGCACGAGCTGCTGGACTTGCGACAATGTGAAATTGCCGGTTTTTTCCAGAGCGTCCGCGCTGACGACGCTGAGCGCGATGGGCACATCCTGCGCGTCCTCGTCGCGGCGGCGCGCCGTCACGAAGATTTCTTCCGCATTAACTGCGGATGCAGCCTCCGCAGCGGGAACTTCATCAGCAGCTCTAGCGTGAGGCGCACTCACCAAGCCCATAGCGGCGGTAGAAGCCAACAGGCCCAGGCGAATGGAAATGATGTCCCTATGGTTTTTCTTGTTAAGCACGGAGTTCCCTTGGTTCTTTCTTGATTGCTTTGGAGTCGTCGCGCCGATCGCTATCCATCGCAGAAATGCCGAATACGGCGGCAGCGGCATGCTGAAGCGAGATGGAATAGGCACGAGGATTTGCTGAGCCGCGCGGTGCGGCTCTGGATTGGCATGCGGACATGGATCATCCTTTCACCAAGCACCTCACGGCGCTTGTTAGAGGAATGCGGTCATCGCTCCGCCCCGGCCGAAAATCGGCCGTGAAGATAGATCAGCGCATGTGGATGAAATAGGGTGCTAGGTTTGCCGCACCTTTTCAGGATTCGCTGCTAAGAAGCTTAGTATCGGTACTCGGTCGCATCGTTCTTTCCCCGTGATAAGGGGGGAACACGATCCATGGCGTGGTCGCCTAAGCATCGTGCGCTTTAGCCGTTGATGACGCGGAGCAAGCTGCATCCCTTCAAAAGCCGCGGGCCTTTTAAGCACATTGTGCGCGATGCGGTGGCCATCTGCATCCTGTATCTCTACCTATTAAATAGAGTTGATCGATGCAAGTGAAGTTTTGCTTGGGCACGCCCCAATTTCCGTTGCACACCGCCGATATTGCTGATGGCTGTTGGTAACCACTGTGCGATGAAATGAGATAGCAAAGCCGCTCCTCAAGGCAATCAATGCTAATCGCCGACGCTGTAAAGCTCATCTGGGTTTGGCGCGCTCGCGGGGCTTGAAAAGCCACCAGAGCTTACCAAATAAGTGCTGCCGGATGCCGGCAGGATCCGGCATGGAGAGCGTCCGCTCTCTCGGACACATCGTCATAGACTTGTTGCTCAACGGAGGACTTGGATATGAGGACGAACTTCGACTTTAGCCCGTTCCGAATGTCAACGGTCGGCTTCGACCGCTTGTTCGACGTGCTTGAAAACGGGTTAGCTGTAAATGTCGGCGAGGGCTGCCCGCCTTTCAACATTGTCCGCAAAGGTGACGATCGCTATCGCATCGATCTGGCGGTAGCGGGCTTCCGTCAGGACGAGATTGAAATCTCGGCACAGCAGAACATGCTTGTCGTGACCGGCCGCAAGGGCGGCGGCGAGGAAGGTCACGTCCTTTACCACGGTATCGCCGGGCGTGACTTCGAACGCCGCTTCGGTCTGGCGGATCACGTCCAGGTGAGGAGCGCGGATTTGCAGGATGGCGTGCTTTCGATCGAGCTGATGCGCGAAATTCCAGAGGCGATGCAACCTCGAAAAATCGCGATCAGCTCCACCAATGGCAACGCCGGTCGGCCGCAAGCCTCTCCCGCAATCACGGATGACGAAGCCGAGCGCCGCGAGGCAAAGGAATGAAGCGGGATCGCTGAAACAAACGGCGGCGGTGCGCCAGCAAGATCCGGCTCTCCTCCGACACAGCATTGTCCCCTCTGGCGTGCCGCCACGTGCGGCACGCCTCGCCATCCAGGACCATCCTTGAACATCTGGGCGGCGATAATCTCATTCCGCCACAGCGCGTGGATTAGGAAGAATATTCATAAGGATATTCTGAAAGCTTCGTTCGGTTCGACAAATCTTTTCCCTATTTCACGACGCCGGACGGTGCGGGGTATCATGGCAATGCCGATGCCTCCCGAAAAGTCCTGGTTTATACAGACGCCCGGAACCTGAACGCCACGCCGCGCCCTCAGGCAGGCGGCGCAGAGCGGGTGGAGAATATGCTGTCGACTTTCCTGGCCTATCTGCAGTTCAAGCTGGGCGCGCAGTTCGACAATTCGGGGCATGCCATTTCCGACACCTCATGGAGCGCGCAACTGCAAGGGTCGGAGCGGCTTTGGATGCTGCTGGAAGGCACGCATGTCCTGACCCTGATGCTCTTTGCCGGGTCGATCCTGTTCGTCGATCTGAGATTGCTGGGCGTAACCTTCAAGAACACGCCCGTGTCGAAGGTGACGGACACACTAATTCCTTACACCGTCGCGGGCTTTATCGTGATGCTGCTTACCGGTGCGGCGCTGTTCTTCGCCAATCCGCTGGAATATTATCATAATGTCATATTCCGGCTGAAGTTCATTTTCCTGATCGCCGCCGCCGCCAACATATTCTACTTTCACTATCGGGTGCAGGCCAACCGCGCCGCTTGGGACAATCAAGCCAAGCCGCCCGCCTCCGCCCGCCGCGCGGCGGCATTTTCGCTCGCCTTGTGGATCGGGGTGATCGTCGCCGGGCGCTTCGCCGCCTATGATTGGTTTTCCTGCGATACCGCTCAGGGTTTCGTGGCAGCGGCCGCCCAATGTTCGGAACGCTCCGTCACCCTTGCCGCCGTCGAAACGGAGCTTGCCCCATGACCGTCAACCTGCGCGACCTCGCCCCGTCCATCCAACCCGCCGTTGATGCCATCGCGGCCATACCCGTGATCCGCTATGTCAACGAAACGGCCTGGATTTTCGCGGTCGTCGAAACCGGGCACCTATTGTTTCTGGCCATTTTGGGTGGCTCCGTCCTGGGCCTCAACCTGCGGCTGTTGGGGTTAATCCTGCCCGGCATGAGTAACCGCGATGTGGAGCGAGCCTTGCATCCCTGGTATGTGACGGGGGTCGTGGGCACGATCGTCACTGGCGTGGCAATGGCGATCACCGTGGCGCGCACCCTTTTGCCGAGCGGCGCCTTCTTCATCAAGATGGTGGCCCTGGCCGCTGCAATCCTGCTCAGCCATGTTGTGGCGCGCCAGGTAAGGAGCGGCCGCATGGCCCTGCCGGAAAACGCCATATTTGGGCTTGCGCTGCTGCTGTGGAGCGGAAGTCTGCTGCTCTTCGCGACCACGCAGGGGCTGAACAGCGGCGCTATGCTGATCGGGCTGGCGGGCGCTGGCATCCTCGCCGCCGCCAGTCAGCCGCGTCACCGGCCCGCTATCATCGGTCTTTTCGTCGTGGCGTTCGGCGCGTGGTTCTTCGCGCTTGATGGCATTTCGGATGAAGGGCACCTCGCGGGCTGGGCCGGCAATGCCCTACTCGCCGCAACCGTCGTTCCCGCGCTAGGCGCTGGCGTGCGAGACATTCGGGCAGGCTCGCATCAGGCGGATGTCTCCATGAAGGTGACCGCCTTCGCCTCCACTCTCGCATGGGTGACGGTCGCCGCCGCAGGCAGGTGGATTGGGTTCAGCTGACCTTCTGAAATCGTCATATCTGACTATCAGGGCGGGCCGCATATTCATGCTGTCCGCCCAATATTCATTCCAGCCGCGACAAAGTTCAAAAGCGGATTATGTCATAAAGGTAGAACAACAAGTTGGTTCAGGCCAGTCCTGATGCTCCCTATCGGAATAACATTCATAATATAGATAGGGGCAATAAGTGATCACCGATTCTCGCGCTTCCACTAAGCGTTCGCACCGCGCCGTTCTTTCCTGGTCAGCCGCCGCCGCTGCATTGATGCTTGCTGGCGGGGTGGCCGTCGCGCAGACGGCACCGCAGGCCGCCGAGGCGCAGAATGCCGTCGAGGTACTTGATCGCGCGAAGGTCGATGCGCTGCTCGCCCAGCCCGACAAGGTGCTGTTCATCGATGTTCGCCGCGCCGATGAGATCAGCACGATCGGCGGCCTGCCCGTCTATCTCAACATCCAGCCGTCCGAACTCGGCCGCCTGCGCTCCTTCATTCCGCGCGACCGCCAGCTCGTCACCGTATCCAACCATGCAGGCCGCGCGAAGAAAGCCGCGTCGCTGCTCGCGCAGCAGGGCTTTCAGGTCGCGGGCGCGGTCGGCGTGCAGGATTATGCCGCGCAGGGCGGCTTCCTGTCGGGGCAGAAGGTGCAGACTCCCGCTATCCCCGGCATCGTCGCCGCCGACACTCGCGTTGATGTCGTGCGCGAAGGCTTTGAAGGTACGGAGGGTCCGGTCCTGCTGAAGGATGGGTCGCTCCTGTTCACCGAGAACCGCGCCGACCGCATCGTGCGGATCGCGCCCGATAACAGCGTTTCGACCTATCTGGAAAAGACCGGGTCGGCCAATGCCTTGGCGGTGAACGCTGCGGGCGATCTGCTCGCCGTGCAGACCGCTCCCTCCGCCGTCGCGGTGCTTCAGCCCAAGGCGAAGGCGCTGGCGACCAGCTATGCCGGCAAGCCCTTCAACCGTCCCAATGATCTGGCGGCGGCGCGCAGCGGCAACATTTATTTCACCGATCCCGGCGCACCGGCGCAGGCGGGCGCCTCGCCAGCGAAGACCGGCCTTTACCGGGTGGACAAGCGCGGCAAAGTATCACTGATCGCGGACGATATCCGTCGGCCGAACGGCGTAGCGCTCAGCCCCGATGAAAAGACGCTCTATGTTGCCAATACCGCTGGCGAGGCGCTGATCGCCTATAGCGTGGGCGCGGACGGCAGCGTTTCCAACCGCCGCGACTTCGCCAAGCTCGCCGGGTTCAAGGAAACGCCCAATGGCCCGAGCAGCGGCGCGGACGGCATCACCGTCGATGCGGACGGCCGCGTCTATGTCGCGACCAGCGCGGGCGTCCAAATCTTCGGCGCCGATGGCTCTGCTCTGGGGATCATCCCTCTGCCCCGCGCTCCGCAGAATCTGGCTTTCGGCGGCAAGGACCGTTCGCAGCTTTATGTCGTCGGTCGCGGCGCGGTCTATCGCATCGCCACACTGACCCACGGGGTCGATCGTCCGGGCAAGTAATCGCTCGCATCGCCCACTTTTAAATTTCAGGATCACATCATGCTTTCCATCGACAACAAGCCATCGCGCGGGCGCGGCGTGGCGCTGCTATGCGCTGGCCTTTTCCTGTCCACCGCCTCTGCCGCCTATGCCCAGGCACCCGCCGCCGAGGCGGAAGCAGCGGTTGACGCGGCCGAAGCCATCGTCGTCACCGCGCGCAACCGGGCCGAGGACATCAACGACGTCCCCATCCCTATCTCCGTCGTGAGCGGCGAGACGATCGCCCAGCAGCGCGTTTTCACCATCGCCGACCTGACCCAGCGCGCGCCGGGCCTTACCGCCACCACGCCCAACGCCCGCCGCACCGGCGTGTCGCTGCGCGGCATTGGCAGGACCAGCGGCAACGACAATATGGAAGCCGCTGTCGGCGTGATCGTCGATGACGTCTTCCTCGGCCATGTCGGCATGACCTATCAGGACTTCACAGATCTGCAGCAGGTCGAAATATTGCGCGGCCCACAAGGCACGCTGCTGGGCAAGAACACGTCGCTCGGCGTGCTCAAATATACTAGCAAACTCCCCTCCTTCACGCCGGAGGGCGTGATCGAGCTGGAAGGGGGGCTTTCAACGCCTTCTTTCAAGGCGCGCGGCTCCTACACCAATGCGCTGGTTGACGATGTGCTGGCGTTCCGCGTCTCCTTCTTCGTCGATAAACAGCGCGGCGACATCCGCAACGTCAACCCGCGTGGCGGCTATTGGCATGAACGCGACAGGTGGGGCGGCCGCGCCCAGCTGCTGTTCAAGCCCAGCGACAATTTCTCGCTGCGCCTCAACCTCGATTCCGCCGAAACGAACGAGAACAGCAACACCAAGCCGTTCATGGTCGATCCTGCAACGCTGAATGACGGTTCCGCGCGCACGACGACCTACAGCACGCGCCTCGCCCGCAGCTATTTCGGTGGTTACACGCCCATCATCGGGTCGTGGCGGACGATCGACATGGACCAGGCCGAACCGCTGATCACCCGCAACCGCGGCGTTTCGGTTATCGCGACTTGGGACACTGGGCCATTCGAACTCAAGTCGATCTCCGCCTATCGCACCTTCCACTTCGACGCGAAGAATGACAGTGAGCAGACCCGCTTCGCCATCGCGCGGGGCGGCACGCTGGTCGATACCGAACAGCTCTCGCAGGAATTCCGCATCGCCGGTTCGCTGACGCCATCGATCGAATATCAGGCGGGCCTCTATTTCTTCCGCATCGAAACCGACACCACGAGCCGCAACCTGTATGGCGCGGACGCAGGCGCTTTCTACGCTACCAACGCGCAATATAATACGCTCAACACACCCACGGGCCGGGAATTGCTGCGCGCCTCGCTCGCCAACATCTTCGCGTTCAGCAACCAGAATCCGATTTCCGACAGCCAGGCCGCATTCGCCCAGTTCGACTGGAAGGTCACCGATCGCGCATCGATCACGGCGGGCATCCGCTACACACGCGAACAGAAGAAGAGCAACATCACCCGCACTTCGTTCCGGGCTGACGGCGCGCCGCTCGTCTCGACCGGAAACGCCACAGCAGACGCCATCCGCAGCGCGCAGTTGGGCACGGACTTCGCCACCATCACAGGCGAGCGCATCGATGATGATTCGATTTCATGGCTCATCAATCCCAATTACAAGTTGACCGACGACGTCCTGCTCTATGCCTCGGCGAGTGGCGGCGGCAAGTCGGGCGCGGTCGCGTTCGAAAACAACGGCACGCGCCGCAATGTTAAGCCGGAAAAGACCACCGACTTCGAGCTGGGCGTGAAGGGGCAATTCGGTCCGCTGACCCTTAACCTCAACGCGTATTACACCAAGGTCCGCGACTATCAGAACGTCACAAGCGAACCGGACCCGAGTTCATCGACCGGCTACAGCTCGCGCCTCGGCAACATCCCCGGCGTCAAGGCGCGCGGCGTCGAGTTCGATGCGGCCCTCCAGCTGTTGGACGGCCTCAGCCTCACCTTGGGCGGCGCTTATAACAAGGCGACCTATTCCGACTGGTCGACCGCAACCTGCCCCCGCTCCTATCCGGCCACGGTCGCGATCTGCAACAACACCGGACGCCAGGTCGTTGGCGCGCCGCGTTGGACGATCATCACCGGCTTCAACTATGTCGGTGAGCTGTCGAACTCGGGCTGGTCGGTCCACGCCTTCGCCAACAACAGCTACCGCTCGCGCCACAATCTGGAACAGCTGCTGTCCGACTATGGCTGGCAGAAGGGCTATAATCTGACGGATGTCGGCTTCGGCATCATCCGCGATCATGGCGGCGCGAAGACGGAACTCAGCGTCGTCGCGAAGAATGTCTTCGACACGCGCTACACGACCAGCATCAACGATTTCAGCAACACCGCGCCGATTGGCTACGACGGTATCGGCGCCCGCCGCTACGTCGGCGCACTTCTTCGCACGCAGTTCTGAGGAGGCTTCATGGCTTATCAACACTGGCGCACCATTGCCGTGACCGCCTTGCTACTAGCGGTAGGCGGCTCGGCAACCCAAAGCGTCGCCCACCACGCCTTTGCGGCCGAGTTCGATTCCGCAAAGCCCGTCGCCATCCAGGGCGTCGTCACCAAGGCGCGCTTCGTCAATCCGCACAGCTGGATCTATCTGGACGTCAAGGACAAGGACGGATCGGTGACCAACTGGGGCTTCGAGTTCGGCACGCCCAGCTCGCTGCGTACCAATGGCCTCAGCAAAGAGGATGTCAGCCCCGGCACCAACATCCGCATCGCGGGCTATCGCGCCAAGAATGGCGGTCCTTTCGGCTATGCCGCCACCATCACGCTGGACAGCGGCCGCAAGGTCCAGACCGGCAGCGCCCCCGATGCACCGACGAGGCGCTGAGATGGGACAACTGATGACAAGAGCCCGCCGCCTCGCCGCCGCGACCGCGCTGCTGGCGATCGCCTTCACCGGAACGGCGGCAAGCGCGCAGACCGGCAGCCAAATCCCGCGCCGCGCGGACGGCCATCCCGATTTCGCGGGCATCTGGCAGACGTTGAGCGAGGCCGATTACGACCTGGAGCCGCATGCCGGACGCCAGGATGCGCCTCCGGGGCCTGGCGTGGTGGAGGGCGGCTCGATCCCCTATCGCCCCGAGGCGCTCGCGCAAAAGCAGCGCAACTTCGCCGCGCGCGAGAAGGATGATCCCCGCCTCAAATGCTGGGTGCAAGGGACGCCGCGCGGCATCTATTATCCCGCGCCCTTCCAGATCTTTCAGCGCGACAGCGATCTGACGCTCGTCCACCAGTTCGGCCATCAGGTCCGCACCATCTTCACCAATGGCACCGGCCATCAGACCGATACCGAGGACGGCTATTATCTGGGCGACTCCCGCGCCAAATGGGACGGCGACACGCTGGTCGTGGACGTGACCGGCTTCAATGAGGAAACCTGGCTCGACCGCGCGGGCAATTATCACAGCGACGCCCTGCATGTGGTCGAGCGCTGGAGCTTCGTCGACAAGGACACGATCAGCTATCGCGCCACGATCGAGGACCCCAAAGTCTTCACCAAGCCCTGGTCGATCGAACTGCTGCTCAATCGCCGACGCGACAAGAATTTCCAGCTGATCGAGGATTATTGCTTCACCCTGCCCTATGAGCAGGCCTATCCGCACAAGGAGGTCAAATGAGACCGAGCAAGATTGCGCTCTGCGCGCTGCTGGCGCTCGCCCCCGCAGCCCACGCCCAAACGCCCGAAGCCACTCCCGCCCAGCCGCGCGTGGCTGGCAATGGCGGCGGCATTCGCTGGCAAAAGCAGGTGCCGGTGATCGCTTCCGGCGCCTGGACCGGAGCCAAGCTGGCGGACGGCCAGCCTGACATTTCCGGCTTCTATTCCAACACCATCTCTAACCACAGCAACTTCACCGACCCGCAGGCCGGACCGCCCGGAGAACCTTCGGACTCGGCGAACCTGCCCCGCAACCAACGCGCGCCGAGCCGCGTGTCCGACCCGGTGGACGGCCAAATCCCCTACCTCCCCGCCGCCCGTGCGCTGCAGGAGGATTTCGCCAAGAATTTCCCGAACCCGGACAAGCCGCGCTACATTGAGCCGCTGGCGCGCTGCGCACCGGCGGGCGTGCCCAAATCCTTCATGTGGCACGGCTTCGAGATCCGCCAGTTCCCCAACTATGTCGTCTTCCTGTTCGATTCCGGCACGCGGATCATCCCGCTCGACAACCGGCCGCATCTGCCCGGCGCCATCAAATTATGGAATGGGGATGCGCGCGGTCATTGGGAAGGCAATACGCTGATCGTCGATGTGCAGAACCAGAATGGCAAGGCGCTGTTCGGCCGCTATGGCGATTTCATCAGCGAAAATGGCCGCGCGACCGAACGCTATATCTTCGATGCCAAGGGCAGCGGCTTCAACTATGTCGCGACCTTCACCGACCCGACCGTCTATTCGCGTCCCTGGACCGCGACGATCCCAGTCAAGCGCTACACCGAAGCCGACAAGCCGGACGGCTGGCATTATGATGTGAAGCCCGCCAACCGGCCTGGCCAGCCGCTGCTGCACGAACGTGTCGAGCGGGTCTGCGTCGAAAATAACGGGCCTTTCGGCGGGGGCGCTGTCGGTGTGCCCACCGACCGGCCAGTCATCGCCCGCTAGATACTGCCTCATTGCATCTGGCCGGCCCAAATTTCGGGGTCGGCCAGTTTTCCCTTGGACAGGACCTATTTCAGGAACCGCGTCTGCGAGCGGACCTCCTCAACCGACGCAGTCCGCCCCGCAATGTCTTCGCCTGGCCTCGTTCTCCTATCAGAAGCCTTCCGGCAGCGGGGGCGGCGGCGCCTCGATATCCGGTGCGAAGGTCAGGTGGCATGCGACGCACTGCGCATTGATCCGGTCGCCCGCGCTTTGCAGCGCCACGAAGTCCTTGCGCTCTGCCGCATCGGCACTGGCGCTCGCCGCTTCCCTGAAGGCAATCAGATGCTTGTCCCACTCAACATCCGCAATACGGTAGGCCGAATGCTCCAGCGCGTAGCTGAGTTGCTGCAGCGTCAGCGCATCGCTCTCCGCATTCTCCCAATCCTCCTCCGTCACGGGCTTTCCGGATCGCTCGCCATGAACGTCTGTTTCCAGCGCGGTCCATTGCCACAACTGCTCGGCATTGCGCTGCATCACATGGCCCATAAACTCCTTGATTGGCAGCTGGGATTGCTCGTTTGGCAATGCGGCCGCTCCCGCGGCGCAAGCCAAAGTTCCTATAATTGCGGCAAACGCGATCTTCATGTCCTGACAAAATCCTCCCAGTGGCAACGCGTGTTTTAGGTGCGGCAGATCGACGTCCAACCAAGGAAAGGGACGTTAGATATTCTCGTTGGGCCTAAAGGAAAGCTGCGGGCAAGCCTTCAGTGGCGAGCTGAATCTATATAAACCTATGATAATAGACGGTTTTTTAGGCGTCCGGGAAACGCTCGTTCGCGGAATACCTTTAGCGCAAAGCCGTGGCCCCTCCCTTGCCAACACAGTGTTTCTCAATCATTTAAGTTGTAAATAAAGCTACCCTGCCTTGGATGCCTTAAACGATATGATCAGGGGAAACAGGGGTGACACAGCTTTGCAGGGATAAGGCTTCGGCCTTCGCCATCGTACGGCTCGCTATCGGCGGGGGCGGACGTCCATGAACTTTCAACAGCTCCGCTATGTTCGCACGGCGATCCAGCATAATCTCAACCTGACCGAGGTCGCGAACCGGCTCTCCACATCGCAATCGGGCGTCAGCAAGCAGATCAAGGAATTGGAAGCTGAACTGAAGGTCGACATTTTCGTTCGTCGCGGCAAGCGCCTCACCGGCCTGACCAAGGCCGGGGAAAATGCCGCCCAACTGATCGACAAGCTGCTTCACCAGGCGGACAACCTCAAGCGCCTGTCCGAACAGTTCGTGCAGGAGGATAAGGGCCGCCTAGTCGTCGCGACCACACACAATCAGGCCAATTATGTCCTCCCCCCGGTCCTCCTGCGCTTTAGCGAGCGTTTTCCGGAGGTGGAGATCGAATTGCGGCAGGGCACGCCGCGCTATGTGGTCGATCTGGTGCTGCGGGGCGAAGCGGATATCGGCGTCGCGACCGAAGCGGTGGATGACTATCCTGAACTGCAAACCTATCCCTGCTTCAGCTGGGAGCATGTCGTGATCGTCCCGCCCGATCATCCGCTGGCCCGCGCCGAGCATGTCTCGCTGGCCGACACGGCCCGCTATCCCATCATCACTTATAATCCCGAATTTTCCGGCCGATCGCAGATCAACGAAGCCTATGAAAGGGCGGGTATAGAACCGGACATCCGGCTCACCGCCATGGATGCCGATGTGATCAAGACTTATGTCCGATTGGGCATGGGTGTCGGCATCGTATCGCAAATGGCCGTCAGCAGCGGGCCGGGCGACTCTCTGATGGTGCTGCCGGGCTCAAACCGCTTCTTCCAACCCAGCGTGACCAAGATCGCGACGCTCAAGGGATCGCTGCTCCGCAACTATGCTTATCAGTTGATGGAGATGCTCGCGCCCCATCTCGACGCGGCCGTGCTGGCAGGTGTGAAGCGTCGGCCGAGCCAGGAACGCGCCGCACCGCTGCTGAGCTTTGCCGATCGCGCCGATCTACAAGCGCAAAGACTCAGCGCCTGAAGAGGAATATCTTTTCCGACATCCTTAACGAGTAACGACCATGAACAACATCAATCGACGGCAATTCGTCAGCGCAGCGGCGGGCATGCTGATCACCGCGCCGGGCCTTGCGCGGGCGTCCACCGTGCGCCTGCCCTTCGACAATGGCGAACGGCCCCTGGTCCAGCTGCCGCCAAAGCGCCCGCTCATCGGCCTCACCATGCGCCCGCCGCAGCTCGAAACGCCGTTCGAGATCTTCAATCAGGGGCTGCTCACCCCCAATGACGCCTTTTTCGTGCGCTATCATCTGTCGGGCCTGCCCACCACCATCGACCCCGCCCAGTTTCGCCTGACCATCGGCGGCCATGTGGGTAAGCCCTTGTCGCTCTCGCTGGCAGCGTTGAAGCGCGATTTTCCGAGGCAGGAGATCGTTGCTGTCAATCAATGTTCGGGCAACAGCCGCGGCTTTTCCGATCCCCGCGTCGGCGGCGGGCAGCTGGGCAATGGGGCCATGGGCAACGCCCGTTGGCTGGGCGTGCCGCTAAAGGCGCTGCTCGACCGCGCGGGCGTTCGGCAAGGCGCGCGGCAGGTGACCTTCAACGGCCTCGATACGCCGCCCGCCGACAGCATTCCGGATTTCATTAAGGCGCTCGACATCGACCACGCCCGCGATGGCGATGTCATGGTCGCCTGGGCCATGAACGGGGCCGACCTGCCCTTCCTCAACGGCTATCCGCTCCGCCTCATTGTGCCGGGCTATTATGGCACCTATTGGGTCAAGCATCTCCACGAGATCAATGTCGTCGATGCGCAATATGACGGCTATTGGATGAAGACCGCCTATCGCATCCCCGACAATGACTGCAATTGCGTGGCGCCTGGGCAAAAGCCGGACAAGACCAAGCCTATCGGCCGGTTCAATATCCGCTCCTTCGTCACCAGCCACAAGGATGGCGACCGGATTCGCGCGGGCCGCCCCGTCACCTTCCGGGGCATCGCCTTCAACGGCGGCACCGGCATCGCCCGCGTCGAACTGTCACTGGACGACGGCGCCAACTGGAAGGAGGCGCGGCTCGGCCAGGATCTTGGCCGCTATTCCTTCCGCGAATGGACCGCGCCCGCCACCCTCGCCGCTGGCGATCACCGGATCAAGGTCCGGGCCATCGGCCATGACGGCGAAACACAGCCCCTGACACCCCGCTGGCAACCAGCGGGCTACATGCGCAATGTCGTCGAAACCATCGGAGTGAAGGCAGCATGAGCCCCAAGCCCTATCTGCTCGCCCTCGGTCTCATCGCGCTTGCAGCTACCGCCACGGCGCGGACTCGGGATTATGAACTGCCAGCCGACACCGTTCCCTTCGCTCTGGCGGGCGCGAAGGGCGAGATCATCGTCAACAATTGCATGGGCTGCCATTCGCTGGACTACATCACCACCCAGCCCCGCGGCAAAGGCCCGCAATTCTGGCGAGACGCCGTCAATAAGATGGTGAATGTCTATGGCGCGCCGATCGATCCCGCCGATGTCGATGCCCTCACCGCTGCCCTGCAACAAACGCACGGCTGATCGCCTCGCTTTTCCCTTACCCCACCCCTTGTTGGAGTGCCGTAATGTCAGCCACCGACCGACCCGTCAGCACTGATTTCAGCCGCGATGTACTGGACCTTTTCGACGCCTATGTGCACGGCGCGCTCGACCGGCGCGGCTTCCTGCGCCAATGCGCGGTCCATGCGGGCAGCGTGGCCGCCGCCACGGCGCTGCTGACGGCGCTTAGCCCCGATTTCGCTATCGGCCAGGTGATCGCCCCGGCTGACCCGCGCATCAGCACGGCATGGATCGACATCCCCTCGCCACAGGGCAATGGCGCCATCCGCGCCTATGTCGCACGGCCTGCAAAGGTGAAGAAGAAACTGCCCGTCATTATCGTCGCGCATGAAAATCGCGGGCTCAACCCGCATATCCAGGACATCGCCCGCCGTCTCGCCGTCGATAGTTTCATCGCGGTCGCACCTGACGCTCTCACGACCTTGGGCGGCTATCCGGGGGACGAGGACAAAGCGCGCGAGCAGTTCGCGACGCTCGACCGCGCCAGGATCGGTGAGGATTTCGTCGCCGCCGCGCGCCACGCGCTGACGATCGAAGGTGGCAATGGCAGGCTGGGCGCGACCGGCTTCTGCTTCGGCGGCGGCATAGCCAATCTGCTGGCGACGCGCCTTCCCGAGCTGCGCGCCGCCGTGCCCTTCTACGGCAGCGCCCCGCCGCTGGCCGATGTGCCCAAGATAAACGCCGAACTGCTGCTCCATTTTGGCGGCAATGACGCGCGCACCAATGCCGGCTGGCCACCCTATGAGGAAGCGCTCAAGCAGGCGGGCAAACGGTACACCGCTTATACTTACGAAGGCGCCGAACATGGCTTCAACAACGACACGACGCCCCGCTTCAACAAGGCGGCCGCTGATCTCGCCTGGAGCCGGACGCTGGCGCTGTTCAAACGCACCTTGACCTGAGGTCCACCAATTTGCCTGCCGACCGGCAATTTGCGTCTGCATATGGGCGGCACGCAGGTTCCGTCGGCAGCGCAAATGTTGTAAGATTCCAGATTAAGCCTATATGGAAAATATCAAGGACATAGCAATGTAGGCGTTCTTGACTGAGAGACCATCGCGCTCCCGCTTACCAGGGAGTCTCCCATGGACCTCAATCAACTTTATTCCCGGCATCATATTTCGTTCATCCGGCCAGCTGGCGCAGGCAGTGAATCGATACTGCACAAGCATCTGTTCGCATGACGGAGGACGCCATCACACCCGCACGCCCGCGAAGACGAGCGTTCGTCAACCGCGAGACGCGGATTTCTCCTGACCAGGCGAGGCGGCAGGGTTTGATCACCCATCTTGCATTCGTTCTTCTGGGGCATGAGGAAGCAATCCGCTTCCTAAACACCCACAACACCTCCTTGGGCGCGCGGCCGCTCGATTTGGCGATCGGTGATCCAACGGGATATTCCGTGGTCGAAGATGCGGTCAAGCTGCTCGCCCGGCCCGCAACCGGAGGACGGCAATAATCCTGCCGCCCAACTCGCTAATCAGGATGGGAGAGAAAAATGACTGTTGCCCCGGAGGACGAAGCCGAACTCATGGCTCGCTATGGCATCACCAAAGTGCCGGCATATCGCTACCATTATCGGGAATGGCGATATTCGACCTTGAATGACGCACTGGCTCAAGCCAAGCGGGACGAGGCTGCGCCCTCGAAATAACGGCGCATCCAGTCACGCCATGGGTGTGGCAATAAGGCGAAAACAACGGGAGATAAAGAGGCTCTCCAAGACAGATGGAAAGCGGTCGACCGGTCGGCCTGGCACCCGCATTTTGCTTTTGCATCGACTTGTGCTATCAACATCTCGCTGAACGTCGCGCTTCGACGGATATCGGGCCGCCTCGGCTCTCCTTTGTCCCACATTTGCCTCTTGAAGCTAGGATGCGCGCATCTTCGCGTGCTCCCATGAAATTTGGACAAGGAGCTCCAATATGATCACCGGAACAGTCAAATTCTTCAACGCCGACAAGGGCTATGGTTTCATCGCGCCGGAAAGCGGCGGCGGCGACGCCTTCGTGCACATCACCGCCGTTGAACGGGCGGGCATGCGCACGCTCGAGAAGGATCAGCGCGTGTCCTACACGCTGGAAACTGATCAGCGCGGCAAGGCATCGGCAACCAACCTCCAACCTGCGTGAAGGCAGGCGCTGGGCGGCTTCGGCCGCCCGCGCGATGGCCCGCACGAATTTTAAAAAGACAGGACTTTCCTCTTAATGAAAAGATATAAGGAACCACATTTCCAGGAGCGCATAGCCGCTGCGGCGAGCGCCCGGACAGAGGTTCTCGACCGATTGCGGACCAAAGCGCCGGTGGTTCGGGCTTCCGCCCCCGAAGATGTGGAACGCCGCCTTGCTAAGGAGGCTGCGGCGCGGGAAAAGCGCCAGAACGCACTACTCGCGGCGAAAGAGCAAAAGGCGGCCAAGCGGGCGCAGGCCAGCGAAGAGGCTGCTGCAAAGGCAGCCAAGCAAAAGCCCGAACTCAGTGAGGCTGAACGCAAGTCGGCCCGCGACGCACGCTATCTCGCCCGAAAGAACCGGGCATCGTCTTGAGCGGGGCGCTGCAAAGCCTTTTTGGCCGATGCGGCGCATTCCCAGATACACACTTCATGTCCTCGCCGACAATTTGGCCGCGCCTGACACAGGCTGTGCCGTGCGGCGAGACATACATTGGAACGCGGCATAGACCGCAAGGACTGATTATGAATATGTTTTCCAAACCCGAAAAACGCGCAACGCTCTCCCCGGCCTTATGCCGGTTAGAGGCGCGGTCTCCTGCTCCGGGTCGCCCGGCGACCCTGTCGAGCAGTGAATTGAAGCGCGTTGTCATGGCGATGGTGGGCTAACCTCCATCCCCGGCAGCACCTCTTTGCTGCCGATAATCTAAATTACAGTCAGGAGTCTCCATGAGCCGAGAAGCAGTCCGCCCCTATCTGATCAGCAAGGATGATGAAGGGAACTTTCGGCTCACGGTTCGGGAGACCCGCTATAATTCTCAAGGCTATCCACTCGTAACCTCCCATCTGCAGGACGAGACGTTCAAATCAGCGGCTGCAGTCCGTAACTTTGCTCGGGACGTCTTCAAGGCGGAGCCTGGTCAATATGACCAGCTAAAGTCACGGTCATAACACGCAATGACAGCGTTGGCGTCACAAGATGACAGGGAAGAAATTCCCGTAGAGCTGGTTGACACAGCCAAGCTGCCCGATGGCGGCGAACTGATGCTGTGGCGTCGCGGGGACGATTATTCGATCCAGTTCGGCGACGATGAACTGATGGGCAATCAGGTTCGCCATTCGGAAGAGGCCCTGGCGACGCTGGCATGCGATCGG
This sequence comes from Sphingobium tyrosinilyticum, assembly GCF_042654265.1. Taxonomy (NCBI): domain Bacteria; kingdom Pseudomonadati; phylum Pseudomonadota; class Alphaproteobacteria; order Sphingomonadales; family Sphingobiaceae; genus Sphingobium; species Sphingobium tyrosinilyticum. Next base: position 135,683 of record NZ_JBHSFZ010000025.1, on the reverse strand, counting down.
CTATCCCACCGCGACGGCCGCATCCTTATCGGTGGGCTCGGCATGGGTTTCACGCTGGGCGCGACCCTCCGTTCACTGTCATCTACGGCAGAAGTCGTCGTGGCCGAACTTGTGCCCGAGGTCGTCAAATGGGCCAGAGGTCCGTTGGCGCATCTGTTCAAGGACTATCTCATCGATCCCCGCTTGTCGCTGGAGATGGCCGATGTTCACGACGTGATCGTCAGGCACAAGGCGGGATTCGACGCCATTCTTCTCGACGTCGATAACGGTCCTGACGGAATGATCCACCTTCCCAACGAACGGCTTTATTGCAACTGGGGACTGCGAGTGGCGCGTGAGGCCCTGAAGCCGGGCGGCATCCTCGCCATATGGTCGGCCTATACGGATGACGACTTTGTCGATCGCCTTGAACAAGCTGGTTTTGGCGTGGACGAGGTGAGCATCCCTGCCCTGGCCGGTGAGGAACATGTAATCCACACGATCTGGCTCGCATCCAAGGGCGATTGAGGTTCCGGCAGCTCAGTTTTCAAGCGTAGGGCTGTCCACCGTATCAGCCGTCAGACAGGTCACGCAAACCTCCTGACTGACCAGCTCCGCATATCCGAAAATCGTCATGAACGAGATGTCGGTGGCGTCTCTTCCGACGGCTACGCGCACAAGCCCCTCCACTGGAGCAAGCCCGCTGGCGTCGACCAGGTGCCAGCCATCGTCCAGCCAGACATCGACGACAGCATGAAAGTCGGGCGGGTCCAGCTGCCAGGCATAGGCCGAAACCAGGCGCGCCGGGATACCAGCTGCGCGGGCAAAGGCCGCCATCACATGCGAAAAGTCCCGGCAGACCCCCTCGCGCGCCACAAAGCTATCGACCGCACTCGTCGTGCCGTGACTCGCACCCAGCCTGTAATCGATGTTGCGGCGTATCCACTGCGCCATCGCATCGATCTTCGCCCCTCCATCAAAGTCTCCGAACTCTCGCGCCACGAAAGATACGAAGCGATCGGACTGGCAGAACCGGCTAGGCCAAAGATAGGGTATGACATGGGCAGGCAGATCGGGTCGCGCGGAGACGGGCAGCCCTATCAAAGACCTGGCGCCTCGCTCGACGTCGAAGGTGCCGTGATATTCCGCCAGAAAATCACCCTGCGCGGTAGCCCAGGTTCTGCGGCCAATCCCATCATCGCCCGGCACGGTGCGCAACGGTTCGGTGCCACGGACGGTCAGCAGGTCATTTACCAGCCGCTGCTCCGGCATCTGCGCGCCTTCAATCGCCAGAAGCACGTCAGCCTGCTGCGGCATATGATAGGCGAGCCTCGCTTCCACTTTAAGGCGCATGCAATATCCTGATCTGCTCGCGGCCGGTTTTGGCTGCCAGCACGCGAAGAACTTCGCGAAGCTCGCTCCTGTTCCCGAGGCTCGTTCGCCGCCGCTCCCAATCAGTCGCGCAAGCGCGCGAGGGCTTCATGTCCCTCGCGGCTCAACACATCAATGATCTTAGCATAGGCTCGGGCTTGTTCCTCATGCTGGCTTTTCTGCCGCGGACAATTTGCCAGAAGAGCCTGACTGAGCGCCGCGAGCCGCCCGCGTTCCAGACGATGGGATTGTTCCACAATTATCTCCGTGAACCATTGGGCGGCAACTGCCGGGCGATATGAGAGGGAGAACGCTTTACCTCGCCCAGGATCAGCTTGTGCTTCATAATGACGCGAAGCGCCTCCGCGTCCCTGGGATCGAGCAACACAACCCTCGACCCGCCAGACAGCAGCGGCTCGACCGTGGACATCCGAAACATATGCTTGGCGCAGAGCGCTTCGATGGCGGACGGGGACTGATCGATATGGATGACCCGGCTCATGCTTGATTTCCCCAGGGCCCGAAAGGAAAGGGGTTAAAGGGCGTGGACCCGTCCGCCCTCTTCGACCGGTAAGGGAGACGATGGTCGCGAATGCGCCGGGCATAGCCTTGCGCCAGCCCTTGATATGCCGCGCGCGTTGATATGCATGGCGCATATTGTGCGCGAAGCAGTTCTTCCTGCTCTCGTCGCAGCAAATAATTCAGGTCGTCCATGAAGCGCTCCTCGGCTTGCAAGCGGGAGCGCGTTGGTCTCTCAGTCACGGCGGATGCCTGCAGCAAATTCCGCGCAATAATGATGCAATAGCGGATATTCGGCCTGCTGTCGCCCGTAAACGCCTTTTCCCGGAAAAATCTATCGAATGCTGCGGGAAGGTCGCGTCTAGATTACGCCTGCTCGCCCAACGCCATTGCTCTGTGAGAGTGGCTCGAACACCTGCGCGGCGGAACCTGAGCTAGCGGAGTACAACTTGCGGGGGGCGGCCGATCATCGCCCCCGCATCGATCGTAACAAGCTGGCCCGTCATCGCGCGGGCCTCGCTCACCAGCCACCGGATCGTGGAGGCGATGTCCTCTGGCGTGCACAAGCGGCCTAGTGCGGATGCGTCCTCGAACGTCTTGCGGGCCTGATCGAATCCGTCCTCCCCCAACCCCCTGCGAAGCCAGTCGCCATCAATCACGCCGGGTAGCACGGCATTGACGCGGATCGGAGCGAGATTACGGGACAGCGCCATGGTCAAGGTGTTCAGGGCTCCCTTGGACGCCGCATAGGCGTAAGAGCTGCCGGTTCCATTCAAGCTGGAGATCGAGGAAACGAGTATGATGGCGCCCCCTTCTTGCGCGCGCATCGCAGGGAGCACCGCCCGCGCCATTTGATAAGCACCGATAACATTCACGCCATAGATACGATGGAAGTCCTCGGCATCCTGCCCTTCCAGATCGCTCATCGACACGAACTGGGTCACTCCCGCCGAGTGGACCAGAGCATCGATGCGGCCCCAGCGACCAACTGCGGCCGAAGCGAGCGCTCGGCAATCATGGTCGCTCGCGACATCACCGCGCACCGCAACAGCGTCGCCGCCGCCTGCAACGATATGGGCGACCACATCGTCCGCCGCGTCCTTGCTGCGGGCGTAGTTCACCAACACATTATATCCGTCGGCAGCGAGAGCTTTGGCCGACGCGGCCCCGACGCCCGTTCCACCGCCGGTGACGATCGCAACGCGTTTATCAACCACAGCGATGCCTCCCAAACCTGTCTTTTTCGCACTATTCAGCCGCTCTCCGGTAGGAGAAAGCCATCCATAGCTCAAGGGCTGGATCATTGAACGACATTGTCGGGCGCCCATCGCTTCCACGGCTAAGCGATTGGACAGCTGCGCCTAGGCAGCGCGCGACAGACATCGAACCCTCTTCCAGCACAGCGGCCCAACCAGTGTGGCGTTCCCCCCCCATACACATCGTTCGCCCATACACTTTGTATTGTCACTCTGCACGGACCATGCTAGCTCGTTAGCCGAACATCGGAGCTGACATTTTTGGAAACCGTCACCCCCCGGCGAAATCAGTTGCAGGAGGAGCAGCGCTCCCGCACGCGCCACATTATCGCACAGGCGGCGCTGAAGGTGTTTTCGGAACGCGGCTATGTCGCCAGTTCAATCGAACAGATATTGGTGAAGGCAGGCGTCAGCCGGGCCGCATTTTACAGCCATTTCGATGGGAAACTCGCGGTGGTCATAGCCATAGCCGATGATTTCGAACCCGCGTGGAAGCCCGTTTTTCGTCACCTTGCAGAATTGTGTAACCCACAACTTCCCGAACTCATGGCATGGACAGCGGGCTATCTCAATTTTCACCGGTCTAATGTGGAAACCTGCACTCTCCTCACCCAAGTGGCCGCGCTGGAAGAGCAGCTATACCGCAAAATATCGCTTCAGCGCGACGCGCTGATCGACATGCTGGCAGAACTGCAGCCAGCCTTCGCCGCAGCCAAGCAGGACAGCGATGTCATGCTTGAGGCGCAAATCCTTCTGCTTGGGATAGACCAGACCTGCTTTCATCTCGTCCGCCAGCACCTGCGCAATCCGGGCGACACAGCGACCAGGATCATGGCGTCGCAGATGCGCCATTTCTTTCAAAGGAATGGAACCAGATGATCGGAATAGACATGACCTTGGACGACGTGATCGCGCACCATCAGATTGCCCGGCAGCTCGCCGAATTTGCCCGCGCGATGGACGAACGCGACTGGAGCAGGATAGCCGAAATACTGGTGGATGACGCGGTCGCCGATGTTGGTGAAGGCCGGCTCGACGGCAGTGCCGCCTTTATTGCTACCCTGCGCCGCTATCTCGATACATGCGGACCAACGCAGCATCTTCTTGGGAATCTCATAGTCGATGTGAATGGGGATGAGGCGCAGAGCCGCTGCTATGTCAGCGACATGCATCTAGGGATTGGCGAACGCAAGCACCTCACCTTCGCCACGCTAGGCGACTATCATGATCGCTGGCGTAAGATCGATGGCTGCTGGCGCATGGTGGAGCGTATCAAGCATAATCGCGCACATGTCGGCTCATTCGACGTGTTCCAGATCTAGCCCGGCGGACCAAGTTTCCGACCTGCGCGATCATTCATCCGATGAAAGAACAGATGTGACCTCCAGCCTGCCTCCTCGTGCTTTCCGAAAAGCCAAGCGCGTTGCCTTGGCGATCCTGTTGCCTGTCGCGTTGATCGGCGCGGCCATGCACGTTTATGGGCAGGGTTGGTTCACGCCCAATCCCCGCATCGATCTGGCAGGGCCCATTGCCGGTTGGAATCATTGGGGTGGAGACGCAGGCGGAACGCGATATTCGCCGCTGACGCAGGTCACGCCTGAGAATGTCTGGGCGCTGAAACCCGCATGGACCTACCATATCGGGATGATCAAGGCTCTGGGACAGAGCTCGCCCACATTCGAGGCCACGCCGATCATCGCGGAAAATCGGCTCTACACCTGCTCGGGCGTCACCCGGATCGTGTCTCTGGATCCTGAATCCGGCCGCGAGATTTGGGCGTTCGATCCAAAGTCCGATAATTTCAGCACCTATCAATTAAATTGCCGGGGCGTCACCTATGTGCGCGATCCCGCCGTTGCCGCGGGCGCGCCTTGTGCGGGCCGCATCGTGGCTGGAACGCTCGACATGCGCCTAATCGCGCTGGACGCGGCGACGGGGCGCCTTTGCGCGTCGTTCGGGGCGGGCGGCATCCTCGATCTGCGGCAGGGTCTCGGCAAATATGAGCGCGGAGACATGGCGGTATCATCGCCGCCCGTGTTCATCGACAATAAGATCGTCGTCAACGCACGCGTCATCGACAATGTGCGGGTCGATGTCCCGGCAGGCGCCATTCGCGCCTTCGATGTCCATTCAGGCAAGCTCGCCTGGGCATGGAATGCCGTTCCTCCCGGCATGGAGTCCGCATCGAAGACGCACCCGGGCGAGTCTCTCGTCCGCGCCACTCCCAATAGTTGGGCGCCGATGTCCGCGGACCCGGCCTTGAACATGATCTATGTCCCGATGGGCAATGCCGCGCCCGACCATTTCGGCGGTGAGCGCCGGGGCCTTGACCATTACTCAAGCTCGGTCGTCGCGCTGGACGCATCCACAGGCAAGGTGCGGTGGCACTTTCAGACAGTGCATCATGATCTATGGGATTATGACCTGCCATCGCAGCCGGTCGCCTTCGACCTGCCGACCGCCATGGGCGTAGTGCCTGCCCTCGCGCAGGCCACCAAACAGGGCCATATCTTCATCCTCGACCGCCGCAACGGAAAGCCCGTCTTCCCCGTCGTCGAACGCCCGGTTCCACAAGCGGGCGCAGTTCCCGGCGAACAGCTTTCCTCAACGCAGCCCTTCCCGGCCAATCCGGCCTTCATCGTTCGCGCGAAGGATCTGACCGAAGAAGCCATGTACGGCTTCACGCCTTATGACCGTGGCAAATGCCGGGACCTGTTTCGCTCGGCAAACTATCAAGGGCTGTTCACCCCGCCATCCACACGGGGCTGGATACAATTCCCCAGCTTCATGGGCGCAACGAACTGGGGCGGCGTCTCGATAGACCCACATCGTAACATCCTGATCGTGAACACCACACAGGCTGCGGCCTTGATGAAGCTCGTTCCGCGCGCGCAGGTGGCTCAGCTTCAGAAGGCGGGCCAACCCGTGCTTCCTGGGACCGGCTCCCCATACGGGCTCACAATGGGACCGATGCTGTCACCCTTTGGCGCGCCATGCAATCGGACGCCCTGGGGCTCGCTGATCGCCATCGATCTGAAGGCGGGGAAGCGGCTTTGGGAAGTTCCATTCGGCACGACCCGGGACCAGGCGCCGTTTCCGATCTGGCTGAAGACCGGCGTGCCCAATCTCGGGGGCTCAGTCATCACCGCTTCGGGACTCGTGTTCATAGGCGCGGCAACGGACAACTATTTCCGCGCTTTCGACATTCGCACCGGAAAAATCGTCTGGCAGGCGCGCCTTCCGGGCGGCGGCCAGGCCACGCCGATGACCTATCGCCTGCGCAAAAATGGCCGACAGTTCGTCGTGATCGCGGCAGGGGGGCACAAATATCTCGGCACGCGCCAGAATGACGCTCTGATCGCCTACGCTCTTCCGGAGTGAAGCGGCCGCTTCGCTCCGGCATAGGCTCACAAACAGCGATGCAGATCAGCTATCGCTGGCGGAACGCGCTATAGAGCGGGAACATCTGGCCGCGGCATGCCCGCTCACTCCGTCGCGCAGGACAAAAGCTTTAGCATCTTAATTTGCTTGAACCGGCCTGAATGCTTTAGGCTAAGCCGATCATAGAGGAGAGTCGCATGCGCTTCTTGCTTCTCATCGGATTGACCATCCTGGCCTCCTGCGGGTCGGGCGATAAAAAGCAAGACACTGCTACGCCATCGCTCACCAACCAGGTGGAGACGCCGCAAGCCGCTCCCGCTCTTCCAATCTCAAGTCCTGCGAGCCAGACACCGCCACCGGCTGACTTCAAGATGCCCGATTTTGCGCCGCTCTATCCGGGAGCCAAAATCCAATCGCTCAACAGTGCCTCTGATGACTCCAACCACGAAGTTCGGCTGCTGACCACCGACGACGCGGCCAAGGTGGTTGCCTTTTATCGTGATCGGTTTGCAGCGGCAGGGATGAAGAAAACCTCCGAATTTTTATCAGGAGGAACGGCGATGATGTCGGCGATCGGCAAAGACCGGCAGGCTTCTATCGCGATTACCAAAGAGACGGGCCACAACGCCGTCATAGTCACTTACTCGGGTGAGTAGTCTCGCCCACGGTGACCAAGCCCAAAACTTCGTGAAGCCGACCCGTTAGCCTATCGCAGCGTCGCAAGCGTTTAAATTGCCACGCCCGGCGATAGCCGCTCAAAAAAGATCGGCTGGTCCCGCATTGCACTTGCGGGACCAGCCGATTGTCTTTGCTCAAAGTTCAGCCTTCGGGAGAAGGCCGGCCTCCCTTACTCCCCGCCGAAGCGATAGCGCAGCTTGAGCCCATACATCCGGGGCTCGCCGTAGATCGTCGCCCAGGAAAGCAAGGAGCCGCCCTGGTACACGTCGGTGTTGCTGATCCGGTAGAGCTTGTTGGTGGCGTTGGTCACGAACACCCCTGCGTCCAGGCCCGAGCCTGCGACGTTGTTCCAGTCAAGCGACATATTCAGCAAGCCAAAAGCTTCCAGCTTCTCCCCGGGCTGTTGCGGCGCGACCACCGTCGCTTCGCTATGCTGCGGCGAATTATGCGCATAGTTCACGAAGAACGACATGTTCCCGAGCTTTTCCGCGATGGGCAGGTTCACCGCCACGTGGAAGCTGTAGATGTACGGCACCACATACTGACCCGGAAGGCAGGTGAGGTCCGTGGGCGTGCCGGCGGGTGGCGCCGCGCCGGAGCAATCCGCCAGGAAGCCGTTCGATATCAGACTATATTCGGTATATTTGAACCGTGTGTAGCTGAAATTGCCGCCGATCTCCAATGGCTTCCACGGACGAATGGACGCGTCAAGCTCGACGCCCGAGACATGGGCCTTTGCTGCATTGATGCGTGCGCCGCTTGCCAAGGTTACGGGATTGAAATCGCCGGTCGCCTTCTGGATATTTTGGTAGTTCAGATAATAATAGGACGCATTGAGCCGGGTCGGAACACTGGCGATGCGGAAGTCCGACTTGAACCCCACCTCATAGGAGGTGACTTTTTCCGGCTCGAAGGTGCGGGTGTCCACGCGGACGGCATAGGGGTTGAACCCGCCTGCCTTGTAGCCTCGGCTGACCTTCGCGAAGATCATGGCTTCCCGAACAGGCTTGTAATCGAGCCCGAGCAGCCATGTGGCCGCCTTGCTTTTCAACGAAGCGGTGAAGTTGCAATCCGAAATCGCGTTAACCAGCGCGGAGTCGGCCGAGCAGACGAACTGGCCGGTCAGGGTCGGCGTATAGCTTTGCGAGAAACCTTTGATCTTATCCCAGGTATAGCGGAAACCGCCCGTGAGGCGCAGGCTGTCGAGCGACGGCGTCATCGCGCCGAAATCGAACGTGCCCTGCGCATAGAGCGCCTTCGACGTCGTCGCGACATAGCCCGGCGTCGCGTTGGCGACACAGGCGGGTGCATGGAACGTGCCTTGGGAATCGACGAACGCCGGGATCGGCGTGCCGGTGATGACCGCCGGGCAATAGTTGATGGCGCTGCCCGCCTGATCGCCATCAGGCTTCTGGCTGTAGTAAAAGCCGCCTGCCGTGAATGTCAGCCGGTTGTCCAGATAGGTGCCCTGAATCTGGAATTCTTCCGTAAATTGCTTGTAACTGTCCCGTGGCAGCGTGACCGGCGATGTATTATTGTACACGACAGGAGTGCCCACACCGGGAAGCGTGACCTGTCCTGGCGCGGGCAGCTTGTAGGGATCGACATCATATTGCTGCAGAACGGTGCCGTCGCCGTCGTAGCGGTAGAAGCTCTTGAACTTCTGATAGCTGATGATGTTGCGCAGTACGAGTTCGTCGTTGAGGTCGAACGACAATGTATCTGTGATACCCCAGGTCTTGGTCTTTTGATAATCATCAACACCATGCGCCGTCTGGCGCGGCCCGAGAGCATCGGCCTGCGCCGTGGCCGCGCGGTAAACATCGCACGAAAAAGGTCCGCTCGTTGCGATCGGCGTATTGGAGCAGAGCCCTAGCTGAGCGAGGCCGGCCGTTCCGTCAATATTGAAGCCTTTGTGAATAAGGCCGGTGCCGTTGAAGCGCGAATAAGAGCCATAGGCCATCAAGTAATTTTCGATGCGTTCGGTCGGGCGGAATGTGATTCCGATGCGGCCCGAATACCAGTGCGTGTCGTCGCGATCCTTGTTCCAGGTCACGTCACGAGTATAGCCGTCGCGATCATGATAAGCGCCGACGACGCGGACGAGAAGCTTGTCCTCGACCACCGGAATGTTGATAACGCCCTCAATTTCCTTGGCGTCATAATTGCCATATTTGGCAAGCAGCGATCCTGAAAAATTGTTCGTCGGCTTGTGCGGAACGAGCAGGATTGCGCCGCCAGTGGTATTGCGGCCGAACAACGTACCCTGAGGGCCTGCGAGAACTTGAAGATTCTCAAGATCGACGAAGTTGCCGGGGCCGCCCTGCTGGCTCAATGTGATCGGCGCGGGCAGTGGCACTTCGTTCAAATAGAGGACGACGCCCGGCGACGCCTGGAAGGTTGCGCCCTGACCACGAAGCGTAAAGGTCTGGGAATCGCGCGAGCCCTGCCCTGCCGAACCGACGACGAGTGACGGGACGCTGGCGTTAAGATCCTGCGATTGCGTGATATTTTGCTGCTGAAGGCGCTCGGGCGAAAAAGCCGTAATGGCGATCGGCACATCCTGCGCGCGTTCTGCGCGGCGTTGCGCCGTCACGATGATATCGGCGGTTGCGCCGAGTTGGTCTCCCGATGTTTGCTGTGCGGACGCAGGGGCGGTCGCCATCACCGCGATCGAGGCAACGGTACCGAAAAGCAGTGCGGAATGCTTGTTCAAGATTCCCTCCCAATTATTAGGTCGCCGCCTTTTTTCTAGCGGTCGATGCTTCACACTAGGGTAGGGCAACAATCTTCGCAATCGAGCAATGCGCAATTGTGTATCATTTTAGCCACTCTTTATGAGCTATTTTCGCGCCAAGGGTAGCGATTTGCCAAGCAGCGCGCCTCGTTCGGCGCCCTCCACCCTTTGATGCGCGCTGGTGGAATTACATCACTGGTTATCCCGTCGCGGGAGCATCTATCCGGTCGAGAACTGAGTCGGCTGCTCGCCGTTCATCGCTACTGCGGGAAGGTCAGGCCGCGATTTTGGCGAAGCGTCTGTCGCCTAGTCTGATAATCGCTGAACATGACAAGAGGAGGGCCTCCACCAGCTGCCCAATTAAAAGCTTTTCGGCAGCCCCAGCACGTGGGTCGCCACATGGCTGAGGATCAAATTGGTGGAGATGGGCGCGACTTGATAGAGCCGGGTTTCGCGGAACTTGCGTTCGATGTCATATTCTTCGGCGAAACCGAAACCGCCATGCGTCTGCAGGCACATGTCAGCAGCATACCAGGACGCTTCAGACGCAAGCATCTTCGCCATGTTGGCTTCAGTGCCGGACTGCGCGCCAGCGTCGAACAAGGCAGCGGCCTTCTCCACGATCGCGGCTGCCGCGGTAGTTTGCACATGGGCGCGCGCGATCGGAAATTGCACGCCCTGGTTCTGCCCGATGGGCCGCCCAAAGACGGAACGGTCCTTTGCATAAGCGCTCGCCCGGTCGATGAAGAAGCGGGCATCGCCGATACATTCAGACGCGATAAGGATACGTTCGGCGTTCATGCCCGACAGGATGTAGCGGAACCCCTCCCCTTCTTCGCCGATCAGATTTTCCACAGGCACGCGCAGGTCGTCGAAGAACAGTTCGGTCGTGGCGTGATTGAGCATGGTGCGGATCGGCCGGATCACCAGACCATGCCCCACCGCGTCGCGCATATCGACCAGCAGCACGCTGAGGCCCTCGCTAGGCTTGGCGCATTCCTCGCGCGGCGTCGTGCGGACGAGCAAGACCATCAGGTCCGAATGTTCCGCCCGGCTGATCCAGATCTTCTGACCATTCACCACATAGTCACCACCCTCCCGCCGCGCGAAGGTGCGGATGCGGGTCGTGTCGGTGCCGCTGGCCGGCTCGGTAACGCCAAAAGCCTGCAGGCGCAGTTCCCCCGAGGCTATCCTTGGTAGGTAGCGCGCCTTCTGCTCTTCCGAACCATGACGCAGGAGCGTGCCCATCGTGTACATCTGCGCATGCGCCGCGCCGCCATTGCAGCCGGAGCGATGCACCTCTTCCAACGCGGCGATCGCTGCGCATAGCCCCAGCCCCGAGCCGCCATATTGCTCGGGGATCAGGATCGACAACCACCCCTCGCGCGCCAGCGCGGCCACGAACTCGGTCGGGTAGCGGCGCTCTGCGTCCAGCTGCTGCCAATAAGACCCCGGAAATTGCGCGCAGAGGCGGCGGATGCCGTCGCGAATATCGGTGAAAGTTTCTTCCTGCTCCGGCCTCTTCATCATCATCCCGCCCCTGCCTTATCGCTTCTGGCATGTAATAGCCCCCGGTAGCCGCATAATCCAGAATCCACGCGCAGCCATCATGGACACATCGATCAGGATGGCGCATTCGCGACCTGCCGCATAAGCTTCTTGAACGGATCTCCGGCCGGACAGAAGGCCCTCCCATTTTCCGGCAGCGCCATCTACATCGCTTGCATGCCCCAGATTTTCATTGATGCTGACGCCTGCCCGGTCAAAGACGAAACATATAAAGTCGCATGGCGCCATGATGTGCCAGTCATCGTCGTCAGCAACAGTCCCATCCGAGTGCCGGCGCATCCGCTCATCTCACGCATTGTGGTGAGCGACGGCTTCGACGCCGCGGATGATTGGATCGTGGAGCATGTCGATGCCGCTTCTATCGTCATCACCACGGACATTTTGCTGGCGGACCGCTGCCTCAAGTCCGGATGCGGCGCAGTGATCGCGCCGACGGGCAAAGCCTTCACCACAGCCTCTATCGGCAATGCCGTTGCGGTGCGGGCCATCATGGCCGATTTACGCGCGGGCGCGGTGGGCGACGGCCTGGGGGGACCAGCGCCATTTGCGAAGGCGGATCGGTCGCGCTTCCTGTCCGCACTCGATGAGGCGGTGATACGGCTCAAGCGCGCCCTTAGAAATTGACTCTCGCCAATTCCGGCATATGTTGCCGAAATTATCTGGCGCGTCCCTGAGGCGGGCTCCGCAAGATATGCCGGGATATGGAGAGTGAAGCGCAGGCCGCCGCCTGACGCGCAGCGACAAAAAAATAGCGGCGATACACGCCCGATATTTAGGAGAGAATATGAGCACGATGCAGCACCATAGCGCCGAACGCGGATCAACCGCCCCGGTCCACCAACTGCCGATGCAGGACAGCCCGGAACTTAAGGCCGCTCTGGAGCAAGCGAACCTCCAAACCTTGCTGATGGTCTATGTTCATCTGACGCATGACGAATCCATGCTGGAGACGTTCAAGGTCCACATCCATCCACCCTACACCAATCCGGACTATCAGATTCCGCAGGACTGCATCGACGACCTGCGCGAAAAGCTGCTTTACGTGCTCACCACGCCCGGCGCGGCGCGGAATGAGGACCCGCCGCTCGCCCTCATGCAGAAAATGATGACCGTCAGCGTCGGCGAGCCGGTCGAAAATGAATTCATCCCCATGGTGCTGGAGCAGAGCGGCTTCCAGCGTACAGCTGCTCGCAAGGAAAAGGCGGAAAGAACACCGCCGCCTCCCGGCTTCAAGGTGCTGGTGATCGGCGCTGGGCTGACCGGCCTTCTCGCCAGCATCGAACTGGAACGGGCCGGATATGATCATGTGGTGATCGAAAAGAATGAGGAGGTCGGGGGTACCTGGTGGAAGAACCGCTATCCCGGCGTCGGCGTCGATACGCCTAGCCACTTCTATTCCTATTCCTTTGAAATCAGTCCGGAATGGAACCACTATCATCCGCACGGCGCCGACATGCGCGAGTATTTCCGCAGCGTGGCCGACAAATATGACCTGCGCCGCCATATCCGTTTCGAAACACGCGTGCTTAGCCTGGTGTTCGATGAAGCGACCGCGCTCTGGAACGTCACAGTTGAAAATGTGAAGACTGGCGAGCGGGACGTGATCCGGGCCAATGCCATATTCAACGCCTTCGGGCCCGCCGACCGTTGGAGCCTGCCGAACATTCCGGGCATCGACAGCTTCCGTGGGGTCTTGACGCATTCGGCGGGCTATGACGAGGGGATCGATCTTAAAGGCAAGAAAGTCGCGGTCATCGGCACCGGCGCCAGCTCGGCTCAGATCGTGGCGACCATCGTCGGCGAGGTCGAGGAGATGGTCGTCTTCATGCGCACCAAGCACTGGATGATCAACAATCCCGAAGTCACCAAGGAAGTGCCGGAAGCGGTCAAATGGGCGCTGCGGCATATCCCGCATTACAAGGAATGGTTCCGCTTCCGCGTATTCTGGTTCGCAGCCGACGGCCTCTATCCCAATGTCGTCAAGGACCCGAACTATCCGGAGGACGGCATCGCCGTATCCGCTCTGAATGAAGGGATGCGTCAATATGCGCTGTCGCACATGCGACACAAGCTCGCGTCTCGGCCCGATCTGATCGAAAAGCTGACGCCCGATTTCCCGATCTTTTCAAAACGGATCGTGATGGATGCCGGATGGTACGACGCGCTAGTGCAATCGCATGTCACGCTGGATGACACGCCCATCGCGGAAATCCTGCCGGACGGCATCCGCATGAAGAATGGCACGGAATATAAATTCGACGTCATCATCTGCGCCACTGGGTTCAACCATGGCAAGCTGGTCAAGGATCTTGTGATCAAGGGGCGCGGCGACCATGACTTGGCAGTCGATTGGGCGGACGAGGAAGAGCGCGCCTATATGGGCACGACCATCCCCGGCTATCCCAATTATTTCATGTCAGTTGGTCCCAATGCGGGGCCGAACCATGCGGGCGGCCTCAACATCGTCAGCGAAGCCCAGGTCCACTATATGATCGAGTGTCTCGATCATATGATCGCCAATGGCGCCCGCACCATCGAGCCGACGCAGGACGCTTTTGCACGCCACAACCGCCGGATCGATGATCGCATGAAGCACATGATCTGGACGCACCCGAAAGCGAAAAGCTACTATCAGAACAGCAAGGGCCGCCCCGTCGGACCCTGGCCCTTCCGGCTTGTCGATATGTGGAACGAGATGCGAGGACCCGTACAAAGCGACTATCGCCTCGATTGACGGAGTGGGGGAAGCGCCACGGATAGGCACTTCCCCTCCTGCATTTACTCGCGTCAAGACATAGGCCTTCAATCTACGGCGATGGGCCGCGCCATGATCCGTGCCGTTTCGCGCGAAAGTTGCGCGATACCGGCACTGTCGAGCGATGCCGGGCTCGTTAGGAACCTCACTCCAAAGGTTGCGAGAGTGTGAAACGCCCTCACACAGCCTTCGCACGGCCGAATATTTCGATGCCGCGCAAAAATATCTGAAAGAGGTTCGCGCAGACGATCAATCTGACTGTCATAATAAGCAACGGCCAAAGCGGGAACGCGCTTTACCTCTCTGATCAAGAGGCGGTACATCGCGATGGAGGGCGAGGAAAGATGTTCGGCGAGAACATCCGCCGCCAACACTTCCAATTCGCTGGTGAAATCGCTTGCGCGGGGCGTACGCCATGTCACTGCCGCCCGGCGGTCAATCTCCCGGCCCAAAACATAATGGAAAAGGCCATCCTTATTTCCGAACTGGCGATAAATGGTGGCCCGGCTGACACCTGTTTCGGCCACGAGCAAGTCAAGGCTCATGCCGTCAAAGCCATGATCAAGAAAGCCCGCCAGCGCCTTCACGCATAATCCGTCGAACCGGCTCTCGGGAAGCCGCGTGACAGCGTAGGGCCGCACGGGGCTAAGGGGTCCATGCGAGTGAGCTGAAAGATCTGGCCGCGCCCCATCGCACGAACAGCCATCGAAGAAGAGTCGAACCGAAAAGCGCGCCGACGCCTGCCGCTCCTCCTCCCCCTGCCACGGAACGCCTAGAAAGTGCCGAACACCCTCTGTCGCCACGCCCGCCATGCGTGTTGCAAAATTGAGCGGGTCGATGCCTCGCAGAGAAGCATACTCCCCCTCTCCCAGAGAGACGAGGTAAGCCGCAAGCTCGGACGCACCCCGCCGCCGCCCGTCATGCAGTTCCGCTGCAAGCGCCGGGTGCTGCCGAAAGATCAGTATATTCAATCTCAACAAGCCTGAGGCGGTCGGATCGGCGGCCTTATCAACGGTCTCAATAAGATACCGCTCGATCGCCTCGCGGGCTGGCAGATCGCGGCGTGGTGCGGTGATACGAAATTCGGCGAGCCGCGCACGGGTCACTTCGGCGAATAGATGTTCCTTGCTATCGAAAAACTCGTAAATGGCTTGTTTCCCGACCTTGGCCTTGGCCGCTACGAGATCCATCGTGCAGCCTTCATAGCCGTGGCGTAGGAACTGACCGGCTGCATGGCGCATGATCTTCTGCCGCTTCTCGGCTGGGTCAAACCGCTTTTTAGAAACCTTCATCCAGTCAGCATCCGCCTTTCACGCATCCCCAGAGTTCGTCCATCCGTCCCCTGTGGTCAACCCCGCCGACAAAGCTATTGCGAACATATCATAATACCGTATAGTCTCGTATCATATGCGACGTCAGGTGGAGAGGAATTCTGTGCGCAATGTTGCGAAGCTTGCAGCGATGCTGCCTTTGGTGGCGCTGATCAGCGGCTTTACCGCTGGCGCACAGACCACTCTGGCTGCTGCGCCATCCAGCACCCCTGCCGCTACATCTCCTTATGAACGCCATGCTCCCGCCGGGGCGCCCAATATCGTCCTCATTCTCCTTGACGACGTAGGTTTCGGCGCAACTTCTTCGTTTGGCGGCCCTGCCCAAACGCCGGTGTTCGACGCCCTCGCGCGCAGCGGACTGCGCTATAATCGCTTCCACACGACTGCGATCTGTTCGCCCACGCGCGCATCGCTGCTGACCGGCCGCAACCCGCATGTGACCGGGATCGGTGCGGTCATGAATTCCTCCGACGCCCGCCCCGGTTACAGCGGCTTTCAGGGCAAGGAAACCGCGACTATCGCGCAGATATTGCGGGAAAATGGCTATGCCACCGGCGCGTTCGGCAAGTGGCATCAAACGCCGGATTGGGAGCTTTCGCCCGTCGGACCGTTCGACCGCTGGCCGACCGGGGAAGGCTTCGACACCTTCTACGGCTTTCAGGGCGGAGAAACCGATCAGTTCGAACCCACGCTTTACCAGGGCACCACTCCTGTGATGCGGCCCGCGGGCGATCATTATCATCTGACCGAAGATCTGGCAGATCATGCGATCACATGGATGCGCAACATGCGTGCGTCCTCCACTAGCCGACCCTTTTTCCTTTATTTCGCGACCGGCGGCATCCATGCTCCGATCCAGGTGCCCAAGGAATGGGCTGATCGCTATCGCGGAAAATTCGATCAAGGCTGGGACAAGCTGCGGGAAGAGATTTTCGCCCGCCAGCGGCGGCTGGGTGTGATCCCGGCGGGTACTAAGCTCACCCCCCGTCCATCAGAGATGCCAGCCTGGGATAGCCTGAGCCCGGAACAGAAGCGCTTCTCCGCACGGCTGATGGAAAATTATGCCGCATTCCTGGCGCATACCGATGCGCAGGTCGGCAAGCTGGTGGACGAACTCAAGAAGAGCGGCGAGTATGACAACACGCTGTTCATCTACATCGCCGGGGACAACGGCGCGAGTGCAGAAGGCGGCCTTGAAGGCAGCCTCAGTTATATGGGCGCATTGACCGGCGTTTCTCCCGCGCCCGGTGCAAAGGAGTTCGCCCGCGAGGAAGAGATCGGAAGCGCTGCAACCTACTCTCATATCAATGCCGCCTGGGCGTGGGCCAGCAACACACCGTTCCAGTGGACGAAGACTGTCGCGTCCCATCTCGGCGGAACGCGAAACGCAATGGTCATCAGCTGGCCCGATCACATCCAGGACAAGGGCGGGTTGCGCAGCCAGTTCGGCCACGTCAACGACATTGCGCCCACCATTTTGGACGTGGTGGGCATCGCTGCCCCCGACACGGTCGATGGCGTGAAACAACAGCCGATGAACGGCGTCAGCCTTGCCTATACGTTCAACGACAAGAAGGCCGCCGAGCGACACCGGACGCAATATTTCGAAGTGTTCGGTAATCGGGCCATTTATCAGGATGGCTGGATGGCTTCCGCCTTCCACGGCCGCCTTCCCTGGCGGGCATATAGTCCTGATCGTCCCATGAGCGCGGACAAGTGGGAGCTTTACGATCTGCGCAGCGATTTTTCCCAGTCCACCGATGTTGCGGCCAAACACCCCGCGAAGGTGGAGGAGATGAAGGCCCTATTCATGACCGAAGCGGCCGCCAATCGCGTCCTGCCTCTCAAAGGTCAGGTCATGAGCAAGGCCGGACTGCCCGACCCTTCGGAAGGCCGCAAGGAGGTCGATTATCACGCGGGAGCCATAGGCATTCCGGAGGCAGCAATTCCCCGCCTCTATAGCCGCTCCTGGACGATCCGCGCACAGATCGACGCGGCGGATCAGGCGCGCGGTGTCGTCGCCGCGCTTGGTGGGACCGATGCGGGCATGTCGCTCTACCTTAATGAGCAGGGGCGCCCCAGCTTTACCTATCGGCTGTTCGATACGAAAACCGTCCATCTGACGGCGCCCACAGCCGCAAAGCCCGGCCCGCACATTCTGCAAGTCGATTTTGACTATGCCGGCGGCGGCATCGGCAAGGGCGGCACTTTACGCCTTTCCGTCGATGGGCAGCCGGTCGGCAGCGACGACGTTCCCAGCACCCCGATCCACTTCAGCATCCACGAAACCTTCGGCGTCGGTATCGACAGCGGAGCGCCGGTGGGACGCTATCCGGCGCGCGCAGCTCTGGGCTACCCAATCGAAAATGCGGCGATCGACAAGGTGACCATCCGCCTTCGCTGACCATGAAAAGCTGAGTGCAGGATGCTGTGACGTCGTGAGAGCATCCTGAACAGTCAAACTCGGCCTTGGCGCGCGATATTGGAGACATGGGGATACGCAGCAGCTTCGCCGCGTTCAGGGGAGAACCTTGGCCGGGAGAAAGCCCATCACCACCTTCATGTTCGCCACAGGTGTCGAAAACAGCGTGCCGACTATCGACAACGGCCGCACGCGCGTCGATGAGATGGAAAGCTGCGGTCATTATGATCGCTGGCGTGAAGACTTCGCCCTCGTGCAGGATATGGGCATAGGCTATCTGCGTTACGGCCCGCCCATTCACCGCACCTGGCTCGGGCCCGGCAAATATGACTGGGACTTTGCCGACCAGAGCTTTTCCGAGCTGGAGCGGCTGAACATCGTCCCCATCGTCGATCTTTGCCATTTCGGCGTGCCGGATTGGATCGGCAATTTCCAGAACCCTGACTTTCCCCTGCAATTCTGCACCTACGCCCGCGCTTTTGCCGAACGCTTTCCCTGGGTTCAGCTCTATACGCCGGTCAATGAGATGTATATCTGCGCCACCTTTTCCGCGCGCTATGGCTGGTGGAACGAGCAGCTCAGCAATGACGGCGCCTTCGTCACCGCGCTCAAGCATATCGTGCGCGCCAATGTGATGGCGATGCGGCAAATATTGGAAGTGCGCCCCGACGCGATCTTCATCCAAAGTGAATCGTCGGAATATTTCCACGCGGAAGCTCCATCGGCGATCCGCCCCGCCGAAATCATGAACTCGCAGCGCTTTTTGTCGCTCGATCTCAATTATGGCCGTCGCCTTGATTCAGAGATGTATGAATATCTCATGGATAACGGCATGACGCGGGAGGAATATCACTTCTTCCTCGACAACCGCCTGAAGCAGCATTGCATCATGGGCAATGACTATTATGTCACCAACGAACATCGGGTGGCCGTGGACGGGACCACGCGCGCCTCGGGCGAGATATTCGGCTATAGCGAGATAACCCGTCAATATCATCAGCGCTATCGTTTGCCGGTGATGCACACTGAAACCAATCTGTCGCAAGGGCCGCTCGGCACGGAAGCTGTCGATTGGCTGTGGAAACAATGGGCCAATGTGCTGCGCGTTCGCAACGACGGTGTACCGGTCGTCGGCTTCACCTGGTATTCGCTCACCGACCAGGTCGATTGGGACAGCGCGCTCCGGGAAAAGCGCGGCAACGTCAATCCGCTCGGCCTTTACGACCTCGATCGCAAAATCCGCCCGGTAGGCGAAGCCTATATGCGCCTGATCCAGCAATGGCGCGACGTGCTGCCGACGCAAAGCCTATGCCTGACGGTCCCTGTCGTCCTCCCGAGCGATGCGGGCCGCAGCTTCGCCGTCGAGCAGCGTGCACGCGCGAAACAGATGATCAAGACGCCCGCCACCACCCCAGCCGTGCAGGAGGATTGATGATGGAGCCCCGGTTTGAAGGCAGGGTCGCGATCGTCACGGGCGCGGCCGGAGGGATCGGGGCAGCCATCGCGGCCCGGCTCCATGCAGAAGGCGCAGCGATCGTCATCGCGGACCTGAAGGTCGAAGCTGCGCAAGCAGCCGCGACCAAGCTCGGCCCGAAGTCCATCGGCGTCAGCTGCGACGTAGGCGCGGAGGATCAGGTGGAAAGCTGCGTCCGCACAGCTCTGGCCTGCTTCGGCAGGATCGATATCATCGTCAACAATGCGGGGCTCATGCCGTTCAAGACGCTCGCGGAGTGGTCAGGCGACGATTGGCTGAAAGTGCTGCGGGTCGATTTGCTCGGCGCGGCCTTTTTCACGAAGCAGGCATTTCTTCATTTTGGCGACAAGGGCGGCGCGATCGTCAACATAGCCAGCGTCCATGCCATAGAGACCAGCGCCAACGCCGCACCCTATCCCTATGCAGCGGCGAAGGCCGCATGCTCTCCCTCACCCGCAGCACGGCTATCGAGGGACGCGGCGTCAAGATCCGCTCCAATGCCGTGCTTCCCGGAGCGATCGATACGCAAATGCTCTGGAACAATCCGAATGTCCAATCAGGCGCGGAGGTGATCGATAAGAAAGATGTCGGTACGCCCGAAGACATTGCCGCTGCGGCGGCTTTCCTTGCGAGCGACGAGTCAAGTTCATCGCGGGCGCGTCGCTGGCAGTGGACGGCGGGCGGCTGGCCAAGCTCTGACCAGTAACTGGAAAAACGATCAGAGTGACGAAGATGATCGGTTAGCCCGAACTTGCGCGCATGGGTAAAAAGGTTGCGCTGGGCCGGGCAAGTCTCTTTTGGGTCGCAAACCTCTCTTGCGCCGGTCCAGCACCGCCTTAACGGATCAGCGGTTCGGCGACATCCCACAGGAGGCGGGCCGCATCGCCATCCAGCGAAGCGGCGGTCACGCCCCAGCCGGGCGGCAAGGCGGATGACCAGAGCGACGCGATAGCGCAATCCTCGATATAAAGCCCGCCCCTGCCCTCAAGCTCCGGCGCGACTGCCGTCCACACGGGTGAGGCAGCACCTTCCTCCAACGTCTTCATCCGCCCCTGCGGCAAAGTGCCATCTTCATTCACCCAGCCCAGGCGCACGGCGTCCTCGAATGTGACATGGCGGCCAAGATTGGTCGCGACGCCGCCGGGCGTGACCGCGTTCATGGTCACGCCGCTGCCAGCATGGCGGCGGCTATATTCCACGGCAAGCAGGTTCGCGCAAAGCTTGGCATGCCCATAGGCTTCAAACTTCTCATAGTCGCGCCGTTCGTAACTAAGGTCGTCCAGGCGCAGCTCGGAGAATTGATGCGAGCCCGAAGAGACGATCACCACCCGCCCCTTGCGCCGGGCAAGGTTGGGCAGCAACAGCTCGGACAGCAGAAATGGCGCGAAATAATTGACCGCCATCTGGCTCTCGAACCCATCTTCGGTGCGGGTGAGCGGCGGCCCCATCAAACCGGCATTGTTGATGAGCAGGTCCAGCGGGCGATCGCCCCATCCTGCTGCGAAGGCGCGAACCGACGCCATCGAAAGCAGATCGACAGCGGCCACCTGAGGACGCACGGCGGCGCCTGCCGCGGCAATTTCGGCGGCGACGCGCTCTCCCGCCTCGACGTTGCGGACGGCCAGCATAACCTCCGCTCCAGCCCCCGCGAGCGCCGATGCGATCGCCGTGCCCACGCCCGAAGACGCCCCGGTGACGATCGCCGTACGGCCGGACAGATCGACGTCGCGCAGCACGTCCTGCGCGGTGGGAAAGTCGTCACTTGCAGCCTGGTTATTCTGATTTTGCGCCATGATCTCTCCTGTCATCCTTCCCTATCACCGGCCGTTGGACGTCAGCGAGAAGAGAAGCGATCGACGAGCCGTATCGACATTTTCCAGGCGCAGCGCAACGCTGCTCCCCGGATTCAACCCCGGCACGGCCAGGCGAGACGTAACCGGCCAATCGCAAAGCTGCACCTTGGCGCCGCGCTCATCCACATCCGTTACAACGGCGCCGAACCTTTCCCCTTCCTTCCCGCTCAGCAACAGTGTCTCGGCAAGGTCCACCACTGCCCGTTCGATCTTCCCTGCCAATGTATCCGCCCGCGCCATAAATGTCGGCAGCTTCTCAAACGCCTCGCTGACGGCGGGGGAAACTGCGCGGCCATTGGCCACTTCCAGCACGGCGCGCAGAACATAGCGGTCCGCTAAACGCCGCAGCGGCGCGGTCGCATGGGCGTAAGTGGCGGCCATAGCGGCATGCCAGGGCGTCACTCCTGCCCGATAGGGGGCATAGGACGCCCCCGGCCCCGCGCGCCGGATCGCCATCATCAGCGCGGCATGCTGCGCATTGCCAGGCGTCAAGCTCCGCTCGAAATCCTTGAGCGTCATGGATGCCGGCCAATCGACCTTCAACGCCTGCGCGCTCAGCCTCAGCCGCGCCACCGCCCTTTCATCCGGTTCGGCCATAACGCGGAACAGGCCCGTCGCATGCGATTGCAGCGCATCCGCCACCGCCAGATTGGCCGCCAGCGACAGGCTGGCATTGTCCGCTTCCGATTCCAGACGCGGCCGGAACGCCAATTCAAAGCCGCTTCCCGCCAAGGCCGAAACCTCCTGCTCCGGCGGATCGACCCGCGCTGATCCCCGATGCGCTTCGGCATGTCGGATACGCCGCGCAAGTTCACCAAACTCCTTCGGAAGGTCCGCCGCCCCCACACTGTCATAGGCGAGCTTGGCCCTGCTGCGGATCAATGCGCGCTCCACGCTGTCCAATCGAACCGCGCCATCCCCGTCAACCCGAACGACAAGCAAGATGGCGGGCCGTGGACCTTGCGGGAGCAGGCTGGCCGCCCGCTCGCTCAACACCGGCGGATAAAGGCTCGCCTTGCCATCGGGTAGGTAGAGCGTCTCCCCCCGCCGCCACGCCTCCACATCTATCGCGCCGCCATCATCGACGAACCAGCCCACATCGGCGATGGCGTAATGCAGCAGCAGATCGCCGCCGCTCGGTTCGATCCACAGTGCCTGGTCGAGATCGGTGGACGAAGCGGGATCGAGCGTGACGAAGGGCAGGTCTGTGCGATCGACATGCTCGGTCGGAACACGCCGGGCCGCTTCTTCTGCGGCCTGCACCGTATCGGGCGGAAATGCCGCAGGGACCTGAAATTCGGATCGGATGAGCGCAAGGCCCGCGCCCAGCGCATTGCCGCTATCAACAACTGTCTTCATCCCCGCCAGTTAGATCAGGCGGCCCGGCGATTGTCCATAATTGGCGATGCTCCCGCCGCTCGTCGCAAATCGATTGACGTTGCAGAAACGGAAAGCAAATAGGCGAATAAGGGATGAGGGGGGCGGAACCGATGAAGTTCAGTATATCCATTTGCATCGCGGCGGCGTGCGCGGCGCTCGCGCCATCGGCGGCGCTGGCTGACGATCCGAATGATCCGACGATGCGGAGCGCAGCGGCGCGCGCGCGCGACCGTGCGATCATCAAGCGTATGAACCAGCAGCAGCTGGCCTATGTCCGCGAACGCGACGCCCGGATGATGCAAAATTATCGGCAGGCGCAAAGCGGCAATCAGGGCGACTATGCAGACGCGCGCGCCGACTATTCGCGCCAGATGGCTGCATGGCGTCGCGCCGTCGCCGCCTGCAACGCGGGCCGCTGGGAATATTGCGATAACTGACTGCGTTCGCGGAGCATGTCGATGAGCCCTGAACACGGGCCTCCGATATGTGACCGAACGCTCGACCGTGAAACCCTCCAACAGCTTGAGGGACCACAGTCGCTCATCCAGTGCGACCTGTCGGACGCAGATCTTTCGCGCCTCGATCTATCCGATTGGTCTTTCGAACGCTGCAATCTGCGGAAAACGGATTTCAGCGGGGCGAAGCTAGAACGCACGCGCTGGCGATCCTGCCGCGCGGCGTTCGCGAACTTGACAGGATGCGACCTCAGCGAAGCGGCCGTCGCCGCCAGCGACTTCAACAATGCGTCCTTCAAGCGGACAGTGCTGGAGGGCGCAAAGTTCGGACAATGCAAGCTCACCGGGGCAGACCTTACCGATGTGCGGGGGGTCGATTTCCATTTCGAAGAGACCCTGCTCATCGACGCCAAGCTGCCCGGCCTCTCCTTCCGGCGAGCAACGCTGACCCGCATGGACTTCTCGCAAGCGGACCTGCGCAAATGTGATTTCCGCCAGGCGAGCTTCCAGCAGTCCAGCCTGCGTGAGGCGAATATGCAGGGTTGCCGCTTCGAAGGCGCAGACTTGCGCGGCGCGGATCTTGGCGGCCTGCGTCTGGTTGACGCCGGACTCTTCCGCGGCGCTACAATTTCGCGGGAGCAGGCGGCGCAAATATTGGGTGAGCTGGGCCTTAATATCCGCTGAAAACCGCGGCCGGCCGCAATCCTTCGCCGTGCAGGTGAGAAGGTGCAAACTGCATGTGCCCTGCTCGGCTAACCAAGCCCCTTATTCCACGAGTGCGGTTGAGCCAACGAAGCCCTTCCGCGCCGCGTCATTATCGTGCAGGTGCGGGGCGCTTCTTACGACGCCCAAGGAAAAGCGATGGATATGAAAAGCGGAACAGGCACGCTCGGCACGAAGCCCGCCGCCGCACTTCCTCCGGTGGAACATCGCGGACGCGGCATAGCCTTGCGCATCGGCGGCGTCACATGCTTCGCCACGATGATGGCGGCGCTCAAATATGCGACGCTTCATGGCGTTGGCCCCGCTGAAATCCTTTTCTACCGCAACCTCTTCTCGCTTCCGACGATCATTTTGTGGGTGATGGTCGGCGGCGGCATCGCCGCTGTCCGGACGAAGCGGCCCGGCGCGCATGCAACCCGCAGCGCGCTCGGGCTCAGCGTCATGTTCTGCACCTTCCTCGCCCTGTCGATGCTGCCGCTGGCGGAGGCCACCGTCATCAGTTTCTCCTCGCCGCTTTTCGCCACAATTCTCTCGTCGCTGGTCCTCAAGGAAAAGGTGCTGTGGCACCGCTGGGGCGCGATCGCCGTGGGGCTGCTTGGCGTGCTGGTCGTGGTGCGTCCCGGCGGCTCCGGGCTTCCGGCGCTGGGCGTAGCGGTTGCACTGATCGCCGCCTTGGGCGCAGGGCTGGTGACAATGACGTTGCGTCAGATCGGGCAGACCGAAAGTCCTACGGCGACCGTTTTCTGGTTCAACATTGCATCGGTGATCGCGACGGCAGTGCCAATGCCGTTCCTGTTCCAGGCTCATTCGCCCGCCATATGGGTGGCGCTGGCGCTCGGCGGCCTGATGGGCGGCATTGCTCAGATCATGATAACCGCCGCTGTCCGCTTCGCTCCGATTTCGGCGCTTGCACCCTTTGATTATCTGCAGATCGTCTGGGCGATGCTGTGGGGCTTCCTGTTGTTTGACGCGTTTCCGACATGGAACGGCGTTGTGGGCGCGATGCTGATCGGATCAGGTGGCTGCTATGTCATCTGGCGCGAACGGAGGACACGAACCATCGTCGTGCCTTCGTCCAACGAACTGTGACGACAGACCTATAGAGGCAGGCCCACATAATTTTCCGCGATCGTCGTCTGCGCGGCCACCGACGATGCAATATAGTCGAGATCAGCCAACTGCATCCGCCGGTCGAACGCATCATTGTCCGGAAAGCGATGCATCAACCGCGTCAGCTGCCAGGAAAAGCGTTCCGCCTTCCAAATCCGCGCGAGCGCCCGCGTCGAATAGCCCGCAATTGCATCGGCGTCGCACCGCCCGAACCAGCCGATCAGCGCATCGGACAGGTAGAACACATCTGAAGCCGCGAGGTTAAGCCCCTTTGCCCCGGTAGGGGGCACGATATGCGCGCTGTCCCCCGCCAGCATCAGTCGCCCATGGCGCATCGGTTCGAATACGAAGGACCGCAGCGGCGCGATCGACTTTTCCAGCGCGGGTCCGCGCACGATCCGCGCGCCGGCCTCAGGCCCAAACCGCACCGCCAGTTCATCCCACAGCCGGTCGTCCGGCCAATCCTCGACCCGTTCCTCCAGCGGCACCTGGATATAATAACGGCTGCGCTTTTCCGACCGCATCGACGCCAGCGCAAATCCGCGCTCATGATTGGCGTAGATCAGCTCATGGTCACAGGGCGGCACATCGGCCAATATCCCCAGCCAGCCAAAAGGATAGATCTTCTCATAGGCCGTCGCGACACGTGCCGGGATCGCTTGCCGCGAAGGCCCATGAAAGCCGTCGCATCCACAGATAAACTCCGCCTCGATGCGATGCTCGCGCCCATCCTTGCTGTAGGTGAGGTAAGGCGCATCGCTCTCCACATCATGCAGCGCCACATCGCCCGCCTCGTAGATGATCTCTAATCCTCGGCCGGGCGCGGCGTCCATCAGGTCGCGGGTCAATTCGGTCTGGCCATATACCATCACCTGCCGCCCGGTCAGCGCGGCAATGTCGATGCGGATCAGCCTTTCGCCATCGGCCAGATGGAACCCGGCATGCGGCAACGCCTCGCGATGCATCCGCTCGCCGAGCCCCAGCCTGTCCATCAGGTCCGTCGTGGTCCGCTCCAGCACGCCCGCGCGGATGCGGCCCAGCACATAATCGGCGGATGCGCGCTCGACGACCACCGCTTCCAGCCCCTCGGCGCGCAGCAAATGGCCAAGCAGCAGCCCGGCGGGGCCTGCGCCGACGATGGCGACTTGCGTTCTCATGCAATTCCTCTCCGGCTTTCAAAGCGATTTCCAAGCGATCGCCATCGATCGGGGATAAGAAATCGCGGCAATATGAGTGCCGCTCATGATGCGCCTCGCCGCCCTTGCCGGACATGGTCAAACTGGCCTATGATTTGGACGATTCAACAGCCATGACCGCGCCTGTCCCCACCTTCTATCTCTATGGAGAGCCCCAGCGCGGCGTTGCCGAGGGCTTTGTCCATGTCGAAAGCCTGGACGATCGCTCCCGCCCGAGCGAGTGGACAATCCAACCGCATGTCCATCGCGACCTCAACCATATCATCCTGATTGCGGAAGGCGGCGGATCCATGCGCGCCGATGGCGACAGCGTCGCCTTCGATGCGCCTTGCCTGCTGCTCATCCCGGCCGGGATCATCCACGGCTTTAGCTGGTACATGGACTCCCGCGGCTGGGTGACGACCATCGCCGACAGCTATCTCCACCACATGCTGGAACGCGATCCCGACCTCCAGCCACTCTTCCGCGCGTCCCGCGCCATTGCCCTGTCCCAATCGGATAAGGTCGAAGGGCGCATCGGTCAGCTCGCACAGGAACTCGCCTGGTCCGCTCCCGGCCAACGCGCCGCTGTCGAAGCGCATCTCCACTGGCTGATGGTGCAGGCTCTGCGTCACGCCGCCCTCTCCGGCGACAGCGCCACCACTGGCGGCCGCCAGGCCCGCCTCGTCGCCCGGCTGCGGGAACGGATCGAACAACGCTTCCGCCACCGGGAACCCGTCGCCATCCACGCCCGCGCCCTGGGCGTCAGCGAAACCGCGCTCCGCCATGCCTGCGCCCGCGTGGCGGGCCTCTCCCCCGCCGCGATGCTGGACGAGCGCGCGCTGCTCGAAGCGCGGCGTCTGCTCCTCTATTCCAACCTTTCCGTGGCGGAGGTCGCCTATGCCATAGGCTTTGAGGACCCCGCCTATTTCTCCCGCTTCTTCACCCGCCACAGCGGCCAATCTCCCCGCGACTGGCGCGCCGCCAAGGGCCGGGCTATCAGCGCGTCATGAGCGAGGACATCCGCCACATTCTCGACCGCCTGCGCACGCCGCCCGGCAATGTCGTGGCCCGCGCGCGGCGCATGGTCGAAGCCTATGTGCCGGAGGATCGCCGTGGCCCCGGATGGGACCGCCACTGGCGCGAACTGGAAGCCTATCTTGAATTGCCCGGCCGCTGGATCGGCGGAGAGAAAGCCGAAGATGACAGCTGACAAGATTACCGACCTCCTCGTCGCCCGCCTGGTCCGCGACTATGGCCGCAGCAAGCATCATTGGCGCAAGGTGATCGGCCGCGTCCGCCTCTACAGTCGCGACACGCACCCGCATTGCAACTGGTCGATCACACCGACGGGTTCGGCGCAGGAGATTTCGATCATAGAGACGCTAATGGACGACCTGCGGATGCGGCACCCGTTGCTCAGCAGCTAACCTCCGTTCGCCCTGAGCTTGTCGAAGGGCGCACGCGGACTTCGACAAGCTCAGCCCGAACGGAGCTAGTCTATCACCTTTACCACAACTGCCGCTCCAGCTCCCCCAGCACACGATAGCAATCAAACACCTTCGCTACGCTGCTGTTAGGTTCCCGGCCCTCCCGGATGGCGCTGACAAATTCCCGGTCCTGCAGCTCGATCCCGTTCATCGACACATCCACCTTGGACACGTCGATCGGCTCTTCCTTGCCGTTCACCAGATCGTCATAGCGCGCGATATAGGTGCCGGTGTCGCCGATATAGCGGAAGAAAGTCCCCAGCGGCCCGTCATTGTTGAAGCTCAGCGACAGGGTGCAGATCGCCCCCGTCTCGCTCTTCAACTGGATCGACATGTCCATCGCGATGCCCAGTTCCGGATGGATCGGTCCCTGCATCGCATGCGCGTCCACGATCTTCCCCGCCTGATAGGCGAACAGGTCCACCGTATGCGCCGCATGGTGCCACAGCAGATGGTCGGTCCACGACCGCGGCTCGCCCTTCGCGTTGATGTTCTGCCGGCGGAAGAAATAGGTCTGGACGTCCATCTGCTGGACATTGAACTCGCCTGCCTGGACGCGATTGTGCACCCATTGATGGCTCGGGTTGAAGCGCCGCGTATGCCCAACCATGCAGGTCAGCCCGGTCTCCTCCTGCTTGGCGAGCACCGCCTGCGCGTCGGCCCAGCTGTCGGCGAGCGGTATCTCCACCTGGACATGCTTGCCCGCTTCCATGCACGCGATCGCCTGCGCCGCATGCATCTGCGTCGGCGTGCAGAGGATCACCGCGTCCACATCGTCCCGCGCCAGCGTATCGGCCAGGTCGGTCGTCGCATGGCCGATCCCATATTTCGCCGCCACCGCCTGCGTCGGTTCCAGATTGCGCCCGACCAGCGATGTGACGGTCACGCCGTCAATATTCTTCAGGCCATCAAGATGCTTTTCACCAAAAGCACCCGCACCGGCGAGGGCAATACGCATGAGAAAAACTCCGTTCATTATCCCCCCTCCCGCAGGGGTTAGGGGGTGGGTGCGACTGCATTGGCAATCGCCTGCAACGCTTGAGAGGGTCAGGCGAAAGCCGCCCCCGACCCCTCCCGCGAGCGGGAGGGGAAATTCAGTCCAGCGGCTCCAGCACCAAATGCCCCACAGCCGTATTACTCGCGGGCACATGATAATGGCGATGCAGCACCTTGACGTTTCGCCCCAGCGCTCCGCGCATCACCAGCCACATCACCATCTCGATCCCTTCAGAGCCCGTCTCCCGCAGATATTCGATATGCGGAATAGCCCGCAGAGTCCCGTCATCCTGGGCGCTCATCATGTCCAGGAAGCGATTGTCCCATTCCGCATTGATCAGCCCCGCGCGCGGTCCCTGCAACTGATGGCTCATGCCGCCCGTGCCCCATATCTGCACGTTCAGATCCTCGGGGAAACTCTCCACCGCCCGCGCGATCGCCTCGCCCAGCATCCAGCAGCGATTACCCGTCGGCGGCGGATAGGTGACGACATTCACCGCCAGCGGAATGACCTTCACCGGCCAGCTGTCCGGCTGCCCGAACATCAGGCTCAAAGGCACGGTCAGCCCATGATCGACATCCATCTCGTTGATGATGGTCATGTCGAACTCGTCCAGGATCAGGCTCTGCGCAATGTGCCAGGCAAGGTCCGCATGCCCTTCAACGTCGGGCACCGGCCGCGGCCCCCAACCCTCGTCGCAGATCCCATAATGGTCCGCGCAGCCGATCGCGAAGGTCGGAATGATCTTCATGTCGAACGCGGACGCATGGTCATTATAGACCAGCACGACCACATCGGGCTTTTCCTGCGCGATCCACTGGCGCGACCAGTCATAGCCCGCGAACAGCGGCGCCCAATAGGGCTCGTCCACCTTCCCATTGTCCATCGCCGCGCCGATCGCGGGCACATGGCTGGTCGCAACGCCAGCTGTAATGCGGGCCATCAACGCTTCTCCCTGATCGATCGGACGCCTTGAGGAGAGCGCCCCCCGGCGATCATCATCGCCTGATAATCTTCGGGGCTCATCCCCGTCATCGTGCCCACCGCCTGCAGGAAGCTGAGGCCATCGGTCGAAAACACCTTCGCCAGGAAATAGATGTTCCCGCCCAGATCCAGACAGC
The DNA here is from genome assembly GCF_042654265.1 of Sphingobium tyrosinilyticum. Taxonomy (NCBI): domain Bacteria; kingdom Pseudomonadati; phylum Pseudomonadota; class Alphaproteobacteria; order Sphingomonadales; family Sphingobiaceae; genus Sphingobium; species Sphingobium tyrosinilyticum. Next base: position 105,907 of record NZ_JBHSFZ010000025.1, on the reverse strand, counting down.
GATTATAGTCGCGGTCCAAAATGGCCAGCTTCTGCTCCTCGCTCATCGGCCATTGGTCGATATAGCCGCGCTCATCCGCCTTCCATCGCTCGCGATTTTCCGCCTTCATCAGGCTCATGGCGAACTGGTTCATCCAATATCCCTGTCGCGCCCGCTTGGCGGTATAGACGCGCGTGCCGGGAATATCGTCGAACTCGGCGAGATAGTCGTGAATGTCGCTCATGCGGCCATCGCCTCCTTTGCCTTGCGAAGCCGGTCGATCACGCGCCGGGCGCGCACCCCGCCTTCGTCGATATTATATCCGCGCAGCTTGATGTCTGGATTGGCCGCAATAGAGCGCTGCTGCGCCTCCAGCACCTCCAGGTCCTGCGCGAACACGCCGCCCTGCTGCGTCTTGAACCGCACCGTAAAGCCTGGATCATCGGTCAGGAAATTGCGCGCCATCCCCCAGAAATAATGCATGCTCGTCTCGCTTTCAGGGGTGATCGCATCGATCACGAAGCCTCGCGTCCCGGCATCATGATCCGCCAGCGTCAGCCCCATCTCGACCGGAGCCACCCCCACATCGATCATCACGTTGGAAGGCGCGACGAACTGGCACACTTGCCAGCGATCGACCTTGCAATCCCGACCCAGCGCCAGTCGCCAGAATGGCGGCGGCTCGACGCCCGGCATCCACCGGCTGACGAACACGCCGTCGCCTTCCACCCGCGTTTCGATGGGCGCTTCCATCAATTCGATCTGGCCGATGGAGCCCGAATGCACATAGGTTTCGTGGGTCAGGTCCATGAGGTTGTCGATCATCAGCCGGTAATCGCAGGCGACCGGATCATAGCCGCCGTCAAACACCCATCCCGGCGCGCTGCACGGCCAGAAATCCGGGATCAGGTTCGGATCAGCCTTCGCTTTATCCCCGACCCACAGCCAGATGAAGCGATGCCGCTCCACCACCGCGAAAGTTTCCGCGCATATGCCCTTGTTCACCGGATCAGTGCGCAACGGCATTTCTTCCGCACAGCCGTCAGCCCCCAGCTTCAGCCCATGATAGCGGCAGCGGATGCTGTCCCCCTCCTTGATCCCCATCGACAGGGGCAACATGCGATGCGGACAGGCATCGCGCATCGCGACCGGCGTCCCGTCCAGCTTGCGATAGAGCATCACCGGCTTGCCGCAGATGGTCCGCGCCATCGGCTCGCGGCCGACTTCTCCGTCCCACGCCGCGACATACCAGGCGTCCGTTATCCAACTCATTGCACACGGCTCCGTGAAATCCATCTCCCGCCCCTGCCTTCCAACTCAGGGGCGGGAGATGAACCTACCCCCCAAGGGGATAGTTGGTTCGTTCGGAAACTCACAGGCCGCGCGCCTTCAACTGCGCGTCCAGCCGGGGGAAGACGCGCCGCGCATTGCCTTCGAAAATCGCGTGCCGCTCGGCCTCGCCGATATCCAGCGCATCGACATAGCGTTTGGTATCGTCGAAATAATGGCCGGTCGTCGGATCGATCCCGCGCACCGCACCCACCATTTCCGACCCGAACAGGATATTCTTGTTGTCGATCACGTCGGCGAGCAGGTCGATGCCCGGCTGATGATAGACGCATGTGTCGAAGAAGATGTTGTTCATCAGATGCGTGTCGAGGCTCGGCTTCTTCAGCATGTCGGCCAGGCCGCGATAGCGCCCCCAATGATAGGGCACTGCGCCCCCGCCATGCGGAATGATGAAGCGCAGCTTCGGGAAATCCTTGAACAGATCGCCTTCCAGCAACTGCATGAAGGCGATCGTGTCCGCCGCGATATAATAGCCGCCGGTCGCGTGCATTGCCGGGTTGCAGCTGCCTGACACATGGATCATCGCCGGAACGTCCAGCTCGACCATCTTCTCGTAAAAGGGATACCAATAGCGGTCCGTCAGTGGCGGATGCTGAAAATGCCCGCCGCCCGGATCGGGATTGAGGTTGCAGCCGATAAAGCCCAATTCGGTGACACAGCGTTCCAGTTCCGCGATGCTGTTCGCCATGTCGGCCTTGGGCGACTGCGGCAGCATGCACACGCCAACAAATTTCTCGGGAAACATCGCCACCACCCGCGCGATCAGGTCGTTGCACCGCATCGCCCATTCCTTCGCCACAGCCGCATCCCCCACATGCGGAGCCATGGCCGAAGCGCGCGGGGAAAAGATCGTCAGGTCCGCCCCCCGCTCCTTGATCAGGCGCAGCTGGTTCGATTCAATCGTATCGCGGATCTCATCGTCACTGATGTCAGGATAAGGCGGTGGCGTGAGGCCCGCCTTGAACGCCGCCTTCTGCTCCTCCCGCCAGGCGTCATGCCCCTTGGGAAGCACCGTATAATGGCCATGGCAGTCAATAATCAGGCTCATCGTCTCAACTCTTCCCATCCCTCTCGCGTCACCCGCCGCAAATTTTCCTTCCAGCGGGTGCCGGGACCCATGCCGCAGCTACACCAACACCAGCCCGCAACACTCCGTCATGCCCGCGACCCGCAAGGGCAGCGAAACCAACGCTGGCATTTCAGGCGGTCGGCGCACCACATCATCCGTCCGTCCATTCATCACCCCCTCTGCCCCGTTCGGGCTGAGCCTGCCGAAGCCCCTTTCCTCACGAACGGAGACAGGAACAACAAATGATCAGGCCGAAACCTCCTCACCCGAACAGATCCCAGCCCCCGCCGGGACGACGTCCTTCGAAATCACGCCAAGCTTCGCCTCCAGCCCCTCCGGCGCCACCTTCACCCCTAACGCCCCAATCGCCCGCTGCCGCTCCACCGTCCCGCGCGTCATCGCAGCGCCGGTGCGCAACCCCTCCAGCGTCTTGACCACCTCTTCCATCTCAGCCGCGCGCCGCAGTCCATGCACCAGCATCCGGTCGAGATTATAATCGGCCCGCTCCGCCCAGGGCCGCGCCTTCTCGCTCGCATCCAGCGACGCCAGCACCTCGTCACGCACGCCCGCAGCCTCCGCCGCCAGCACACATTCGGCAGTCAGCGCCTCTATCCCCTTCACCATCACCGACCGGATCATCTTGATCGACGAAGCACGTCCCACGGCCTCGCCCACCACACGCATATTGGCAAAGCCCAGCGCGCCAAGCCGCGCAGCCGCCTCTTCCGCCCGCGCGCCGCTCAACAACAGCGGGACCGACAGACGCGCCGGATGGACCGGGGCCATGACCGCAACATCCACGTAATGGCCCCCCACCGCCGCGATTGCGCGCGCAGCCGCCTCCTTGGTCTGCGGCGCGACACTGTTCATGTCGCAATAGATCGCGCCCGGGGTCAGACATTCGGCCGCCGCCTCGGCCACGTCCAACGCCTGATCGGCTGTGACCAGCGAAATGACCAGACCCACGCCCGAAAGCGCATCCTCCATGAAGCGCGCGCCCAGCACATGCGCCTGGGCATAGGCGGCCAGCATCGCGTCTCGATCAGCGGCGCTCTCGGTCTTGCAGTCGAACACATGCGCCCGTGCGCCCCATGCGCCCGCCATCGCAAAGGTCGAACCCGCCTCGCCAAACCCGATCAGACCGACTTCCTGCTCCATGGGCACAGCCATGACCGAAGGCTGCGGCCCCGGCCAATCGAATCCATGGCTCCGCTATAAGAAATTACGAATTGATATCCGCGACCTCGGTCTCCACCGCTGCCATGAAACGCTGCTGCAACCGGGTCGGCCGCCAATCGGCGCGCGTGGTGAGGCCGATCGTCCGGCTGATAGCTCCCGGCGCCGGACCAATATCCGTCACCAGCCCGGCATTCAGCTCCAGCGCCAACTGATCGATCGACAGCATCGTCAAATAGTCCCCGCTCACCAGCAGTTCCCGGATTGTCATCACCGACCCGCATTCGATCGGCACTGCAGGCAAATCGCCGCCGAGCGCCTCGAACATATGCCGCCACAGTCGCCGCAGCGGCGCACCCTCGGGCGGCAAAATCCATGGATATCGGCGCAGTGCGTCCGCGTCCCACCCCTTCGCCAGCGGGTGCCCCGCCCGCGCCAATATGGTCGGCCTGTCCTCGAACAACGGCCTTTGATCCAGATCCTGTCCGATCGACGGGTCGCGCAGTGCGCCGATCATCATGTCCACCTCGCCATCGCGCAGCGGCCCGACGAGTTCCGCGTGCGACCCTTCATGCACGCTGATATGCACCTGTGGAAAATCCTTGCGAAAGGCGCTGATCGCCCGGGGCAGCAGCCGCGCGCGCGACAACGGCATCGCGCCCACGACAATCCGTCCGCTCTCCTGGCCTTTCAGTTCCGCCAGTTCATCCAACCCCGACCGCAGCTCCGCCAGCGCAAGCCGTAGCCGCCGCGCCAGCACTGCGCCCTGCCGCGTCAGCACCAGCCCGCGTCCCCTCCGGTCCGCCAGCCTGTATCCCATCGCCAGCCCCAGATCGCCAACCGCCCGGTGTAGCGACGGCTCCGTCACCCTCGCCTCGGCCGCCGCTGCCGCATAACTTCCTGCCTGCGCCAGCGCGACGAAAGCCCGTATCTGCGCCGCCGTCACCCGACTGCTCCCGATCAGCCGCAGCGCCGCCTCGACCCGCGGCGCGAAACGGATCGCTGCTTCGGTCGGGGCCATGCCGCCCGGCTGCCGCTCGAACAAGGTCAGGCCAAGTTGCGCCTCCAGTTTCGCAATGCCTTGCGTCACAGCCGGCTGCGTCAAATTCACCGCCCGCGCCGCCAGGCTGACGCTCCCTTGCTCCACCACAGCGGCCATGGCAGCCAGGTGCCGGATATTGAACTGGTCAGGATTCATGGAAAAGACTTAGCAAAATCTAATAGGAAGGGCACAGTTCAAATTTGAGCAACTCCATTCTTTTCGCCACTTCCTTCCTGGTTTCGCAGGAGAGGGAAGAAAATCATGTCCGGCATAGTCGTCCAAAACATCGACAGAGCGGACCTTTCCGTCATCGACGGCCTTGCCCATTGCGGTGTCGCTACCGTCCACGAAGCCCAGGGCCGAAGCGGACTTCTCGCCCCCTATATGCGTCCCATCTACCCCGGCGCCCGCATTGCAGGCAGCGCCGTCACGATCTCCGCCCCTCCCGGCGACAACTGGATGGTCCATGTCGCGATCGAACAGCTTCGCGAAGGCGACATCCTCCTCCTCGCCCCGACCAGCCCCTGCACCGACGGCTATTTCGGCGACCTCCTCGCCACTTCCGCCCAAGCCCGCGGCTGCCGCGGCCTCGTCGTCGATGCTGGCGTCCGCGACATTCGCGATCTCACCGCCATGAACTTCCCTGTCTGGTCGAAAGCTATCCACGCCCAGGGCACGATCAAGGCGACGCTTGGTAGCGTCAACGTGCCCGTCGTCTGCGCCAACGCCCTCGTCAATCCCGGCGACGTCATCATCGCCGACGATGACGGCGTCTGCATCGTCCCCCGCGCCAACGCCGCCGCCATCCTCGAAAAAGCCCAAGCCCGCGAAGCCGCCGAAGAAGCCAAGCGCGCCCGCCTCGCTGCCGGGGAACTTGGCCTCGACATCTACAATATGCGCCCGCGCCTTGAAGAAATGGGCCTGAAATATGTCTGAGCACCAAAGCTCAGCCCGCGTCATGTGGATGCGTGGCGGCACGTCGAAGGGCGGCTATTTCCTCGCCGAAGACCTGCCCTCGGACACTGCCGCCCGCGACGCCTTCCTCCTGCGCGTCATGGGCTCCCCCGACCCGCGCCAGATAGACGGTATGGGCGGCGCCGATCCCCTGACCAGCAAGGTGGCGGTCGTCAGCAAGTCCTCCCGCGACGGTGTCGATGTGGACTATCTCTTCCTCCAAGTCTTCGTCGATCAGGCGATCGTCACCGACGCACAAAATTGCGGCAACATTCTCGCGGGCGTCGGTCCCTTCGCCATAGAGCGTGGCCTAGTCGCCGCCCGAGAAGGCGAAACCCGCGTCGCAATCTACATGGAAAATAGCGGCCAGATCGCCATCGCCACGATCCAGACTCCGGGTGGCAGGGTTCGCTATGATGGCGATGCCCGGATCGACGGCGTCCCCGGTGCCGCAGCCGCCATCCCGCTGGAGTTCCGCGACACGGCCGGCTCCTCCTGCGGCGCGCTGCTCCCTACCGGCAATGCCACCGATGAAGTCGAAGGCGTGCCTGTCACCCTGATCGACAATGGCATGCCTTGCGTTGTCATGAAGGCCGCGGATGTCGGCATTACCGGCTATGAAGACCGCGACACGCTCGACAATGACGCAATCCTTAAAGCCCGCATCGAAAAGATACGCCTGGCTGTCGGCGAGCGGATGAACCTGGGCGATGTCCGGGAAAAGTCCGTGCCCAAGATGATGCTCGTCGCCCCGCCCCGCAATGGCGGAGCAATAACGGTGCGCAGCTTCATTCCCCACCGGGCCCATGCCTCCATAGGGGTTCTTGGTGCCGTCAGCGTCGCCACCGCCTGCCTCATCGAAGGCTCCCCCGCCGCAGAAGTAGCCGTCATTCCCGAAGGCAGCCGCAAGACGCTCTCGGTCGAACATCCCACTGGCGAAACCACTTGCGTCATGGAACTGGACGATCAGGGCAACGTCGCCAGCGCCGCCATGCTGCGCACGGCCCGCAAATTGATGGATGGGGAAGTCTTCGCATGACGGATCGTATCGTCTCTTGGCATTGCAACCCGTCCGTCCCCCGCTTCACGCCACCGCCCGGCGCGGTCGATGCGCATTGCCATGTTTTTGGCCCGATGGCGCAGTTTCCTTTTAGTCCGAAGGCCAAATATCTGCCTGAAGACGCAGGACCTAACATGCTCTTTGCCCTGCGAGATCGCCTGGGCTTTTCCCGTAACGTAATTGTTCAAGCGAGCTGCCACGGCACCGATAATGCCGCCACCCTGAACGCCATCGCAAAGTCGAACGGCAGGGCGCGCGGCGTCGCGGTGGTCGATCCCGCTATCAGTGACGCAGAGCTTGAAAAGCTGCATGAAGGCGGCATTCGGGGCGTACGCTTCAACTTCCTCAAGCGCCTTGTCGATAACGCCCCAAAGGACAAGTTCCTGGAGGTTGCGCATCGCATCCAACCGTTCGGCTGGCACGTGGTCGTCTATTTCGAAGCGGCCATATTGGAAGAGATGCGCCCCTTCCTAAATGCCATTCCAACCCTGATCGTGATCGACCATATGGGCCGCCCTGACGTGTCTCAAGGGCCGGACGGTGCCGACATGCGCGCCTTCCGATCGCTGCTCGACAGCCGCGAAGATATCTGGACGAAAGTCACCTGCCCCGACCGGCTCGATCCCCACGGGCCGCCCTGGGACGATTTCGCCTGCGCCGTTGCGCCCCTGGTCGCGGACTATCAGGATCGCGTGCTTTGGGGGACCGACTGGCCGCATCCCAACATGGAAAAGGCGACCCCGGACGACGGCGCATTGGTGGACATCATTCCGCGCATAGCGCCGACCGCCGACCTGCAGCGCAAGCTGCTGATCGACAATCCAATGCGGCTCTACTGGCCAGAGGAAACAAAGAGCAGCAGCTGAACGCCAGGGCGGAGCATGCTCAGTCTCGCAATCAACTGCCCGCCTGCGTGTTCACCGGCGGCGCAAGGGGATTGGAGTCCTTGACCTCGCCTTTTTCGATCTTCTCCTCCGCTTCGCCGCTCTCCTGATCCGGCTCGCTGTGCGGCGAACCGCGTTCAGGTGCGGGAATGTCGTTCCGGCCCTCCGCTGGTTGGTCGGCCGATTGGCCGCTCTTCCTATCTTCTTGCACCGGCTGCTCCTTTTTTTGCTGACACTCTCCAACGCGTCGGTGCGACCCAGTTTCCCAACTTGCCGCGAATATGGGCGCGGGAAGCATCCCGAAGCGAGCCGAAGCGAGCCGAAGCGAGCCGAAGCGTTCAATCGGCATGGCTCGCGCTCTAAAAGTATTTCACAGCCTAAAGGCTTTACGACGCGTATGTCGCCGCGCCGAGCCTGAAGGCTGCGCTGGAAGCGTGGGGAGCCGATGCGAATCTCTTCGCACGCGGTGCTGCCGAGCAGGTCAGCGATCCCCAGCTAATCAAAGATCCGCTCGCCGAGCCGGGCAAAGTCATCAAGCGCCCACGCGCCAGCGCAGCCGAACATTTCGCCTCCCTCAACAAAGTGCAGCAAGCGCCGGGGAAGAAGACAACATCGACAAAGACGGAGGCCAAGACACGCGTTAGACAGCCAGCGCCCCGTCCAAGCCGAGCCGCAAGGCGCTGGACGAAGTGGAAGAGGCCCTTGTTCAGGAACAGAATGCGGCGAAGTCGGCTATGGCGGCGCTAGAAGAACGACTGGCGCGCCTTAAAGCGGAGATCCGGGAACTGCGCGAAAAACAGGCGCGAGCTTTCCAGCAACTGGAAGAACGCGCCGAACGCGAGCGTCAGAAATATGACGCTGCACGTTCCAGGTGGCGGACCTCCTGATGCGGCAGACATCCAACAGGTTAAAGCAGATTATTGCCATTCCAGCGCAACAGCTTGGCACCAGATGGCTTTTGCGTCGTTATCGCCAGTCAGGAGGGGTCTAAATGGACACCCGTGACCCTATTATCGCAATCGGACTGTTGACGCAGGACGATGTTCGGCGGCTTGGCGAGAATTTCTCACGACTTTTCCCGATCCCTCGCGATGGCGCTTTCGATGAGTTGATAAAGGCGATCGACGACGCGGACCAGCAAAAGGATTTACGCCCCAAGACCTGAAGGGGCCTGCGCGTCATCCCGGGAATTCATATCGAGACAGTTGGGCCCGGCTGTATGCCTTCGACTTATGATGGTCGGGGCAGCCGGGCCCAGTCTCGCAGGGATCTGGGGGGAACCCTGCGAATAGCGCGGGTTCCCCGGGCGCCCGCGGCTGAGGACCACCTTAGCTCGCGCGGCCACGCCCGCCATTGCGCTTAATGCTGTCGGATGACCATTAGGAGCAACAGCGACATCGCCTTTCGGAGAGTTGACACAGCGCTGCTACTACCGCCCTGAAATCGCGAGTTAAGACTTTGTGGCGGAAGCGGATTGCCCCTGCCTTGGCCGCCACGTTATGGGACAGCCATGCCAGCTCTCCACCGCTTCCTCCCGCTCCTTTCGCTGCTCGCCGCCGGCTGCGCTTCCTATCAACCTGTTTCCGACACTCCGGTGCGGATCGGGCGGCCTTATACAGCGCGCGGAGTCGCTTATGTCCCTGCCGAACAGCCCGGTTACGATGAAGTCGGCTATGCGAGTTGGTACGGACATGAATCCGGGAATCGGACTGCGCGTGGGGAAAAATTTCGCCCTGACGGGATCAGCGCCGCTCATCCGACGCTGCCGCTACCTTCCTACGTCGAAGTGTCGGAACTGACGAGCGGCCGCACGATATTGGTTCGCGTCAACGATCGTGGCCCGTTCGCCCCGGGCCGCATCATCGATTTGTCGCGCGGAGCCGCCAAGTTGCTGGGCATCGATCGGCAAGGGCATGCCGCCGTGCAGGTGCGTCTGGCTGATCCGGACGAGAAGGACCGCAAACGTCTCCGCAAGGGCAAGGCCGCCAAGCAACGACCACCACTCGCCGGCGAAGCGCTTGCCGCGCAGCGCCGCCGACTTTCCCTGCCGCGCGAGTGATATTCAAGGCATGGCAGGGAATTTACCCGTCGCCTTGGTGCTGAAGCGCTGTATAGCAGCAAATATATATATCCTGTCAGCTGGACAATCTATGCGCCGCTTCCTTTACCTGCTGATCCTCCTTCTGGTGGCCGCCCCGTGTCAGCCCGCCATAGCGCGTGACCGCGGGCCTTTGGTTCTTGCCGCCGCGAGCCTTCAGGAGTCGTTGACGGCCGCTGCCGATGCCTGGGCCGCGCGGGGCCATGATCGCCCGGTTCTATCGTTCGCGGCTTCTTCCGCGCTCGCCCGCCAGATCGAAGCAGGCGCGCCTGCCGACATGTTCCTGTCGGCAGATGAGCCGTGGATGGATGCCCTGGCGGCTAAGAGGCTGGTAATGCGGGGCACGCGCGTCTCTTTCCTCACCAATCGGCTCGTCCTGGTTGCGCCAGCGGATCAGCGGAGCAGGATTTCGATCCGGCGCGGTTTTCCGCTCGCCCGCGCAGTAGGCGCCGGACGACTGGCCATGGCCGATCCTGAGAGCGTTCCAGCAGGCAAATATGGGAAGGCGGCGCTAACTACGCTGGGCGTCTGGCCCGCGCTATCCAACCGGATTGCAGCAGCGGAAAATGTGCGCTCCGCCCTGGCCATGGTGGAAAGGCGCCAGGTTCCCTTCGGCATCGTCTATGAGACCGACGCCCGCGCGACTAAATCGGTGCGGATCGCGGGTATCTTTCCCGCCGCCAGCCATCCGCCGATCACCTACCCGCTGGCGCTACTGACCCGCTCGACTCACCGAGACGCCGCTGGTTTCCGCCACTTTCTGCTATCTCCTCAAGGTAAAGCGATCTTCCGCCGCTATGGCTTTGGGACACCGTAAGCGCGATGCTGCTCAGCGCTGAAGAGTGGGAGATTGTGCGCCTGTCGCTGAAGGTCAGCCTGGCCGCTGTTCTCATGATGCTGCCTTTCGCCTTCGCTTTAGCCTGGGCGCTGGCACGGGGGCGCTTTCCGGGCAAGCTGCTGCTCGATGCGGCCGTGCATCTGCCGCTGGTACTGCCGCCCGTGGTGATAGGATGGCTGTTGCTGATGGCCTTTGGTCCAGCCGGTCCGATCGGCAGCGTGCTGGAACATTGGCTCGGCCTCACGGTCATGTTCCGCTGGACCGGCGCAGCTATCGCGGCCGGGATCATGGCGCTGCCACTGATGGTACGGGCGATACGTTTGTCGATTGAAGCCGTCGATCACCGCATAGAAGATGCCGCGCGCACTTTGGGGGCCAGTCCCGCCTATAGTTTCTTTACCATCCTGTTGCCTTTGTCGCTGCCCGGCATCGCGACCGCCTTCATCTTGGGCTTTGCCCGCTCGATCGGGGAGTTCGGAGCAACCATCACCTTCGTGTCCAACATACCCGGCGAAACCCGCACATTGTCCATCGCGATATATAGTGCGTTGCAGGTGCCCGGCGCCGATGCGGCCGTCTGGCGTCTAGCACTGATCTCCATCGCTCTGTCGCTAGGCGCACTCTTGCTTTCAGAAGCCCTCAGCCGTCGCCTGCGATTGGAACGGAACGGCCATGTCCTTTGATGTCGATGTTCGGAAAAGGCTGGGGGGGCATCTTATAGAGGCTCGGTTCGTCGCCCCGGCTGGGCTGACCCTGCTGTCGGGGCCATCCGGCGCAGGCAAGACGTCGGTTCTGAACATGATGGCGGGGCTGCTGCGGCCGGACGAGGGCCATGTGACCATCGCCGGGGACATGCTGTTCGATGCCGCCAAGGCCATCGACCGGCCTGCATATCGCCGCCGACTGGGCTACGTGTTTCAGGACGGCCGCTTGTTTCCCCATCTTCGGGTTCGGGCAAACCTGCTTTACGGTTATCGACTGGCTCTGCCGGAGGATCGTTGGATGTCCCTGGAAGAAGTAGTCGTGTTCCTTGGCATCGAGCATCTGCTCATCCGCTGGCCCCATAGCCTGTCCGGCGGAGAAGCCCAGCGGGTGGCGATCGGCCGGGCGCTGCTGTCTGGCGCCCGCGCGCTGCTGATGGACGAGCCGCTCGCTTCGATCGATCCTGCCCGACGTAACGAGATCATCGATGTCATTCTGCGCATCCGCGACGAGCTTGGCCTTCCTATCGTCTATGTGACGCATAATCCGGCGGAGGCGGACCGCTTGGCGACGCACAGGGTCGAGATCAGCCCTTCATTTCTATAATCGCGATCAGCCCGCCATCCTCTGCGTTGGCGAGGCGGACCGATCCTTGAAATGTTAGCGCCAATGAGCGCGCGATGGTCAGGCCGATACCGGTCCCCGGCCGTCCGCCCGGCTGACCCGCAGCGCCGCGCGTGAAGGGCTCGAACATTTGATCGAGTTGATCGGGTGGGATGCCGGGACCCCGGTCGCGAACGTAGATCAAGACACGCCCGCCCTGGCGCGAGCATCCGATTTCCGCGCTGCCACCATATTTGATCGCGTTGCTGACAAGGTTGCTGATGCAGCGGCTAAGCGCGTTGGGCTTGACGCGTACGGTGCCTCCACAGCCCCCGGTGAAGCGCAAGGGCGCACCCAAATCCTGCGCGTCCTCGACCATGCTTTCCAGTAGGGAGTCGATGTCGATGACCGACCATTCTTCTTGCGCTTCCGTACTTGCGGCGAGGTCCAGCCCTTCCCGCACCAACGTCTGCATCGCTTGATGGTCGTGTAACAGGCGCGTCCGCAATTCTTCATTCTCGACAAGCTCGAGACGAAGACGCAGCCTGGTGAGCGGCGTTTGCAGATCGTGGCTGATAGCGGCGAGCAACTGCGTCCGCTCCGCGAATCCCGCGCGCGCGCGGCGTTGCATCAGATTGAAGGTCGATAGCGCCGCCCTCACCTCCTCTGGACCACTTTCGGGTATCTCCTCCGGGTCAAGGGAAACGGAGAAGGCTTCGGCCGCATGCTCCAGACGGCGCAGCGGCTCCGCCACAATGCGGGCCACGATGATCGCCAGACCAGCAGAGGCGATCACGATCAGCAGCATGTAGAGCGGGTTTGCCACCATGCTGGGGGGCCTCGCCAAACGCGGCAGATTGAGCGCCATCGATCGGCGGGCTCCGGTACTGTCGGTGAAGCGTACGATCCAACAATCCGGCCGCGGCGCATCGATGACGCCAGCGGCACGCTCCGACGGATTATAATGCAGAGCGGGAAAGCAAAGACCGGTAGGAACCTGGCTCGCTTCCGGGTTTGAAGCCGGGCCGAACCGCGCCCTGAGCGCACTGGCCAGCGCCGCGTCAGGTTCAGCGACGGCGATGCCTTCGGGCGCTGCGGCTGCGCCCATGATCTGCTGCGCCGCCAGCATGGCCTCCACGCGCTGCGGATCTCGCTGCAGGCGGTGCCCGATGTCTTCGGCGCTGGCGACGACGCGCTGGATTCGCCAGCGTTGAAAGTCGTGGCTGCGGCTCTGTTCGGCGACCAGCAGGGCGAGCATTGCCGCGAGCGACATGCCGATCGTGAGCAGCAGGAAAATCTGGCCGGCTAGCGACCGGAAGAAAGTCCGCGCGCGGGACGATATCGATCCGATCATTCGTAGGACACCGGGGTGGCGAATACATATCCTTCGCCGCGCACCGTCAGGATCAGCTCTTCGCCGCCGGGGGCGCTTGCCAGCTTTTGGCGCAAGCGGCTGACCTGGAGATCAATGGATCGGTCGAACGCTGCCGTCGCCCGCCGCTCCGGCACCAGATGTTCGCGTGAAAGAACGATATTGGGGTCCTCGATGAAGCGGGACAGCAGTCGGAATTCGGCAGAAGAGAGCATGACGAGGCGATCATCGTCGGCGATCAGCCTCCGCTGGAACAGGTCTAGCCGCCACGGCCCGAAACGGGCAAGGCGCGCACCCTTGTCGCGCTGGCGATCACCGCCATCGACCTGCGTCCGGCGGAGCAGGTTGCGGATCCGGACCAGAAGTTCGCGCGGTTCGAAAGGCTTGGTCAGATAATCGTCCGCTCCCAACTCCAATCCGAGCACTCGATCAATCGCGCTTCCCCGCGCGGAAACCATGATGATGCGCACATCGCTGCCCTGACCCCGCAGTTCGCGGCAGAGGGCGAGGCCGTCGCCGTCGGGGAGGTTAAGGTCCAGCACGATAAGATCGACTGGCTGAACGGCGAGCGCTGCCTTGAGTTCGGATACGCTGCCTGCGGACAGGACTTCATAATGGTCTTGAAGCAGCTGTCCGACCATCAAATCGCGGATGTCCGGGTCGTCATCAACGACGATCAGACGGGGGGTGCGGTGATTTAATGAAGGAAACATGGAATTAAAATAACCTGGGGGAGGAGAGATGTCTTCTGGTGGCGGCAGGTTGATACGTTCGGATACAATTGGACATGTTGCGATGCACAATGGGACATCTTGCCTCTATGAATACGGAGGACATGGGGCAAATAGGAATGGTCGGTTCCTGCCCGTCTGACAAGCGTCAGTGCTGCGGGTCCGTCCTTCACCCGGCGCTCCCCTCCTCCCCCTGCGCCGGGTGAAGTTCCTGCACCACTGAACATGTTTGGAATGCCTGCCGCCATGCCGCTGCGCCCTGCCGCCCCTTATTCGCTTTCCCGCTATGCGACAGCAGCCGTGGCGCTTTGCCTACTTGCGACGGGCTGCGGGCAGAAGAAGCCGCCGGAGAAGAAGCCGGTCGAAGTGGGCGTGGTCACCTTGCAGGCGCAGGATGTGACGGTTTCGACCGAGTTGCCCGGCCGGACGGCATCGACCATGATGTCGGAGGTTCGACCCCAGGTCGCGGGCGTCGTTCAGAAGCGCCTTTTCACTGAGGGCTCCTATGTCCGGGCCGGTCAGCCCCTGTATCAGATCGACCCGTCGCTCTACCGAGCATCGCGCGATGAGGCCCAGGCGGCGCTCGCCAATGCGCAGGCGACCGCCGTCGCGGCGCAGGCCAAGGCCCGCCGCTATCAGGCTCTGGGGCAAACGGAGGCCGTCAGCGCGCAAGACCGGGACGATGTGGTGGCGGCGGCGCGGCAGGCGGGCGCCGCGGTACAGCAGGCCCGCGCTTCGCTGCAGACGGCAGGCATCAACCTGCGCTTCACCGAAGTGCGGGCGCCGATCAGCGGCCGTATCGGACGTTCGATGGTCACGCCCGGCGCGCTGGTGACCGCCAGCCAGACGACGCCGCTCGCCACCATCCAGCAGCTTGATCCCATATTCGTCGATATCACCCAATCGAGCGCGCAGCTTCTAGCGCTGCGCCGCGCGCTTGCGGCGGGCAAGGCGCTTCCGGCAAGCGCGGTCATCCGGTTGAAGCTGGACGACGGCAGCGACTATCCGATGGAAGGCCGGGTCGAGTTCGCCGAACCGATCGTCGATCCAAATAGCGGCACGATCACGCTGCGCGCGCGCTTCCCCAATCCGGACAGTTTGCTGCTGCCCGGCATGTTCGTGCGCGTCGTCGCGCCGCAATCGGTGGTGCCCGGGGGCATCCTGGCGCCGCAGCAGGGCATCAGCCGCGATCCCAAGGGCAATGCGACAGCGCTGATCGTTACCAAGGCGAACAAGGTCGAGCAGCGTACCGTCATGGCGGCGCAAGCAGTCGGGGACAAATGGCTCGTTACCTCGGGCCTGAAAGCCGGTGACCGGCTGATCGTCGAAGGAACGGACAAGGTCCAGCCCGGCGACACGGTGCGTGCGGCCGTCATCGGCCGGGGCAAGTAGGACCGCGATGCTAAGCCGCTATTTCATCGAACGGCCCATCTTCGCCTGGGTCATCGCAATCGGCATCATGCTTGCCGGTCTTGGAGCGATGCTGTCGCTGCCGATTGCACAATATCCCGACATTGCGCCGCCTTCCGTCAACGTCAACGCCAACTATCCCGGAGCATCGGCCGACACTGTCGAAACCAGCGTCACCCAGGTCATCGAGCAGCAGCTGACCGGCATCGATGGCCTCATGTATTTCTCCTCGACCTCGACGGCCAATGGGCAGGCGCGGATTTCCGTTACCTTCAAGAAGGGGACCGATCCCGACACTGCCCAGGTGCAGGTGCAGAACAAGGTGCAGCAGGCGCTCAGCCGCCTGCCCAATGCGGTGCAGCAGCAGGGGCTTACCGTCACCAAGTCGCAAACCGACTTTCTGATGCTGGTCGCCCTTTACGATCAGACCGATCGTTCGACGCAGACCGACATTTCGGACTATCTGGTCAATAATTTCCAGGATCCAATCTCGCGCATCGAGGGTGTCGGCGCGGTGCAGATTTTTGGGTCGCAATATGCGATGCGGGTCTGGCTGGACCCCTATAAGCTCGCCACCGTCAAGCTGATGCCATCCGATGTGGAAAGTGCGATCCGGGCGCAGAATGTCGAAGTGTCGGCGGGGCAGATCGGTGCTGATCCGGCACCGGCCGGGCAGCAGCTTAATGCGACGGTAAGGGCCCGCGCGCGCCTGCAAACGCCCGAGCAGTTCCGCAATATCATCGTGAAGACGCAGAGCGACGGGTCGGTGGTTCACCTGTCTGATGTCGCGCGGGTTGAGCTGGGCAATGAAAGCTACGCCTCATCGGCCGCGCTCAACGGTCATCCGGGTTCCGGCGTCGCGCTGCAACTCGCGCCTGGGGCGGATGCGCTGAAGACCGCAGAGCTGGTGAAGTCCAAGGTGACCGAGTTGTCGGCCAACCTTCCCCACGGCTACGGCGTCGCTTACCCACGCGACACTACGCCGTTCATACGTTTGTCCGTCGAGGAGGTGGTGCAGACGCTGATCGAAGCGGTCGGACTAGTCGTCGTCGTGATGTTCGTGTTCCTGCAAAGCTGGCGCGCGACGCTGATCCCCGCGGTCGCCGTGCCCGTCGTTCTGCTCGGCACCTTCGGTGTGCTTGCGCTATTCGGCTATTCCATCAACACGCTCACTCTGTTCGGCATGGTGCTGTCGATCGGCCTGCTGGTCGATGACGCGATCGTGGTCGTCGAAAATGTCGAGCGATTGATGCATGAGGAGGGGCTGGACGCCCGCGCTGCGACGATCAAATCGATGGGCGAGATTGGCGGCGCGCTGGTCGGGATTGCGCTGGTGCTGTCGGCGGTCCTGCTGCCCATGGCCTTTTTCGGCGGATCGACTGGCGTCATCTACCGCCAATTTTCGATCACCATCGTGTCGTCCATGCTGCTGTCGGTCGTAGTGGCGCTGATCCTGTCGCCTGCGCTCTGCGCAACGCTGTTGAAGCCCGCCAGCGAAGAGAGGCGGCAGCAGGGATGGCCGGGCCGCTTCAATCGCTGGTTCGACCGCGTAACCGGCGGCTATATGCTGCGGTTGAAGCAGGTGATGCACCGGCGCGCGCTCTTCTGGGGCGTCTATGTGCTGATCCTGGGCGTCCTCGCGCTGCTCTTCGTGCGGCTGCCCACCAGCTTCCTGCCGGTCGAGGACCAGGGACAGGTGATGGTGCAGATGACGCTGCCAGCGGGCGCGAAATCCTCGCGCACCACAGCGGCCATCGAAAGCGTCCGCAACTATTTCCTGAATGACGAAGCCGAGAATGTCGGCAGCATCTTCATTGCCCAAGGTTTCAGCTTTGCCGGACAGGGCGAGAATACGGCGCAGGGCTTCATCAACCTTACCTCGTGGGAGGATCGCAAAGGCAAGGCCAACAGCGCGGGCGAGATCGCGACGCGCGCCACCAAACAGCTTGCCGCCATCCGCGACGCGAAGATATTGGCGATGACGCCGCCCTCCATACGCGGGCTTGGCCAATCGAACGGCTTCACCTTCGAGTTGCTGAACAGCGGCGCCCTTAGCCGGGAACGCTTTCTGGCGCTGCGCAACCAATTGCTCGCCGCCGCCGCGCAAAGTCCGCTGCTGGCAGGCGTGCGCGCCGCCACGCTGGAGGACACGCCGCAATTGAAGGTCGATATCGACAGCGAAAAGCTGGCCGTGCTGGGCCTTACCCAGAGTGAGGTGGACGATGTGCTGAGTTCCGCCTGGGGCAGCACCTACATCAACGACTTTGTCGATCGCGGCCGGGTGAAGCGCGTCTATATGCAGGCCGATGCCCCCTATCGCGCGCTGCCGACGGATATTCAAAACTGGCAGGTGCGGTCTGCAGCGACGGGCGAAATGGTGCCATTTTCCGCCTTTGCCACGACGCACTGGGAAATGGGGCCGACGACCGTGTCCCGTTTCAACGGGCAATCATCCTATGAAATTCAGGGGCAGGCCGCGCCGGGCGCCAGTTCGGGCGAGGCCATGGATGAAATGATCCGCCTGCAAAAGCAATTGCCCGCCGGGACGACCTATAGCTGGAGCGGCCTTTCCTATCAGGAGCAGCTTTCCGGCGGGCAGGCGCCCTTGCTTTATTCGCTGTCCGTGCTGGTTGTCTTCCTGTGCCTCGCCGCGCTGTATGAAAGCTGGTCGGTGCCGCTTGCCGTTCTGTTCGTCATCCCGCTGGGCCTGGTGGGAGCGGTCATCGCGGTGTGGGCGCGCGGGCTGGAGAATAATATCTTCTTCCAGGTCGGCCTGCTCACTACCATGGGCCTCGCGGCGAAGAATGCGATCCTGATCGTCGAGTTCGCCGAGCTTGCCTACCGCCAGGGCAAGGATGCAATGAGCGCGGCGATGGACGCGGCGAAGCTGCGGTTCCGCCCGATCATCATGACATCACTGGCCTTTATCGCGGGCGTGCTGCCGTTGGCGCTCGCCAATGGCGCAGGAGCGCAGAGCCGCATCGCCATCGGCACGGCCGTTGCGGGCGGCATGCTGACGGGCACATTGCTGGCGATTTTCTACGTGCCGCTCTTCTTCTTCACGATCATGCGCTTCTTCACGCACAAGAACAGTCCGCCACCGGCCGCTGGAACGGAGGTGCCGGCATGAAGCGCCTTGCCCTCTTGAGCTGCACGGCCGCGCTGGCCGCCTGCAACCTTGCGCCGAATTATGAGCGACCGGCACCGCCAGTGCCTCCTGCCTGGCCGAGGGGTCCCGCTTATTCTGCACAGGATACGGCGCAGAAGGCCGGATTGCCCTGGAATAAGGTGATCGGTGATGAGCGCCTTCGCACTGTGATCGAGCGCGCGCTCGCCAATAATCGCGACCTGCGCGTCACGCTGGCCAATGTGCTGGCCGCGCGGGCGCAATATCGCATCCAACGGGCTGCGCAGTTGCCGACGGTGAGCGCTGACGCAGGCGCGACGCTCAGCCGCCGCAATGGTGAGCGGCAGGACAGCTACAGCGCGGACGTGGGGTTCAGCGCGTTTGAGATCGATCTGTTCGGGCGCTTGCGCAACCTGTCCGAAGCGGCGCTGCAATCTTATCTGGCGACGCAGGAAGGGGCGCACGCCGCCCGCATCGCACTGGTTGCCGAAACCGCCAGCGCTTATGCGACCCTGGCCGCCGATCAGCAGTTGCTTGCCGTTTCGCGCGATACGCTGGCCAGTGCGGAGCGGACATTGATGCTCACCCGCTCGCTGAATGGCGTTGGCCTGTCGGGCAAGTTGGATGTTCATCAGGCCGAGACGATCGTCGAACAGGCGCGATCCGATGTCGCGGCGGCGGTCACCCAGGTGGCGCAGGATCGGAACGCGATCGACTTGCTCGCCGGGGCGCCCGTGGAAGACGCGCTGCTGCCGGTTTCGCTCGGCGCGCTGATCGGATCGACGGCGCGGGCGCCCGCTGGCCTGTCGTCTGATATATTGCTGCAGCGGCCCGATGTGCTGCAGGCCGAACATCAGCTGCAAGCGGCCAATGCCGATATCGGCGCTGCGCGGGCGGCGATGTTCCCGAAGATCAGCCTTACGGCGGCGATCGGGGTGGCGAGCTCGGCGCTCTCATCGCTGTTCAGCGGTGGCGCTTTCAGCTGGACAGCTGCGCCTTCGGCGAGCCTGCCGATCTTCGGCGGCGGGGTGCGCGGCAATATTCAGTATAGCAAGGCGCAGCGCGACGCGGCACTCGCCAGCTATGAAGGGGCGATCCAAAGTGCGTTTCGGGAAGTCGCGGACGCCCTGGCGCGCGCGGGGACGATCGGGGAACAGCAGCGGGCGCAGCGGGCGCTGGTCGTTTCCAATGAGCAAGCCTATGCGCTGTCCGAGCAGCGCTACAGGGCGGGGATCGACCCGTTCTTGACGACTTTGGTCAACCAGCGATCGCTCTATTCGGCCCGGCGCAGCGCCATCGCGACCGACCTTGAATTGTTGCAGAACCGGATAGCGCTCTACAGGGTGATCGGCGCGGACTTCTAAAGGTCGAAGGCGGAGCGGATGATCTTCGTCAGCAGCGCGCCTCCCGGAGATAGAAGCTCGTCATCCTTATAAACCAGCGTGATGTCCATGGCGGGCAGGTCGATGCCAAGGTTCAGCCTGGTCAATGCACCGGACGCGAATTTCATGTCGAGATAGGGGCTAATATTGTCGGCCCAGTGGCTGACCAGTTGGGGCTGCTCCGCCAGTTCGAAATAGACCGCGATGGAGGTGCAGCGAAACAGGCGGCTTGGCGGGTCAATGCCCAGGCGGCTCGCAAGGACCGAGATATAGCCGTCGGCATGATCGGCAAGATCGCTGGTGATCCATTCCCGATCCCATAGCTGTTCGATGCACTGCGGGAGCGCGGGGTCATGACCGCCGATGGCGAGGACCGTCTGATAGCTCTTCAATGTGACGCATTGCAGCCCGGCGACGTCCGTTGCGCCATAATGATGGACAATGCCAAGATCGATGACGCCGCTGCGCACCGCGTCGAAGATTTGCGCAGGCCGCAGTTCCAGCAGTTCCAGCTCCACCGAAGGCTGGCGCTGGCGGAAGCTGGCGAAAACGCTTGCCATTCCGGCCCCGGCGGCTGGCGGGGACATGCCGACCAGCAGCCGGCCGCCCAGCGTGCCCTTCAGCCAGTCGATTTCCTCGCGCGCCTTGTCCAACTCCTTCTGCATGACTTCGTAGCGTTTCGACAGGATCGCGCCGAACGGGGTCAGCGTCGCGCCGGTCGCGCCGCGCACCAGCAGGGGGACGCCAAGCTGGCGTTCCAGTTCGCGGACCGATTTGCTGAGCGCTGGTTGCGACAGGTTCATCGCCCGCGCTGCCCGCTGGATGCTTCCTGCCTTCACGATCTCCGCCAAGGCGCGCAATTGGTGCATCTTCATGAAGCGCATGCCTTCCTTCCGCGGGTCGATGAAGCCGCATATCAGGAAGGGTCGGCAAAGCAAAAGGGCGTGGGGAAAGTGACTTAGCGCACCCCCCCCTTAATGCTAATGACTTGCATCATATGGTTGTCGCTCTATGAAGGGGCCGATGATGAGGAAAGTCATCCCCGGAACAGGCCGCCGTTGGAGCTGCATCCTGCTTGCCGGACCGGGTGCGGTTTTGGTCACCGTGGTCGTGATGGCGGGCATGGCACTGTGGCTGCCCGGCGGACGGGCGGGAATCGACAATCTGGTCCTGCCGCTGGTGGCGGCGCCGCTGATCTGGGCGACGCTCTTCTTTCATGCCTGCCTTGATCGCAGCGTCGGCCGCATCGCGCTTGTCGCGCTGTTCCTGCTGGTCAGCCACGGAGGGCTGCTCGCGCACAAGTTTCTCGACCGTACGGCAGCAGCGAAGGTGGCAGGCAAATGATCCATCTCCCCAAGAATGAAACGAAGCTGATGGTCGCGGTCCATGGCTGGTCGGGAATATTGCTGGGGCTGGTCCTTTATGCCGTGATCCTGACCGGCACGGCGGCGGTGTTTGCGGAGGAGATCGGCACCTGGTCCGCCGGTCACGTATCGACCAGTTCAGCCTTTGAACGGCCGATCGGCAAAACCGTGGAAAGTCTGGGCGCACAGACGCCGTCCAAATATCATGAAGGCGTCGATCTGTTCGAAGTCGGCGACCATGAGCTGGGCGCCTTTTTCCATCGGCACGAAACCGATCCCGACGGCACATTTGTGAGCCGCGGTATTTCTTATCAGGTCGATCGCGACGGGCGAGTGGTGGACCGGCAGAGCGGAACCGGCGAAGAAGTGTTCGGCCCACACAATGATGACGCGCTGAGCCATTTCCTGGTCGATACGCATGTGCGGCTGCACATCCCGAACCCCTGGGGGCTTCTGCTGACGGGCATATTGGGCCTTGCGATGCTGGTGGCGGCGATTTCGGGACTGATGATCCACCGGCATCTTTTCAAGGATATCTTCACCCTGCGGCCCAGGGCCAATCCGGTGCTGTTCAACCGGGACCGGCACAGTGTTGCCGGGACATGGAGCCTGCCCTTCGCCTTCATCCTCGCCTTCACCGGCAGCTTCTTCTCCTTCTTTGGAACGGTCGGGGTGCCCATAGTCGCCATGGCCGCCTTTGGCGGCGATGTTCAGGCGCTCAACGACACAGTGTTCGGCAATCCGGGTAAGCCCGACCCACGGCCTGCGGCGACCAGCGGCCTTGACCGGATCACGAGCGATGCGATCCATCGGACGGGTGAGATCCCCACATTCGTCACGATCGAGAATTTCGGGCGGGCCGACGCCAAGGTCACGACCTTTCATCCGCCCGAGGAAAGCGGCGTTGTCCCGATCAGCCTGCTCTATGATGGAGCGGACGGTGGTTTCAAACAGGTCAAGCCGTTGATCGGCGCGACGCCATCGGCAGGGGGCACACTCGCCGCGATCATGTCGCCGCTGCATTTCGGCAATTTCGCGGGGCTGCTCTCCAAAGCGATCTGGTTCGGGCTGGGCTTTGCGATGTGCTATGTGACATTGACCGGCCTTCGCCTTTGGGTCGTACGGAGAGCGATCGAAGCGCGAACGCTGGGATGGCTCGATCGCCTGGTGACGATTATCGGACTTGGCCTGCCGTTCGCGCTACTATGTACGGTTGCTGCATTTTTCCTCACCACATCGTCTGGACAGGCGTTGTTCTGGACGCCTGCCGGTTTCCTGATTGCGTCAGCAGCGGCGATCCTTGGCGGCTTTTTCTTGCGTGATCGGGAGAAGCTCGCGCCGCTGATGGAGGGCGCGATCGGCGTTCTGCTGCTTGGCCTGCCGTTGCTGCGCTTGCTCATGGGAGGTCCGGGCTGGGGCGTTGCAATCCGTGAGGGGCAACCGATCATCGCTGCGGTCGATAGCGCGCTGTTGCTGGCCGGAGGCTGGGTAATTGCGCGGGTCGCTTCGCGGCGGGCGGAGCGGATCGCTCGTCAGCCTGCGTTCCTCCAGGCCGCCGAATGATGACCGCACTGACGTTCGCCGCCACGCTAGCCTCTATCATCTTCATCCTCTTGCTTGCGCTTGGCGACCCCAAGCGCAGACGAGCTGCGGGGCTGAGCGAAGGTCATGACAAGGCGAGACGCTATTTTCATGTGCTGGGGGCTGCGGTGCCGGGCTTGCTGATCGCGCTCACCGGAGACGCGGCGATGTGGCTGATCTGGTTCGGCGGCTGCGCGGTCGGAGGATGGGCGATCGCGCTATGGTTCGCCAGCGGGGCCGAGGCGAGCGCTCGCAAAAGCAAGGGATAGGCTCAGATCCTTGGCGTGACGACACGGAGGTGACGGTAGCGCGCCTCCACCAGACTGAAGACACCGAAGAGCGCAAGACCCGTCGCGACGGCCAGCAGCAGCAAGGGTCCGTGATCCTGCGCGCGCAGATGCCGCAACGCCGCGCCCAATCCTCCTGCCTCTTCCGGATTATGATGGATGACCACATTCAGCAGGAACCAGGCCATGAGGGCGAAGACGAGAGCCCGCGCGGCATAGCCGACGCGGCCCAACAGACGCACCTTGTCAGGCGCCGGAACATCGCCTGCAAGCTCATCGAACCGCGCCCTATACGCCTTAATCGCCTGCGCGGCCGCGGTCGCGAACAGCAGCAGCGCGGCGAGTCCCAGGAGCACAGGCCCGGCAGGCTGTTCCATCAGCCATGCCGACCAGTCCTGGACGGCTTCATCGCCTGGCGCGCCATTGGGAGAAGGGGAGTTGCGCGTGGCAAGCCTGACCGCGGCGGCCGCGAGGCCGATGTGAATGATGCCGCTCAAGGCATAGCCGGCGCGTTCGAATTTGCCCTTCATGCTTTGTCCGCGATGTTCGGGATCAAGCGCCGCTTCGGTCAGCCGCCAAAAGGCGTAACCGGCAAATCCGAGTGCGCAGAGAAGCAGCAACAATTGGCCGCCGGGCGCATCCGCGACTGTTCCCATTACCCCTTGGTTATCGCTCGGTCGCCCGCCGTTTAGCGCTGCGTCGATCGCGACCACGCCGATCAGCAGATAGACCAAGCCTCTCGCCGCAAAGCCTAGTCGAGCGAAGACGGTCAGCCAGCCCGCCGGGGATTGTCGCATCATCTTCATCACGCCTCCGACCCCTCAACGCGAGCAGGGCGACGAAGTTGCGATGGATGAAAGAAGCCTTGCAACCGGAAGCGGACACACACGTTGCGCTTCGACAATGATGGAGAAAATGCTGATGAAAAGCTTTGCCTTTTTGGTCATTGCGGCAAGCGTCGCTCCGGCGGTCCAGGCGCAGCTTCCGACAGCGAGCCCGGTTCTGACGCCTGAGGAGACATTGCTGGTCGTCAGCGGAGAAGGGCAGAGCCGCCGCGTGCCCGATGTCGCCATGTTTTCAGCGGGCGTGGTGACGCAAGGCAAGACAGGCGGCCAGGCGCTAGCCGCCAATGCAACGCGCATGGATGACGTCGTGAAAGCGTTGAAGCGGGCGGGGATCGCGGATCGCGACATCCAGACGTCGGCGCTTTCGCTGCAGCCGCAATATTCCAATCCGGAACAGGAAGCGCAAATCCGCGCCCGCATGACGCGCGAACCCTATGTCGCGCCGGTTACACCACAGCCTCCCCGAATCATCGGCTATGAGGCGCGCAACAATGTTCAGGTGCGGGTGCGCAAGCTAGGCGAGATGGGCCGGATCATCGACACGCTGGTCTCGGAAGGCGCCAATCAGGTGGATGGGCCGTCCTTCACGCTGGATGAGCCCAAGGCGGCGCTTGACGAGGCAAGGGTCGAGGCGGTGAAGGAAGCGCGGTCGCGCGCCGAACTCTATGCGCGTGCTGCGGGCTTGCGGATTTCACGCATTCTGTCGATCAGTGAAGGCGGCGGCTATTATCCTCAGCCCATCTTCGTGACGGGACGGATGGCTGGCGCGCCGCCTGCTCCGCCGCCGCCGCCGAGCCCGGTCGCGCCGGGAGAGTTGACGCTGGGCGCGACGGTATCGGTGCAGTTCGCCTTGACTAGGTAGCGGGCCTGTTCAGCGTCGCGTCGAGGAAAGCCGTGGCCTGGGCCCAGGACAGGCGGTCGAGCAGCGGATCGTAGCGGATGCCTTCGAAATTCAACGTCGCCGCTTCGGGGGCGGTGAAGGAGTGGTAGCCCTCACCATAGATGGTGAGTTGCCAGTCCGCTTGCGCTGCAGTCATTTCTTCCTGGAAGCGGCGGACATCTTCTTCGCGGACGAAGGGGTCCTTCGCGCCGGTAAGGACCAGCAGTTGCGCCTTTACCTTGCCAGGTTGGGCTGGCCGGGCGGTGCTTAGCAGCCCGTGGAAGCTGACGACGGATCGCACGTCGGCACCGCTGCGCGCCAGTTCCAGTACGCATTGGCCGCCGAAGCAATAGCCGATCGCGCTGATACGTCCTGCGTCCACTTCTGGGAGCGCGCGAAGGGCTTCATATCCGGCGAGAATACGGCCGCGCAGCAGATCGGGTTGTTCCTGATATTGCTGGAATAGCGGCATATAGTCGAGGTCGGGGCCCGCGAGTCCGAGCCCGTACAGGTCGGTGGCGAGCGCGATATAGCCGAGTTTCGCCAGGTCCTGTGCCCGCTCACCCGTCTGCCGGTCGGGGCCAAGAGCCGAATGCATCACCAGGACGGCAGGATGAGGGCCAGGACCGGCGGGCCGCGCGAGGCGGCCCGACAGCTTTAAACCGTCATGCGCATAGTCGAACGGCTCAAGCACGCTCATCCCACGTTCCTCTCTTCAGGCGTCGATCCGTACCTCCGCGATCAGGCCCAAGACATTTTGAGCATGTTCCTTCCGGCAGATCAGCAGGTCGGGCAGATACACGTCCTTTTGGTTATAGACGAGCGGGCTGCCGTCGATGCGCGAGCAATGGAGGCCGTGCGCCTGCGCGACCGCGACGGGAGCCATGCTGTCCCATTCATATTGGCCGCCCGAATGGAGGTAGATGTCCGCCTGACCCAAGATCACGGCCATCGCCTTCGCGCCTGCCGACCCCATGGGCACCAGCTCCGCATCGAGCCGTTCGGCCACCGCCACCGCTTCCTTGGCGGGGCGGGTGCGCGATACGACCATACGCAGTTTTTCGGGCGCAGGCGGCAGCGGACGCGGCTGATCGGAGCGCAGCACGGTCCCGGTGCCAGTGCCGGTGAGGTCCAGGCCCGGCAGTGCGACCGCGCCCAGCACGGCCTCACCATCGACCGCCATGCCGACATGCACCGCCCAGTCGGACCGCTCTTCGCCATATTCGCGGGTGCCATCGACCGGATCGACGATCCACACCCGGCTCTTGGCGAGCCGGTCGGGATTGTCTTTCTCTTCTTCGGACAGCAGCCCGTCCTCCGGACGCACTTCGCGCAGGGCATGGACAAGGAATTGGTTCGCCGTCTGGTCGCCCGCCTTGCCCAACGCCTTGGCGCTGAACAGGCCGGATTCGCGGACGTTGATCAGGATCCTTCCTGCGACCTCGGCGAGGTGCGCGGCAAGATCGCCATCGCTCATCTCTTGGCTCATGGGATCAGCCTTGCGATGATGAGGTCGGCGGCCTCGTCTGCGGTCATACCAGTGGTATCGATGCGGATTTCCGGATCCTCTGGCGGCTCATAGGGGCTGTCGATGCCGGTGAAGTTCTTCAGCTCCCCAGCCCGCGCCTTCTTGTAAAGGCCCTTGACGTCGCGTGCCTCAGCTTCGGCCAGCGGGGTGTCGATATGCACTTCGACAAACTCGCCCGGCTGCATCATCTGCCGCACCATTTCGCGCTCCGAACGGAAGGGCGAGATGAAGGCGGTGATGACGATCAAGCCCGCGTCGGTCATGAGCTTCGCCACCTCACCCACGCGCCGAATATTTTCCACACGGTCAGCATCGGTGAAGCCCAGGTCCTTGTTGAGGCCATGGCGGACATTGTCGCCATCGAGCAGGAAGGTGTGGCGGTTCATCCGCGCGAGCTTCTTTTCGACAAGATTGGCGATGGTTGACTTGCCCGCACCCGACAGGCCCGTGAACCACAGCACCGCAGGCTTCTGGTTCTTCAGCCCCGCATGGAACTCGCGGGTAACGTCGGTCGCCTGCCAATGAACATTCTGCGCCCGCCGCAGCGAGAAGTGCAGCATACCCGCAGCCACGGTCGCATTGGTGATCTTGTCGATTAGGATGAAGCCGCCAAGCGTCCGGTTCTGCTCATAGGACTCGAACACGATCTGCTTGTCGGTCGAAAGGTTCGCGACACCGATGGCATTCAAGTCCAGCGTCTTGGCCGCCAGATGCTCCATCGTGTTGACGTTCACCTGATATTTGGGCTGCTGCACCGTCGCGGTGACAGTTTGCGTGCCTACCTTCAGCCAATAAGGACGCCCCGGCAGCATTTCCTCGTCCGCCATCCAGACGATCGTCGCCTCGAACTGGTCGGCTGACTGGGGTGGATTGTCTGCGAGCGCGATCACGTCGCCGCGCGAGCAATCGATCTCGTCGGCAAAGCAGATCGTGACGGACTGCCCCGCAACCGCCTCGTCCAGATCACCGTCCAGCGTGACGATGCGCGTCACCGTGCTGGTCTTGCCCGAAGGCAGCACGCGCACGGCGTCCCCCGGCTTCACCGTGCCGGTCGCGATCAGGCCGGAAAAGCCACGGAAATCAAGGTTCGGGCGGTTCACCCACTGCACCGGCATGCGGAAGGGCTTTTCCGCATCGGTCGCGCTGTTGACTTCGACGGTCTCCAGATGCGCCATCAGCGCCGGGCCCTTGTACCAGGGCGTGTTTTCCGACGGGCCGGTGATATTGTCGCCCTTGAAACCCGAAATCGGCATGGGCACGAAATGTTGGATGCCGATCGAGCGAGCGAATTCGGTATAATCCTTGACGATGCCGTCATAGACCGCTTGGTCATAATCGACCAAGTCCATCTTGTTGATGGCCAGTACGATGTTCCGGATGCCGATCAGGTGGGCAAGGTAGCTGTGGCGCTTGGTCTGCGTCAGCACGCCCTTGCGCGCGTCGATCAGGATAACGGCGAGGTCAGCGGTCGAGGCGCCCGTCACCATGTTACGCGTATATTGTTCGTGGCCTGGCGTATCGGCGACGATGAACTTGCGCTTTTCGGTGGCGAAGAAGCGATAGGCCACGTCGATGGTGATGCCCTGTTCGCGCTCGGCGGCGAGGCCATCGACCAGCAGCGCAAAGTCGATTTCCTGCCCCTGCGTGCCCACGCGCTTGCTGTCCGCTTCCAGCGCGGCAAGCTGATCCTCGAAGATCATCTTGCTGTCATAAAGCAGGCGGCCGATCAGGGTCGACTTGCCGTCGTCCACCGACCCGCAGGTGATGAAACGCAGCATCGTCTTGTGCTCATGCACCTTCAGATATTCGTCGATATCTTCGGCGATGAGGGCATCGGTCTTGTAAATGGGTTCGTCGAGTGTGTCGGTCATTGATCTTGTCCCGTCATGCCAGCGCAGGCCGGCATCTCGTTGATCTTTGGGAAGGTTCTGGTGGCCTGAAATCCCAGCGTTGGCTTCGCCGCCCTTGCGGGTCGCTGGGATGACGGCTCAGGTCAGAAATACCCCTCCTGCTTCTTCTTCTCCATGCCCGCGCCGCCTGCATCCTTGTCGATGGCGCGGCCCTGGCGTTCGGACGTTGTGGTCAGCAGCGTTTCCTGGATCACTTCAGGCAGCGTCTGCGCCGTGCTTTCCACAGCTCCGGTCAGCGGGTAGCAGCCAAGCGTCCGGAAGCGGATTGACCGCATCACAGGCTCCTCGCCGGGCTGCAGCGGGAAGCGATCGTCATCCACCATCAGCAGCATGCCGTCACGCTCCACGGTCGGTCGTTCCTGCGCGAAATAGAGCGGCACGATCGGCACATTGTTAAGGTGGATATATTGCCAGATGTCCAGCTCGGTCCAGTTGCTGATCGGGAAGACGCGGATGCTCTCGCCCTTGTTCTTCTTGGCGTTGTAGAGGTTCCACAGCTCCGGCCGCTGGTTCTTCGGGTCCCAGCCATGCGACGCCGTACGGAAGGAAAAGATGCGCTCCTTGGCACGGCTCTTCTCTTCATCGCGGCGTGCACCGCCAAATGCCGCGTCAAAACCATAGAGGTCGAGCGCCTGCTTCAGACCTTCGGTCTTCCACATGTCGGTATGCAGCGGACCATGGTCGAACGGATTGATCCCCCGTTCTTGGGCTTCGGGGTTATGATAAACCAGGAGTTCCATGCCGCTTTCACGCGCCATGCGGTCGCGCAGTTCGTACATCGCCTTGAACTTCCAGGTCGTATCGACGTGGAGCAGGGGGAATGGCGGGGGCGAGGGATAAAATGCCTTGCGCGCCAGATGCAGCATCACGGCGCTGTCCTTGCCCACGGAATACAACATGACCGGCTTTTCAGCCTCGGCCACAACCTCTCTCAAAATATGAATGCTCTCCGCTTCCAGGCGCGCCAGGTGGGTGAGCGTTTTGCTATCTGTCATCGTCTTTCCAGCCTTTCGACCTTTCGAATGACAGAAGGCGCGAATCATCAAACCTCCCAAATGGGAGAAAATCGTGAAAGGGCTTTTTCCGGCACTGGAGCCCGTCTTATTCAGGTACGGTAATCGGAGTAATAGCGATGGTGCCTAAATCCGCTTCGTAGCCCAGAATGATACGTTCCAATGTCGGACGGTAATCGCCTAGGATGTCAGGCCAGGGCACGTGGCGCCCTTCATCATCCACGGATAGGCTTTCCAGTGCTTCCCGTCGCATCATGCTGATCGCCGCGCCGATGACCACCTGATTAATCTCGACATAGGCGTAGACGGCG
Organism: Sphingobium tyrosinilyticum; assembly: GCF_042654265.1. Taxonomy (NCBI): domain Bacteria; kingdom Pseudomonadati; phylum Pseudomonadota; class Alphaproteobacteria; order Sphingomonadales; family Sphingobiaceae; genus Sphingobium; species Sphingobium tyrosinilyticum. The sequence continues at coordinate 76,411 of NZ_JBHSFZ010000025.1, read as the reverse complement.
GTCGACGGCGGTATGCCCCTGGCCTCCAGCATGCCCAATACCCGGCGGGAATAATCGAAATTGTGTTGTTCGGGTTCCTTGGCCATCAGATTGGTGATGAGATGCGGCAGCGACCGAAACAGCCGATATGTAATTGTCGCATGCTCGCGCAGAATGTCCTGCCAGCTTTGCCCTTCATCCTTGATGAGCGCCTGCCCGACCAGACGCTGAGCCACCAGTTCAAGGAGATGGTCGCGCCCCCGCACATAGCCGTAAAGCGTCGCTACGCCTGTGTTCAGTCTTTCGGCGACGAGGCTCATTTCCAGTTTCGCAATGCCGACTTCACAGGCCGCATCGACGATCGCGTCCAGAGTCAGCCTCCGGGGACGCCCAACCGTCCGTTTTGCCTGCCTTGGCATGCCGCTCTCCAACATTGAAACAGGCGAACTCTAACGCGCTCGCCGATATTCACAACGAAAGCTGCACACCATGCCCCTATCCCCATGATCTAGGGGAGAAAAATATCGATCGCCTCGTCCCGGCGATCGGGCGTGTCTGCGCGCCACCGCACGGAGCCCGTCGGCCTTTCAAGCCGCCGCCGGACCCGCCCCTCATTGCCACCCTTGTGGAATATGTTGACGGTGTCCTCCATCTGGCGGTCCGCGATCGTCATGCGGTCGCGCTGGCGAAGATAATCGCCCCATGTCGGGCAGTGATAATGTTCGGTCCATAGCTCCGGGTCGGCGATGTCGCGCGCTAACGACCAGCCAAATGCGCCGCTGCGTAGCCGCGCGCTGCGCAATTTCTGGATGGCGGCGTAAAAATCCCGCGCCTGGTCCCTATCGACCCGATAGTCGATCTCGATAACAACAGGGCCGCTGCGGGGGGTAAGGGCCAGACCCACCTGTGGCTGATGGGTCAATATGCTTTGTTCCAGTCCATCGGGCAGGGATCGAGCCAAGGGAATGGCGAAGCCCAACAAGGCGCTCAAGGCCATTGCGGTCCCGGAAAGGACCATCGCATCCCCCGTCCCGACCGCCGCGGCGACAGACCCCCAGCCCCATGCGCCGATCGCAAGACCGCCGGTCAGCGCTGAACCATAGCAGGCGAGCGCACGGGCCGTGACCCAGCGGGGGGCGGACATCTGGACGGCGACATTGAACTGCGCAACCAGGATCATCCAGGCCGCACCCGCCACCATCAACGCGCCGCAGGTCAGGACGACGTGCGTACTGATCCCGGCAAGGATGATCATCGCGCCCAATAGGACAGCCAGGAGACGCGCCGCCTGCTCAAGCCGAAGCCTCTGGCGCACCAGATCCAGTCCCATCGCGCCCAGCACCGCGCCCACGCCATAAGCGCCCAGCAACAGGCCATAGGTGCTCGCTGTCCCCTGCAGCAGATCCTTTGCGATCAGCGGCGTCAATGCCGACACGGAGGCGCCTGCCAGACCCACGACATGCGTCCGTATCAAAACGACGCGGATTGGCGGCGAGTGCACGACATAGCGGATGCCTGAGACGATCGCACGGTCGATCCGCTCGGGCGGCAGGCGGGAAGGCTTATGGGCGCGCTCCCATCGCAGGAAGGCCAGGACCAAGGGCAAATAGAAGAGCGCGTTGGCGGCAAAGGCCGCCATCGCCCCCAGCGCGGCGACGATGATGCCTCCTATAGCCGGGCCAAAGCTGCGCGCTACATTATAGCTGATCGAACCAAGCGCTATGGCGGCAGGCAAATGTTCCTCGCTGACCTGTTCGCCGATAGACGCCTGCCAAGCGGGAGCGAACAACGCGACGCCTGCGCCGATCAGGAAGCAGAAGAGGAGCAATATCCAGGGAGAGATCAGTTCGGCCCAGGCCAGCAGTGTGAGGCAGATCGCCATGGCGCAGGCGAAGGCGAGGCCCGCGAGCGCAACCTTGCGGCGGTCGAACATGTCGGCAATCGCTCCGGCGGGTAGAGCGACCAGCATCAGCGGCAGCATGATGGCCGTTTGCACGAGCGCAACCATCTGCGGCGAGGAAGTAAGGCGCGTCATCAGCCAGGCTGCGCCGACACCTTGGATCAGTTGGCCGAAGTTGGAAAAGAGGCTGGCGATCCAGATCGTGCGGTAGGTCCGCTGGCGCAGCGGCTCCAGCAGAGTGAAGCGGCTACCCGTGGGCGCGGTTTCCGACATGGCTTGGGCCTCTTCACTCATCCGCCTTCTCCCTTTTCCATCTTTTATTGGCGGAGCCTCTGCGCCGGTTCAACCGCGGCGGAAAACAGGAGCGCGCTTTTCGAAGAAAGCGGCGAAGGCTTCCTGCGCTTCAGGCGATCCCAGCATGTCGCGGAACAGCCTGGCTTCCTCATCGATCCTCTGAAGCAGCATGGCCGGATCGCCTTTCAGCAGGCGCCGGGTGGCCGCGAGCGCCTGGGGCGGCTTGCTCATGAGAGCCGCCGCCTTTGCGCGGGCGTGGTCCAGCAGAGCGTCGGCAGGGACGATGGCAGTGACGAGCCCAGAGCGATCGGCCGTTTCCGCGTCCATCGGCTCGCCGAGGAGCAGCATAGCGGCAGCCTTCGCATGGCCCATGGTGGCGGGCGCGAGCAGGCTGGAGCCCGCTTCCGGCACGATGCCCAGGTTGACGAAGGGCATGATGAAGCGCGCGTCGGGCGCCGCATAAACAAGGTCGCAATGGAAGAGCATGGTCGTGCCGACACCTACCGCCAAGCCCTGAACAGCGGCGACGATCGGCTTGTCGAAGCTCGCGATGGCGCGGATGAAGGCGAAGGCGGCTTCACCGCCTTGGGGGCCTTGGGTGAAATCCTTAAGGTCGTTGCCCGCACAAAAGGCGCCTCCCCTGCCCGTTATCAGCACTGCGCCAATATCAGAGCGCCCTGAGGCGTCGGCAAGGGCGGCGGTCATGGCATGGTACATGGCGGCGGTCAGGGCGTTTTTCTTGTCCGGACGATCGATATGGATCTCCAGGACGCCACTCTCTTCTATCAGTTCAATTGCATCGCTCATGATCGTCTCCGTGGCCTGACCATTGGCCAGCGTCTATCCTTTTCCTGCAAGACTGCCTACAGCCGCGCGTATGAGCCGTCTTCGGGAAATTGCCGATCCCTTCCTGCTGCTGCTTATTGCAATGGTGGCGCTGGCCTCCTTCCTTCCCGCGCGGGGTGAAGAGGCGCATATAGTCGGCATTGCCGCCGACGCAGGGATCGTACTGCTGTTCTTCCTGCATGGAGCGAAGCTGTCGCGTGACGCGATCTGGAGCGGGGCGAAGGCGTGGAAGCTGCACCTGGCGACGCTGGGGACGACCTTCGCGCTGTTCCCGCTGATCGGCTTGGCAACGCAACAGGTGGAGGCGATCCCGACGCCGATGCGGGCGGGACTGCTGTTCCTGACGCTGCTGCCTTCAACGGTGCAGTCGTCGATCGCCTTTACCTCGATCGCCCGGGGCAATGTGGCGGCGGCGGTGGTGAGCGCGTCCTTTTCCAACCTGCTGGGGATCGTGCTGACGCCGTTGTTGGTGGCGCTGCTAATGCAGAAGAACATGGGCGGCGGGACGGGCAGCCTGATCTCCCTGTCGGCGGTGGAAGGGATCGTGCTGCAACTGTTGCTACCATTCCTGCTGGGCCATCTGGCGCGGCCGTGGATCGGCGGGTTCGTGGAGCGGCACCGGGCGATGCTGGGGCGAGTGGATCGGGGGTCGATCCTGCTGATCGTCTATTCCGCCTTCAGCGCCGCTGTGGTCGAGGGGTTGTGGCACAAGGTTTCGCGGGGAGAATTGCTGCTGCTGGCGCTGCTGTCCATCGCGATATTGATCGTGGTGCTGCTCTTCACCTGGGGGTTGGGACGGGTGTTGGGGCTATCGCGGGAAGATGCGGTGGTGCTGCAATTTTGCGGGTCGAAGAAGAGCCTGGCGACCGGGGTGCCGATTGCGGGAGTGCTATTTCCCGCAAGTGCGGCAGGGCCGATCCTGCTGCCGGTGATGCTGTTCCACCAGATTCAGTTGATCGTTTGTGCTGGATTGGCGCGGCGGTATGCCAAAGTAGCGAGTGAAATAGCGAAATAAAATTGTCTGAACGGCCCTAGCTGTTATACACATGTATAAGTTCGGCAAAAGGGAGGATCGGGATGGACCTGGAGGGATGGGGCCTGCCAGCCTGGACTTATCGGGACCCGGACTTCTTTGCGCTAGAGATTGCCCGCATATTTCGCCCAGCCTGGCAGATCGCGGGACATGAGAGCGAACTGCTGGAGCCCGGAGACTATCTGACTTTCGATTATATCGGCGAGAACATCATCCTGATCCGGGGCGATGATGGCGCGGTTCGGGCCTTCACCAATGTCTGCCGCCACCGGGGCGCGCGGATCATGGATGGCGCGAAGGGGTGCGCGAAGAAGCTGATATGCCCCTATCATGGCTGGACCTATGACAATGCCGGGCAGCTGACCGCGGTGCCGGGAAGAGCGGGCTATGGCGAGTTGGACAGGGAGCGCCTTGGCCTGAGCGCCCTCGAAGTAGAGCATGTCCACGGATTTCTGTTCGTCCGGCTGGAGGATGATGGCGGGCCTTCAGTGGCGGAGATGCTGGCCCCCTATGCTGACGACATTGCCGCCTATCGCTTCGATCAACTGCGGCCGTTGGGGCGCGAGACGTTGCGGCCGAGGGCGGTCAACTGGAAGATCATCGGCGAAAATTATTGCGACACGCTGCATGTCGGGGTAGCGCATCCGGGGCTCAAGCGGCTGATGGGCGAGAGCTATGCGGTCGACGCAACCGAGCATGCAGACCGGATGAGCGGGACGATCAGGACGAAGCCTTCGGGCAATCCGACCGAGCGCGCCTATCAGCATTTCCTGCCCCAAATACCGCATCTGCCGCCCGAACGGCAACGGCTTTGGACCTATATCAGGCTTTGGCCGAACATAGCCTTCGACATCTATCCCGATCAGATCGATTTCATGCAGTGGTTGCCGGTATCGCCGACGCAGACGCTGATCCGGGAGATCGCCTATGCCGCGCCGGATGGGCGGCGCGAGATGAAGGCGGCGCGCTATCTGAACTGGCGGATCAACCGGCGGGTGAATGCGGAGGACACCACCCTGCTTGAGCGGGTGCAGGCGGGGTTGGGATCGCGTAGTTATGCAAGGGGTCCGCTGAGCAAGGAAGAGGTGGCACTGCGGCATTTTTTTGCGCGGATGCAGCGGATGTTTCCGGAGCTTTTGCGGAACAGGGTACGAGCGGAGGTTAATGGATCGGGCCTGCCCTCCCCCGCCCCCTCCCGACGCAGGAGGGGAGCTAACGCCGCATGAGCAAGCGTTATGACGCCATTATCATCGGCGGTGGGCATAATGGACTGGTGTGCGCCTTCTATCTTTCGCGAGCGGGATATAAGGTGCGCATCCTGGAGCGAAGGCATATTGTCGGCGGGGCCGCGGTAACGGAAGAGTTCCACCCCGGTTTCCGTAATTCGGTGGCCAGCTACACGGTTAGCCTGCTGCACCCCAAAGTTATTGCCGACATGCGGCTGGCCCAACATGGCTATCGGGTGATCGAGCGGCCGATCGCCAATTTTCTGCCGCAGCCCGATGGACGCTATTTGAAAGTCGGCGGGGGGCTCGAGAAAAGCCAAGCTGAGTTCGCCAAGTTCAGCGCGCAGGATGCGGCGGCCCTGCCTGCCTATCTGGATGCGCTAGAGGTGGTCGCGGACCTTTTGCGCGACATGATGCTGAAGGTTCCGCCCAATGCGGGCGATCGATTGTCGATGGTGATGGGGGCGCTGGCGCAGGGACGGCGCGTCGGCGCGCTTTCGCTGGAGCAGAAGCGCGACGTGCTGGACCTGTTTCTGAAATCCGCGCGCGGGTTCCTGGATGGCTGGTTTGAGAGCGAAGCGGTGAAGGCCGCTTTCGCCTTCGACGCGATGGTCGGCAATTATGCGTCGCCCGATACGCCGGGCAGCGCCTATGTGCTGCTGCACCATGTCTTTGGCCAGGTGAACGGGAAGAAGGGCGCGTGGGGCCATTGCGTGGGCGGCATGGGCGCCATCACGCAGATCATGGCACGGGTGGTGGAGGCCATGGGCGTGGAGATCAGCGTGGATGCGCCGGTAGCGCGCGTGCTGGTCGACGGGGGACGCGCCGTTGGCGTGCGGCTGGATAGCGGCGAGGAGGTTATGGGCGGCGCGGTGATTGCCAATGTCGGGCCGAAACTGCTCTATGAGCGCATGATGGCGGCAAACGATCTGCCGGTCGATTTCCTGAAGCGCATCCGGGGGTTCAGGGCGGCATCGGGCAGTTTCCGGATGAATGTCGCGCTGTCGGCGCTTCCGGACTTTTCCTGCCTGCCGGGCAATGGCGAGCATCTGCAGGCCGGGATCATCATTGCACCCAGCATGGACTATATGGATCGCGCCTTTACCGATGCGAAGACGCGGGGATGGTCGCGCGAGCCGATTGTCGAGATGCTGATCCCATCGATCATCGACGACAGCCTCGCCCCGCGGGGCGCCCATGTGGCGAGCCTCTTTTGCCAGCAATTCGCGCCCGAGCTGCCTGACGGCCGCAGTTGGGACGAGGCGCGCGAGGCGGCCGCGGATGATGTGATCGCGACGGTGGACGACTATGCGCCCGGCTTTGCGCGATCAGTCATTGCGAAGGACATATTGTCGCCGCTGGACCTGGAACGGAAATTCGGGCTGGCCGGGGGTGACATCATGCATGGCGCGATGACATTGGACCAATTGTGGGCAGCGCGGCCAGTGCTGGGCCACGGGGCATATCGCGGGCCGGTGAAGGGGCTTTATATGTGCGGTGCGGGCACGCATCCCGGCGGCGGGGTGAGCGGCGCGCCAGGGCATAATGCAGCGCGGGTGGTCTTGAACGACGGTGCGCTGAGTGGACGGTTGTTTGGGCGCTGAACTTGATTGTAGCGCTGAGGGTCGAAGACGCTTGGCGCATCGTTGCGCGCCTGGCCGTCGATACGCCATCTCAACACGTGCAGATTGGCTACTCAGGACGAGCAGTGGCTTCCTGTCCTTGGCCCTAAGCTGTCCTGCAACGCCGATGTGATCCGCTTGGGGCCTATGATCTTGCCTCCTGGAACGGGTTTAGGATGGCATTCGGAAAAGAGAATCGGAGCCGCCAAGGGCGGTGAAAGGGTCAGGAGGCCCTCAAATATACCGAATCTGGGCCGAAAATATGAGTTAATCGGCAAAAACCCCCCTAGTTGCGCGCGCAGAGACAGGTTAAGACCCGTCGTCCACGAAAGGGAGACGATCCATGAACAATACCGACCTCGCTGAAGCCGTCGCCGCTGAACATGGCCTGACCAAGGCCGATGCTCGCAAATATGTTGATGGTGTGTTTGCGGCCATCGCTGGCGCCGCCGCCAAGGGTGAAGAAGTTTCGCTGAGCGGTTTTGGTAAGTTCAAGGTCAAGGATCAGCCGGCGCGTGAAGGCCGCAATCCTTCAACCGGCGCAGCTATCCAGATCGCCGCTTCGAAGAAGCTGACCTTCACGCCTGCCAAGGCGGTCAAGGACCAGCTGAACGGCTAAAATGGCCGCCCGCCCTTTTTCTTGAGGAAGCGGGCGCCGTCAAATATTACGATTGCGTGACACGCAATCGAGCCGCCGATCAAAACAATTGTCAGGAGAAGCGAGGTGGGCCAGAGGCGCCCCTGCCTTTCAGGCATCCTCTCCTAAAAACTCAGCTGGCCGGTCCTTCGGGACCGGCCTTTTTTTGTTAGCGGGCTTTCTCAGGCAGGACGGCAGGATAAGGCGGATGCCGCGCCAGTCGCGCCACAATAGTCGCAAGGCCCCGGCTCGATCGACATCTTGCTCCATCATGTCGATAGTCGAGTTTATCAATATCAGCTGTTCGACCTGGTCATGACAGCCGCCACAAATCAGAAGCGTCCTTCAAAGGGACAGATATGCGCTAAATGCCATCGGCAAAGATGATTTACATTTGAATGCAAAGAGCGCAGAAGGTCCGCCTCGTTATTCTGTGTGGAGAAGCGCGCCAATGTCTGAAAATCCGCAGCCTGACATCACGACGCTCACGGTTGAGCTATTGAGTGCGTTTGTCTCCAACAATTCGGTTCCGAGCGAAAGCCTGGCCGATCTGATCCGCACCACCCGCGCCGCCTTGACTGATGATCCGGCGGCAGGTGCTTCCGAAGCGCAGGCGGCGACTTATACGCCCGCCGTTTCCGCGCGCAAAAGCCTATCGTCGCCGGAACATATTCTGAGCATGATCGATGGGAAGCCTTACAAGACGCTGAAGCGGCACCTGGCGACCCATGGCCTGTCGCCCGACGAATATCGCGCTCGCTATAATCTGCCTAAATCCTACCCGCTGGTTGCGCCAAGCTATTCCGAAGCGCGCCGCGCGGTCGCTACCCGGCTGGGCCTCGGCCGCAAGCCTGCGCCTGCCGGTGCGGGAGAGAAGGTTGCTGCGCCCAAGGCGGCGGACGCGGATATGAAGGCTGCTCCGAAGCCTGCTGCTGCGCAAAGCGCCGCGAAGGCTCCGGCGAGCAAGGCGAAGGCGGCGAAGCCCGCGAAGGCAGCGCCCAAGGCTGCTGCCAAGCCTGCCGCCAATGCGGCTGGCGGTGCTGCGCCGAAGGGAGCGCCGAAGGCCGACAAGGCTCCGCGCAAGCCGCGGGCGAAGGCTGCGCCGGCTCCGGCAGAGCCGGCCGCTTAAATCTCTCGAGAATGGGGCCGTCGCTTTGGTGCGATGGCCCCTTTCCTGCCGGTCTGCCGACTATCGGCAGCGCTGGTCATGACAGTTCGCTGCTGCCCGTCACGCGCGCTGTTATATGGCCGACCCGTTTGGCCAGCTGATACGGGTCCGTCAGTTGCAGATGGCCCGAACGCAGGGTTACATCACCTCGCCCTCGCAAGTGCTGCAGCGTCCTGTTGACGTGGACGGGTGTCAGCCCGAGGGCGTCGGCAAGGGCGCTTTGCGTCAGCGGCCAGGTAAAGCCGTCATCGGCGGTGAGGCCGGAGAGCGACAGCCGCTCATATAATTCCAGCATGAGATCGATCAGCCGCTCCTCCGCGCTGAGGCGGCCAAGGCGGGTGATCTGGGCCAGTAGATAGGCTTCGTCCAGCGCATGGCTGACGGCATAGACTTGGTCGAGCGCCGGAATGGCAATCGGTCCAGGGCACAACGTCAAAGAGCCGAGCGCCACTATACTGGATACGGATAATGGGCAGCGCTGGCGGCAGTTGCCGATGAGGTCGCCGGGCAAGATGAAACTCATGATCTGCCGCCGTCCGTCAGCGAGGATCCGCGAGCGCACCGCCCAACCGCTCAGGATAATCAAGGGGCCGGAGACGGGCGCACCATAGGCCATCAATTCCTGTCCCGGCCTGATGCTACGCATGCGCATTAAAGCGCCGGAAAGTGCTACGTCCGCTTGCCGATCGATCGGAGCCAATGCGGCCAGGCGCCGAAAGGCTGGGACGCATTGCGCCTCGATGCACGTCGCGGCTTTCATCGCTGCGCGGCGGTTGGCGTGCGAAGCGGCGTGGGCGCTTCCGGCTGGCCGGCTGCAGCGTTGGGTGGGACGGGATACCAAATCTCGGGCTGCCGGATATGCGCGGACGGGGTGGTGCCCTGGCCGCAGGCGCTGGTGGCGGCAGAGTCCGATGCTTGACGTGACAGGGGGAATGTTGCGTCGGGCCAGGCGTGCAGCCGTCGACGCGTGAGGTGGCGGTAACGCGGGGTGAGCTGATCCATTGCGCGCGTCTTCCCGCTGTTGGGCAGATAAGGAGTGCTGTCAGGTCCGCGGGGCATCGCGTTGTTCATAACCATCTCCCTAAAACGGAGACTCAGGACCCGACGCTGCTAGTTCGAGAAGGGGAGTGTCTGCCCTTGTCAGGCAAAAGCCAAGCGGAAAGGCGTTACGCCAGTGGGGATGGCTGGCCCTAGAGGCTGAGTTCGCCCTGGCGTGGGCGATTGGGTGGAGGCGCGACAGGCGGCACGGGGATCGGCGTCGCGGGCGCGATCAAAATGCAAGCGAGGCCGGTCAGCGTGTAAACGGCCTGCCGCTGCGCGCCGCGATTATGATGATCGACGCGATAGCCCTGATAGTGGCGGCGCAAGAGGCCGGCTGCGACCATTTCAGATACGGCACGGCTGAGATTGGTCTTGCCCGAGGCGCGAACGCGCAGCTTCACCTGTTCCTCGACGGCGAGGCTCGCGGCGTCCGGGTCGGCGGGCAACGCCCCCTGCCCCGCCAGCTCCGCGCGTAGCCGTGCGGCCAGCGCCAGGCGGCGCGGATCGCGCCCGCCCATGGGGGTCAACGCATCGCACAGCCAGTCGCGCAGCGGCTGCACGGTCCCATCCTTCGCCACCAGCGGCCCGGCGCTGCCGTCCGGGCGGGCGACTTCGGCGATCAGCGTCAGCAGCATGAAAGCGTAGCGTGGTCGCGTGCTCGCATGGGCAAGCCGGTCCAGCAGGGCGGAGAGATCGCCAGCGCCGGGAGAACGGGGCTTGATCGAACCATGAAACATAACGGGGATGAATCAAGCACAAGTGGGGGCCAATGTGAATCCCTTGCGTGGCGAATTGGTCGCTTTTGTCGCGGATGACACTTTGCCGGAGGGTAAAGTGTCATTGTCGGCACTTTGTATTGGGGTGATGGAAAAGGGGACCCAGCCTCCTTGCAGCGCGAGATGGGAGGGAATGATTGGAATGCAGTTGCAGCGGATGGCAGAGGTTTAGCGCCCGCCCTCCCCACGATGACCGATCCCTTCCCCATGTTCCGATGAGGCGGATTTAGCGCGCACGAAAAAGCCCGCTGCTTAAGGGGCAGCGGGCTTTTCTTTTGCCGGTGAGGGAAAGCGCGCCTTAGTGGAGGCCGCTGCCGCCGCTCAGTTCCTTGGCGATGGAGCCGACCATATCCTTGGCGTCGCCGAACAGCATCTGGGTGTTGCTGTTATAGTAGATCGGATTGTCGATCCCGGCGAAACCAGCGTTCATCGAGCGTTTGATGACGAAGACCGACTTGGCCCGGTCCGCTTCGATGATCGGCATGCCCGCGATCGCGCTCTTGGGATCGTCGCGCGCCGAGGGGTTCACCGTGTCGTTCGCGCCGATGATGACAGCGACGTCTGCCTGAGGCAGTTCGGGGTTGATGTCGTCAAGGTCAACCAGCTGCTCATAAGGCACATTGGCTTCGGCCAGCAGCACGTTCATGTGGCCGGGCATGCGGCCCGCCACCGGATGGATGGCGAACTTGACGTCCACGCCCTTCTTGGTGAGCGCTTGGTATAGTTCGCTGACCTTGTGCTGCGCCTGGGCGACGGCCATGCCATAGCCGGGGATGATGACGACGGTGCTGGCATTTTCCAGCTGCATCGCGGCTTCCTCGGCCGAGGCGGAGCGGACGACGCGATCGTCCTTGCCGCCAGCAACACCCGCCACGACATTGCCAAAGCCGCCGAACATGACGTTGGCGAAGCTGCGGTTCATCGCCTTGCACATGATGACCGCGAGGATGAAGCCCGACGCACCGTCAAGCGCACCCGCGACGATCAGCAGCTTGTTGCCGAGCGCAAAGCCCATAGCGCTGGCCGCGAGACCCGCATAGCTGTTCAAAAGCGCGATGACGGTCGGCATGTCCGCGCCGCCGATCGGGATGACCAGCAGGATGCCGAAGAGCAGCGCCAGCGCGACGAAGGCCGGGAACAGCCAGGTCTGCGTCGGGTCGAGCGCAAGCATGATCGCGATCACGAGCGCGCCCAGGGCGACCGCGCCATTGACGATGCGCTGGCCGGGGAAGGACACAGGACGGCTGCCCATGATTTCCTGCAGCTTGGCGAAAGCGATGACCGATGCGGTGCAGGTCAGGAAACCCAGCGCCATTTCGAACATCAGCGCCCACAGCACGAAGCTGCCCGCATATTCGGCGTGAGCATGCTTGTAATATTCGGCAGCGCCGATGAGGCCGACGGCGAGCGCGCCGAAGGCGTGGGAGATCGCGGTCCGCTGCGGGATGGCCGTCATGGGCATGAGCAGCGCCATCGGGATACCCGCGGCCGCGCCTGCCACCATGGCGATGAGGATCAGATTATAATCGACGACCTCATGCTGGACGAGAGCGCCGATGATGGCGATGACCATGCCGATCTCGCCCGCGCGGACGCCGCGCCGGGCCGTTGAAGGATGGCTCATCCACATCAGCGAGAGGATGAACAGGGTCGATGCGGCAATCGCCGCGAAAGGAACGAAAGCGTCCATCGGTTACTTCCCCCGCGGCTTGAACATCTTGAGCATGCGGTCCGTGATCATGAAACCGCTGACCAGATTCACGGTCGCGCAGAACACCGCCACACAGCCCAACGTCTTGGCGAGCGGCGTCGCGCCTTCCTCACCCGTGATCGTAATCGCCCCCACGATGACCACCGCCGCGATCGCATTGGTCAGCGACATCAGCGGCGAGTGCAGCAGCGGCGACACCTTCTTGATCAGCTGAAAGCCGACAAAAGCCGCCAAAATGAAGACGAACAGATAATCTGCATTAAGAGCGTTCACTTGCTATATCCCCTGTCCAGGAACCGCCATCCGGTCGAGACACTGGTGGTCTTCCGATTTCCCCCGGTCCGGGACATATCGTCCCTGCCATGATCGCTGGCTCCCATAAAACCCCTCCACGCATTATTGGGCCGTCCCATATTGATCCGTTCGACCACAGACAAGCCGGTCGCACCCAAATATCACCCTGTCGATTCGCGCAATGAATTTATTCGGTGTATTCAGGCAAACAGGGAAGCCGGCCTCCTTCATTTGGAATAGGAAAAGGCCGCTTCGATGATCGTTCAGTCCCCTCCCATTGGCCCGCAAGGTAACTCTATACTATGATGCAGTTTTTAAAAGGTCTGTGCCGAACGCCCGTGCTGTTTTAGAATTATGGGTAAACCGGCCGCGACGAACAGCACCTTGTCACAAGCCGCCGCGACATGTTGGTTGAGCAGGCCCGCCTCGTCTCTGAACCGCCGGGCCAACCCATTTTCTGGGACTATGGACAAGCCAACTTCATTGCTGACGAGCGCGATCGGCGTGGCGCATTCCTTGATCGCGGTGATAAGCGCGCTGATCCAAGGGGCGATATCCTCCTCCGCCAACAGCAAATTGGAGAGCCAGAGGGTAAGGCAATCGACCAGGATCGCGCCGGACCCGTGGGCGCCGCGAATGGCGGCGGGCAAATCGATCGGGGCCTCCACGCTTTGCCAGCGGGGGCTGCGGTGGGCGCGGTGGTGGGCGATCCTCGCCGTCATTTCGGCGTCGAATGGCTCGGCTGTGGCGACATAGCTGAGCGTGCCGGGCATGGCTTCGCACTGCGCCTCAGCATGGCGGCTCTTTCCCGAGCGCGCACCACCCAGGACGAAAAGCCGTTGGAAAGCGGTCATAGGCGGGCTCCTTCGATCAAGGCGGTCACTAGCCAGAGCAAAGCGCAAGCGCGGATGTAGAGGTCGAGCGCGGCGCGCGCGGTGGCGGACGTCGCCTCCCTCCCTTCGCCGCCGATCCAGGGCTTATCGTGGGACACGCCGTCATAATGGATGGGGCCAGCGAGCCGGATGCGGAGCGCGCCTGCCATGGCGGCTTCCGGCCAACCCGCATTGGGAGACGCGTGGCGGGCATGGTCGCGGCCGAGGATGCGCCAGCCCCCGCCCCCGGCGATACAGAGGAGGGCAGCCGAAAGGCGTGCGGGAACGAGGTTGAGCAGATCGTCGAACCGCGCCGCCGCCCAGCCAAAAGCCGCGAAGGGCTCTTCCCGATGGCCGATCAGGCTGTCGGCGGTGTTTGCCGCCTTATAGGCCCAGATGCCGGGCAGGCCGCCGACGAACAGCCAGAAGAGCGGCGCGACAACGCCGTCGCAGAAGCTTTCGGCTAAGCTTTCAATGGCCGCGCGGGCAATGCCTGCTTCGTCGAGGGCTGCTGTGTCGCGGCCGACGATCAGGCTGACGGCTCTGCGAGCGGCGGGGAGGTTGCCTGCTTCGAGCGCTCTTATGACGGGGAAGACATGATCGAAGAGGCTGCGTTGCGCGAGCGCGGGCCATGCTGCGAGCGCGAGACCGGCCCAGGCCCAGCGGCCAAGCAGATGGTAAATCGCGGTTTCGACAAGCCATGCGCCGACGATAGCGGTGAAGAGGAGGAGCAATAGCGTAGCAACGCCGCCTAGACGCCGCCAGCGGCCTGGGCGGTTCCAGCGGCGTTCGCAGGCCCAGATGATGCGGGCAAACGCGCCGACCGGATGGCCGATGCGGGCGTGCAGCCGCTGGGGCCAGCCTAATGCGGCGTCCAGCATCAAGGCGGTGAGTTCAACCAAGGGCCGCGTCCAGCCGGGCCATGGCGGCGGCGTCTGCGGGCAGACCGAAGCGGAGCCAATTTGGATGATCCTCGAACGGACGCGTCAGGATCGCCTGGCGCGCGAGTGTGTCGAACAAGGCGGCGGCGTTCGGCGTCTCTATGAGGCGAAAGAGCGGGCAACCGCCCTGCGTTTCTAAGCCGTGGCGGGTGAGCAGTTGGTGGAGCTGGATCGCACGGCCGTGCAGAGTGGTGACGGTCTGGTCGATCCAGGCCCGGTCGCGATAGGCGGCGCGGCCGAAGTCGATCGCTGCGGCGGAGAGGGGCCAGTCGCCGAGCATCTGACGGCACGCCGCTATGATCGCGGGCGGCGCGATCAAGAAGCCGAGGCGCAGACCGGCAAGACCGAAGAACTTGCCGAAGGAGCGCAGGATGATCAGGCGCCTCTCCTGCGCCACTTCATTTGCGATGCTTGCTTCGGGGACGCAGTCGGCGAAGGCTTCATCGACTATCAGCCAGCCATCTCGCTTTTCCTGATGGGCGAGCAGCGCCTGCATATGCGCCCTGGGGAAAAGACGGCCGTCCGGATTATTGGGGTTGGCGAGCAGCAATGCCGTGCCGGGCGGCGCATCCTCCGGCGCGACGAGCGGCAAAGATTTAGGAAAGGCGGCGGCATGCGTGCGGTAAGAAGGGATGAGGTGGAAACCGGGACGGTCAAGCAGTGTGCCGAGCAGGCGGAGGCCGATCTCGCTGCCTGGAAGCGCGCAGACATGGGCTGGGTCCGTCCCGAAATGGCGGGCGGCGGCGGATTCCAGGTCGGCGAGCGCGGCAGGATCAGGAAGAGCGTGCCAATCGGGTGTGATATGGGTGAAGCCAGTCCAAGGCTGCGGATTGATGCCGGTGGAAAGATCGATCCAGCGCTTAACGCTCGCTCCATAATGGGCGCGGGCTTGCGCGAGGCGGCCGCCATGCCAGCGAAAGACGTCGGTCATCGGGCGAATACCAGAGCGGCGAGCAGCGCGCTTTCGACTACTTCTATCCCTGCGCCATGACCATCGCCCGAAATACCGCCGATACGGCTGCGCAGCCACCATGCCCAGAGCGGGATCAGCAGCGCGGCGGATCCCAGCGCAGGCAAGAGCGGGCATATCGCGAGCGCCAGCGCCGACCATGCAACGAGGTGGGCGGGTTTCACGCCTTCGCGGAAGCGGCTGGCCAATCCTTCATGCAACGGTGGGAGCCAAAGCGTCCAGGCCAGCGGGCCGATGCGCGCGATCACAGCGAGCGGGATCAGGCCCCATGCGGGGAGCTGTTCCGCCCACAGCCGCAGGAGGATCAACTTTGCCAGCAGTTGGAGGATGATGGCGACGACGCCGAAACTGCCGATATGGGGATCAGCGAGGACGGCGGAGAGCCTGGCCCGGTCGCCATGCACCGCGCCTGCGCCATCGGCGATGTCGCCGAGACCGTCGAGATGGAGCGCGCCTGTTGCTGCGACCCAGGCGAGCAGGGCGAACAAGGCGGCGACCCAAGAATCGACGCTCAGGCCGAGCGTCATTGCCGCTGCGGCTGCTGCGCCCACGGCGAACCCGGTTGCGGGGAACCAGCGGATGGCGGCGGCGAAATCCGTCTCGTCCGCCTTGACAGGAGGGAGCGGCAGGCTGGTCATCAGTTGCAGGGCGAGGATCAGCCGCCTCATGTGACCAATCCGCTAATCTGTGCGCTTTGCGTTTCGGGCCAGACGCGCAGGGACACCAGGGCGCCGTAAGGCAGATCGATCGCCCAGGACTGGCGGTAAGTGAAGCCGCAGAGCAGCGTCAGCGCGGCGCGCATCGTTCCAGCATGGCTCAGGACCAGCGTGGGTTGGTCGATGGTAGCGAGCGCGCTTTCGACGCGGAGACGCAGGTCGGACCAGCGCTCTCCTCCGGGTGGCGGGTTTTCGTCTGGTGCGTCCCAGAAGCGGCCCACGTCCGACGTGGGAAGCGTGGCCGGCTCGGCCCCTTCCCATGCGCCGAAATGCAATTCGCGCCAGCGGGCGCCGGCGTGATGAGGCACCGCGCGCTCTGCAGCGATGAGTGCCGCGGGGCTGCTGGCGCGGCCGAGGTCGGAGCTGAGGACTTGCGCGAAGTCGACGGCGCGGGCGCGTTCGAGGCAGGGCTGCATGGCGTCAAGATCAGGCGGCACATCGCTATGGCCCAGCAGCAGGCCCGGCGTTTGCGGCGCGCCATGGCGCATCAGGTGGAGGGCAAAGCTGTTCACAGCGCGCCTGCTACGGCGGCCTCTGCGAAGGTCGCCATGCCGGCATGAGCGGCGAGCGCCGAACGGACGATCTGTGCGGCGACGGCAGCGCCGCTCCCTTCGCCAAGACGCATGTCGAGCTGCAGCAGCGGTTTCAGCCTGAGTGCCTGAAGGAGCCGGGCATGGCCTGTTTCCGCCGAATTATGGGCGGCGAGGCAATGGGCGGTGATGGCCGGATTGTCGCGGGCGAGAGGGGCGATGGCGGCGCTGGATATGAAGCCGTCCAGCAGCATGGGCACGCTCAGGTGGCGGGCGGCGAGGATTGCTCCGGCCATGGCGGCGATCTCACGCCCGCCGAGGCGGCGGAGCGTCTCGAAGGCGCTGGTGCAATGGGGACCGTGGAGCGCGAGGGCCTTTGCCACGGCATCCGCTTTTCGCGCCAAGCCGTTATCATCGACGCCGGTGCCCCTGCCGATCCAGTCCGGGGAGAGGCCGCCGAAGGATTGAGCGCAAAGGGCTGCGGCGGGCGTGGTGTTGGCGATGCCCATTTCGCCAACGAACAGCAGATCGGTGCCTGCCGTCACGGCGGCCGCGCCAGCGTTGAGCGCGTCGAGACATTCCGCCTCGCTCATCGCCGGGGCTTCGCATATGTCGGCGGTCGGGCGGTCGAGGTCGAGCGGGACGATGGAAAGCTCGGCTCCGCAGGAGGCGGCGAGCGCGTTGATCGCTGCGCCTCCTGCCTGGAAATTCGCCACCATCTGCGTAGTTACTGCTGGGGGGAATGCGCTGATGCCACGGGCTGCAACGCCATGATTGCCCGCGAAGATGGCGGCGCGGATGCGGTCGGCGCGCGGACGCTCCCTGCCTTGCCAGCCCGCCATGAACAGCGCGATTTCCTCCAGGCGGCCTAGCGACCCGGCGGGCTTGGTGAGTTGCGCCTGGCGGGCGGCGGAGGCTTCGATGGCGCTCCCATCCGGCTCCGGCAGTCGGTCGAGCGCCCGGTCGAAGGCGGCTCTGTCCTCGAAGCGGATCATGTGCAGACAAAGCCTTCGGGAGGCGTGCGGACGATGAAGTGGCCCTTCACCCCCTGCGGCCAGTCGGCATAGCGCACGACGCCTTCCTCACTGGCGGCGTGGCGGAGCGTGTAGTCGAGGATGGCGCGGGCAGCATCCGCATCGGGCGTGAAGTCGCCCAGCACATAGCCGACCTTGCCCTGTCCACGCACATGCACGGTGCAATGGCGCTGGCAGGCGAAGAGGCAGGGCATGTCCTGCACGGCGACGGCAGCGTAGGCGGACTCCTGCGCCTGAAGATCGCGCATCGCTTCCACCAGCAGAGCGCCGCCGCGGCGGCCTTCCGCATCCTCCCGCTGGTCGGCGGACAGGCGGCAGGTGGAGCAGACGACCACCGACGCTCGATCTTGTACGGGGCGCAGCATCAGACGCGCCCTTTCATAATCATATGCACATGAAAGACCGTCATCAGGGTCCTCCCGCTTCTTGAACCGCGAACAGCCTTGTCCAGGCACGCAAGCAAGCGGACCGGAAAGGCGATGGCTGTCGCTGCGCGAGGGAGACCCCGTTCGCCCGGCACACCCTGTCCGGTCGAAGAACGACTGCGGCAGGCAGGTCTCCTGGCTCACGGGTCAGTGCTTTCCGGCCGCCTTCTCGGGAACAGTTGATCCCCAATGGCGCTGTGGCCGGTCCGCTCACCGCTTACAGTTGCAGGGGCAGCGCGGGTATCGCACCCGACTTCCCTTTTGATCCCCTAACGGGGAACCTGTCGCGGGGCTGCTGATAAAGCGGCGATGGCCTGCTCGCAAGCGGTAGATGGCGGCGGGGACATGTGTATGCTGCGGGTGCAGCAAGGGAGCGTCACCCATGAGCGACTCCGGCCAGCCCTGGTGGAAGGGCGCCGTCATCTACCAAATCTATCCGCGCAGCTTTCAGGATTCCGATGGCGACGGGATCGGGGATCTGCCCGGCATCACGCGGCGGCTGGAGCATATCGCCCGGTTGGGGGCCGACGCGATCTGGATTTCGCCTTTCTTCACGTCGCCGATGCGCGACTTTGGCTATGACATCGCGGATTATTGCGGGGTCGATCCGATATTCGGCACGATCGAGGATTTCGACGCGCTGGTGTCGCGGGCGCATGAACTGGGCCTCAAGGTCACGATCGATCAGGTCTATGCCCATACATCGGACCTGCATGACTGGTTTCGCGAAAGCCGGGAGAATAAGGGCAATCCCCGGCATGACTGGTATGTCTGGGCCGATCCAAAGCCCGACGGCACGCCGCCGTGCAACTGGCAGTCGGTGTTCGGTGGCCCGGCCTGGACCTGGGACGCGCGCCGAGGGCAATATTATATGCACCAGTTTCTTAGCAGCCAGCCGCAACTGAATGTCCATAATCCCAAGGTGCAGGATGCGCTGCTGGACGCCATGCGTTTTTGGCTGGAGCGGGGCGTGGACGGCTTCCGGCTCGACGCGCTCAATCATGCGATGCACGACCCTATGCTGCGCGACAATCCGCCTGCACCGGACGATGGCAAGCCGCGCACCCGGCCGTTCGACTATCAGATTCGCCGCTACAGCCAATCGCATCCCGATATGTTGGGCTTTGTCGAGCGCATCCGGGCGCTCACCGACCGTTATGGGGCGATTTTCACCATGGCCGAAGTCGGCGGCAACCGCGCCGAGGAAGAGATGAAAGCTTATACGGCCGGAGAAAAGCGGCTGAACAGCGCCTATGGATTTGATTTCCTTTATGCTGCGGCGCTGACCCCAGCGCTGGTCGCCGAAACCGTCGCGCGCTGGCCTGATAAGCCGGGCATGGGATGGCCGAGTTGGGCGTTCGAAAATCATGATGCGCCACGCGCCCTGTCGCGTTGGTGCGCGATGGAGGACCGGTCGGCGTTCGCGCGGCAGAAGATGGCGCTTCTGGTCGCGCTGCGCGGCAATGCGATCCTCTATCAGGGGGAGGAACTGGGGATCACGCAGGTCGATATCCCCTTCGAGCGGCTGCAGGACCCGGAGGCTATCGCCAATTGGCCGTTGACCCTTTCACGCGACGGGGCGCGCACGCCGTTGCCGTGGGAAGCGAGCGCAAGCGAAGCGGGGTTCAGCACGGCGACACCCTGGTTGCCGCTGGGGGAAGAGAATCTGGCGCGTGCCGTGGATGCGCAAGAGGAAGATCCGGACTCGCTGCTGAACTTCACCCGCGTGATGCTGGCGCTGCGCAAGGAAAATGGAGCGTTGCGCCATGGCGGCATGGAATTGCTGCTCGCGGATGAGAACAGGCTTGTGTTTCGCCGGGATGCGGATGGGAACGCGCTGCTATGCGTGTTCAACCTGTCGGCGGAGGCGGCAGTCTGGCCAAATGAGTTTGCGCCGAAGGGCGAGATCGTAGCGGCGGTGAATGGCGCGGCGATCGGGACCTTGCCCGCTTACGGGGCGCTGATCATTCGAGAGTGACGGTCGCCAGCATCGCGTCGGACCGCGCCAGCACCACCAGCGGCAGGCCCGCGCTTTGCGCGCGATCGGCGGCAAGGCGGGTCGGGGCCGAAATGGTGACGAGCAACGGGCAGTTGGCCAGCACTGCCTTTTCCACCAGTTCATAGGAGCAGCGCGAGGACAGCAGCGCAAAGCCGCCGTCCCAGGAGAGGTCCTGCCGCCGCATCGCCCCGATCAGCTTGTCAAAGGCGTTGTGGCGGCCGACATCTTCAAAGGCCGCGCGGATCACGCCATCGGCATCGACCAGCGCCGCGCCGTGGGTGGCGCCGGTGCGCGCGTTGAGCGGTTGATGTTCGTGCAACTGCTCCAGCGCCCGGAAAATCGCATCGCGGCTTGCTTTCGAGCGGCAGGTGACAAACGGAAGCGGGCGGATCGCCTGCTCCAGATTTTCAACGCCGCATAAGCCACAGGAGGAATCCGACACGCGATGGCGGACCCGGCCGAGCAGACCCTCGACACGATCGGGCGGGAGGGTGGCGCGGGCGATGACGCCATCCGCAGTGGTGTGGATATCGACGGCCAACGGGGCGTCTTCGGCGCTCACCAGACGTTCGGCGAGGGCAAATCCTTGCACCAGTTCGGCTATGTCGGCGGGGGTGGCCATCAGAACGGCATAGCCGACGCCGTTAAACTCTATGGCTACCGGCGCTTCCTCGGCAAGCTCGCGCGCGACCGTGGCGGCGGCGCCATCGCGGCTGAACTGAGTGAAGGAGAATGAAGGTTCGCCCGTCAGGGATGAGGCGGCGGACATGGCGGGCTTTCCCTCGATCATGGAGATGATCTAAGGTGACGGAGCGAAGGGCGCAATGCTCCGCCCGTGTTCACCCATCCCGTTCGTGTCGAGCCCTTTATGCGGCACCTGTTTCTCGACTTCTCTCGCAACGAACGGGGAATGTTTAATCTTGTGGTTCAATAATTCCATTGCACCTGCGTACGGATGAGATCGCCTTCCGCGCGTCCGACGCGGCGTTCATCCGCTTCGGCCCGCTTCATCCGGGCGTAGGCCAGCGTGAATTCCAGCGCCTTCCACGGCTGCCATTCGATGCCGAGTTCGAATTCGTCGGTCTCCAGGCGCGGGGCATTGGTCGATGCCTTCCAACCGCCGCGATAATGTTGCCAGCGGGCGTAGGGGATCAGCGTACCGATCGAGTCCGTGGGCAGGCGGTACATCGCCTGGACATAGCCGCCGCGCAGCTTCTTCGTTTCGATCGATTGGCTGACGCGGTCAAATTCCGGCCCCTTGCCCCAATTCCATTCGGCCTGAATGCCGAAGGGCTGCGGATAGAGCATGGCGTGGATGCCGACCCGGTCATCGTCATAGGCGATTGCACTGACCGATCCGCTGCGCAGCTCAGGCTGAACATCGTTCATCATTGCCGATCCGCCGATTTCGAACACTTGGCCCGCGAAGGTCTCGCCAAGACCGTCCAGTTCGAAGGGCCAAGTGGCGAAGGCGACCTTCATCAGCCCCCTATTCTGTTCCGTTCGGTTGGTGCCCTGACCATTGAACACGCCCACGCCAAAAGCGCCATAATTACCGAACAGCTTTTGCCCGTCATGCCCCAGCCGATCCCAGATTTTCTGGACAGAAGGCGGCGTATAATAGCCGACGATGCCAAGGTCGCGCTCACTGGGAACTGCGCTGTTGATCGCGTCGCTGCGGTCGAGCGTCAGCCGGTTGGAAGACGACTGCATATTCTCCCAGCCATAGGGCACCTTTGACTGCCCGAACCGGACGCGAAAGGTCTTTGCCTTGTCGAGGAAGACATCGGCATAGGCATCGCGCAATTGAACGAAGCCTTCGCGGCGTTCGCTGCCCGCCTGGTTGTTCACAGCCGTGGCAAAATCTGACTGCAGATAGAGCGAAACGCGGTCGGAAATGTCGCCCTGAAGCACCAGGCGCGCGCGGCGCAGCGAAAAGCTGCCGCGATCCGAAATCGAACTGTCATGAACGGACCGCAGGCGAGACTGCCCGGCCGGGGCCGTGTCGTCGCCCGACAAAAAGGCATTGTACCGCATCTGGGTGTAACCGCGCAGCGACAGCCGATCATACCATGCCTTGGATTTCGGCGAGGGCGCAGAAGCGGCCGTAGCAGCCGGCTGCGCAGGCGCGGCGGCCAGGGCAGGCGCGGGAGCCGCGGGCGTGGCGGAGGTGGGAGCGGCGGCGACAGGCCCGACGCCTTTGCTGGCGGTCAGCGCGTTGGTGAGGGCCTGTACCTGCGCCTTGAGTTCGTCGATCTGGCGCTGCAATGCCTCATTGCTCTGCGCCTGCGCCACCTCCGGCGTCAAGGCAAGCAAGCTCACCATCATTGCCGCGCCACCCGCCTTTAGACCTTTCACCGCCCTGTCTCCTCCTGTCTGAGTGCAGCGGCGGCTATGTCATTTATATGACTCTTGAATGACAGCGATGTTTCTTTTTGGTGACAGGCTGCATTCTCTCGGCATGGGAGCGCCCGGCCCCTTCCCAGTTTTCATGCGAATTGCGCGTCATGGGCTTCCCATCCTCACGCGTAGCCTCTATGCACGGCGACTGATCGCGCCGGTGCCTCAATAGAGGCTTAAAAGGGAATGCGGTGCGGACGTCCCAAGCGTCCCAATCCGCGGCTGTCCCTGCAACTGTAAGCGGTGAGCGAGACATATATCGACCTTCCGTGACAATCGGGGGGCAGCCACTGGGCCGGACGCTAAATCCTGCGAGGCCCGGGAAGGCCATGTGTCGAGCGATGACCCGCAAGCCAGGAGACCTGCCAGCGTCTGGTCGCTCTTGCTTTGGTCCAGGGGATGGCCGGGGCACGGTTTTCCGTCTGAGCGACGCGTGCGGCGGGGTCCGCACCGGCATGCGTGCCGGACGCCAACAGGTGTCCGTCCGGCGCATCATGCCGGCCGCGTTAGCGGAGGAGCCCGTCCAGTTTCGCTGACGCCGGACGGGAGACGGGTCTCCGATGGAAACAGATGTTCCGGCACTTCGACGCCGCGCCACCGGCATGTTCGCAGCGCTGATAGGCGTGAACCTCGCCCTGTGGCTGTGGGCGCTGCTGATCTTTGCGGGCGAGACGATGATGCTGGGCACTGCCCTGCTCGCCTGGAGCCTGGGGCTGCGGCATGCGGTCGATGCCGATCATATCGCAGCGATCGACAATGTGACGCGCAAGCTGATGCAGGAAGGGCAGCGGCCGCTGACCGTCGGCCTCTGGTTCGCGATCGGCCATAGCGGCATCGTGCTGATCGCCGCCGTGGTGATCGCGCTGGCGGCGAGTGCGCTGAGCCGGGTCGAGCAAGTGGGCGAAATCGGCGGGACGATCGCGACGGTGGTTTCGGCCACCTTCCTGTTCGCGATCGCGGCGATGAACCTGATGATCCTGCGGTCGGTGCTGAAGACCTTCAATCATGTTCGCTGCGGCGGTGCTTATATCGATGAGGATATGGACATATTGCTGGGAAACCGCGGTTTCCTGGCGCGTATCTTCCGGCCCCTGTTCCGCCTTGTCACGCGCAGCTGGCACATGGCGCCGCTGGGCTTTCTGTTCGGCCTCGGCTTCGACACAGCGACCGAGGTCGCCATTCTGGGCTTGTCGGCGGGACAGGCGGCAAACGGCCTTTCGATCGCGACGGTCCTCATCTTCCCCCTGCTCTTCGCGGCGGGCATGGCGCTGATCGACACGGCGGACGGCGCGCTGATGATGGGCGCCTATCAATGGGCTTTCGTGAAGCCGATCCGCAAGCTCTACTATAATATCACCATCACGCTGGTGTCGGCTCTGGTCGCCATCGTCATCGGCGGGATCGAGGCGGCAGCGCTGCTAGGCGACAAGCTGGGCCTCAGCGGCGGCATCTGGTCGATCGCCGCCAATCTGGGCGAGCATTTCAACAGCCTCGGCTTCTTCATCATCGGCCTGTTCGCCGCCTGCTGGCTGGTGAGCTGGGCCATCTATCGCTGGAAGCGCTTCGACGAGATCGAAGTGCTTCTCCCCAACCAAGGATAATGAGCATGAGCAAGGTTCCCGCCACCGTCATCACAGGCTTTCTCGGCGCTGGAAAGACGACGCTGATCCGTCACCTCATCGAAAATGCGGGGGGCTGCCGCCTCGCCCTTATCATCAACGAGTTCGGCGATGTGGGCGTCGATGGATCGTTGGTGAAAGGCTGCGGCGACGAAGCCTGCCCGGACGAGGACATCATCGAACTGGCCAACGGCTGCATCTGCTGCACTGTCGCTGATGATTTCCTGCCGACCATGCAGCGGCTGCTCGACCGAGATGTGCCGCCCGACCATATCATCATCGAAACATCCGGCCTTGCGCTGCCCAAGCCGCTGGTGAAGGCGTTCCAATGGCCCGATATCCGCACCCGCGCGACCGTCGATGGCGTGATCGCGCTGATCGATGCGGACGCGCTGGCGGCGGGCCGTTTCGCGCATGATGAAGCTGCGCTGGCCGCAGCGCGCGCTGCCGACCCGACGCTGGACCATGACAGCCCGATCGAGGAGCTGTTCGAGGATCAGCTGGCCTGCGCGGACCTCGTCCTGCTCAACAAAACCGATCTGGTGGAGCCTGGCAGGCTTGCCGAACTGGAGCGGGACCTTGCCGGCGAAATTCGCCCCGGCGTGCGGATCGTCCGCACCGCGCGGGGGGAGATCGACCCGGCAGTCCTGCTGGGCCTTAGGGCGGGCGTGGAGGAGCAGATCGACGCGCGCCCTTCCCATCATGATGATGAGGAGGATCATGACCATGAGGATTTCGACAGTTTCGTGGTGGAACTGAGCGAGCAGGGCAATCCTGCCCCGTTGCTGGTGGCGCTGGAACAGGCCATCGCGGCGCATGACATATTGCGGGTCAAGGGGTTCATCGCCATCGCGGGACGCCCTGCCCGGCTGGTCATCCAGGCCGTCGGACCGCGCATCCAGCATCATTATGACCGGCAGTGGCAGGCGGATGAACGGCGCGGTTCGCGGCTGGTGGTCATCGGTCAGGCTGGCCTCGACCGCGCAGCCATCGAACAGACGCTCTCGCTGAAGATGGCCGCCGCCTGATGCACCTGCTCACCGCCACGCCCGGCACGGTTTCCAACGGAGACGAAGCGATCGACCTTGGCCAGTCGCCGGGGGACATCGTGCTGCTGACCGTGGCGGACAGCGACCTTGCCTGCTTCGCGAGCGCGGCAGCGCCCTTGGGCGAGGACGCGCCCAGCGTGCGGCTCGCCAACCTGCTTCAGCTCAAGCATCCCTATTCGGTCGATCTCTATGTCGAGAAGGTGATCGCTCACGCCAAATTTGTCTGCGTCGTGCTGCTCGGGGGTAAGAGCTATTGGCCCTATGGCATTGATGAAATTGCCAATGTCGCGCGGGAAAAGGGCATCGCCTTCGCTGCCATCGCAGATGGACAGGAGGATGATCCGGACCTGCGCGCCGCCTCTACCCTGCCGCCGGAAACCTGTGACCGGCTGCGCGATTATCTGCGGCAAGGCGGCGTGGCCAATGCGACCGCCTTCCTGAAGACCGCCGCCCGGCTGGCGGGGATGGACGCAGGGGAAGCCGACGCTCCAGTGCCGGTGGCTGATGCGGGGCTTTATCTACCCGGCATCGAGCGGCCCGCGCTGGATCAGGTGAAAGGCCGCTGGCGGGACGGCCAGCCCACCGTCCTGTTCCTTTTCTATCGGGCCCTGCTGATCGCCGGGACGCTGGACGCGGTGGACGCCATGGTTCAGGGGCTGGAGCTGGCGGGCCTCAACGTGCTGCCGGTCCATGTCCGTGCGCTGCGCGAACCCTTCGCCCGCGACTTTCTGCGGAGCCTGATGGACGGGACGCGGCCGGACGTCATCCTGAATGCGACCGCCTTTGCCGCTTCGGCGCCCGGCGAACCCCGAACGCCGTCAATATTGGAGCAGGCAGACTGCCCGGTTCTGCAGACGATCTTCGCCAGCGCCGAGCAAAGCGCCTGGGAAGCCAGCGTGCGGGGATTGGGGGCGCGCGATCTGGCCATGCACATCGCATTGCCGGAAGTGGACGGCCGCCTCTTCACCCGCGCCGTCGCCTTCAAGGCGGCCGCACGGTTCGATGAGCGGACGCAGTGCAGCATCGTCGTGCCGAAGGTGCTGCAGGATCGCATAAGCTTCGTCTCTGAACTCGCTGCGAATTGGGCGAAACTTGGCCGAACGCCCGCGGCGGAGCGTCGGGTGGCGATGGTCCTTGCCAACTATCCGAACAAGGATGGGCGCATCGGCAACGGCGTCGGGCTCGACACGCCGGCCAGCGCGGCGGCCATCCTTCACGCGCTGTCAGAGGCAGGCTATGCAACAGGGGACGCGCCAACCGGTGGCGCGGCCTTGATGCAGCTGATGACGGGCGGGGTGACCAACGCTCCCGCATCGCTGAAACGATCGAAACCCTCGCCCTCTCTTTCGCTGACCGACTATGAGGCCGCCTTCCGTTCCCTTCCCGAAGCGGCCCGCGAGGCGATCACGACGCGCTGGGGGGGTGCTGAAGCCGATACGTTCTTCCGAGAGAACGCCTTCCACTTACCCGTGCATCGTTTCGGCAATGTGGCGATCGCGGTTCAGCCCGCGCGCGGCTATAATATCGACCCCAAGAGCAGCTACCACGACCCCGCGCTGCCGCCGCCGCATGGCTATCTCGCCTTCCACATCTGGCTGAACCGCGAATTTGGCGCCCATGCGGTCGTCCATGTCGGCAAGCACGGCAATCTGGAATGGCTGCCCGGCAAGGCCATTGCGCTGTCGGAAAGCTGCTTCCCTGAAATCTGCGCCGGGCCGGTGCCGCAAATCTACCCCTTCATCGTCAATGATCCGGGCGAAGGCACGCAGGCAAAGCGCCGCATCGGGGCCTGCATCATCGACCATCTGACGCCGCCGCTGACCCGCGCGGAGACCTATGGGCCACTCAAGGAACTGGAGGCGCTAGTCGATGAATATTATCTCGCCGCCGGGATGGACCCGCGCCGGTTGGAGACGCTGCGCAAGGACATATTGGCCCTTGCCGCCAGTCAGGGGCTCGACAAGGATGCCGGGGCGCAAGGTAGCGGAGATGATGCCTTAGCTGCGATCGACAACTATCTGTGTGAATTGAAGGAAATGCAGATCAGGGATGGTCTGCATGTCTTTACCCGGTCGCCGGAGGGATCGCTGCGCCGGGACCTGCTGCTGGCGCTGGCCCGTTGCCCCAGGGGGATGGAACATGACGGCCATCAGTCGCTGTTACGGGCGCTGGCGGATGATTTTGGGCTAGGGTTCGATCCGCTCGACTGTAGCATGGGTGCGCCGTGGACGGGGCCAAGACCGGAGTTGCTCGGGGCGCTTTCAGCGGAACTGTGGCGAACCACTGGCGACATGGTAGAGCGGCTCGAACTCCATGCCATCGATCTGCTGGATCGTGGAGCGCCCGCGCCTGGACCCAAAAGCGCGGCTGTCCTGGGCACCATAACGCACGACCTTGCGCCCCGCGTCGATGCCTGCGGAGAGGCGGAGAAGGCGGCTTTGCTCAAGGCCCTTGATGGGCGCTTCGTTCCGCCCGGCCCGTCCGGTGCGCCGACACGCGGCCGCCCCGAAGTGCTGCCCACCGGGCGCAATTTCTATTCGGTCGATACCCGGGCGATCCCAACCGTCGCCGCCTGGAATCTGGGCCAGCGATCGGCTGAGCTGATCGTGCAGGATTATCTGCAGCGCGAGGGCGACTATCCCCGCGCGATCGCGCTGTCCGCCTGGGGCACGGCCAACATGCGCACCGGCGGCGACGACATTGCGCAGGCATTGGCGCTGATGGGCGTGCGGCCGCGCTGGGATTGGGCGTCGGGCCGTGTCACCGGCTTTGAGGTCATGAAGATCGCCGAGTTGAACCGGCCGCGCGTCGATGTAACCTTGCGGGTGTCGGGCTTCTTCCGCGACGCCTATCCCGAGCAGATTGACCTGATCGACAGCGCGGCGCGCGCCGTGATGGCGCTGGACGAACCGGACGAGGATAATCCCGCCGCCGCCCGGCACCGAGCGGAAAGCGCTGCCCTTGCGGCTCAGGGCCTGCCGGAGAAGGAGGCTGCCCGCCGTGCCGGGGCCCGCGTCTTCGGATCAAAGCCGGGCGCTTATGGCGCGGGGCTGCAGGCGATGATCGACGAACGGCTGTGGCACGATCGGGCTGATCTTGCGAACATCTATCTGGATTGGGGCAGCTATGCCTATGGCGGCGGCGTCGAGGGCGATGCGGAGCGCAACCTGTTTGCGCAGCGTCTGACCCAGGCCGACGCGCTGATCCAGAACCAGGACAATCGCGAGCATGACCTGCTCGACAGCGACGATTATTATCAGTTCGAGGGGGGCATCGCCGCCGCCGTCGAGCACCTGTCCGGCAAGAAGCCGCTCAGCTATCATAATGACCATAGCCGCCCCGAACGGCCGGTCGTCCGCACGCTGGAGGATGAGATCGGCCGCATCGTCCGCGCGCGCGTCACCAATCCCAAATGGATCGCGGGAATGATGCGCCACGGATACAAGGGCGC
The DNA here is from genome assembly GCF_042654265.1 of Sphingobium tyrosinilyticum. Classification (NCBI taxonomy): domain Bacteria; kingdom Pseudomonadati; phylum Pseudomonadota; class Alphaproteobacteria; order Sphingomonadales; family Sphingobiaceae; genus Sphingobium; species Sphingobium tyrosinilyticum. Next base: position 47,878 of record NZ_JBHSFZ010000025.1, on the reverse strand, counting down.
GTTCGAGATTGCGGCCTCGGTCGATTATCTCTTCGCCTTTGCCGCCACGACCCATGCGGTCAAGGACCATCATTTCGACGCCGTGCACGCCGCTTTCATCGAGGATGAGGCCGTCCGCGCCTTCATGGCAGAGGTCAATCCCGCCGCCCTGCGCGAAACCGCCGCGCGCCTGTCCGAAGCACTCGACCGGGGGCTGTGGAAGCCCAGGTCCAACAGCGCCGCCATGCTCCTCTCCAGCCTCAAGGAAGACCGCTCATGATCGAACGTACGCCCGAACAACATGCAGAGAAGATGAAGAAGAAGCAGGCCGCGCATGAAAAGATCATGGCGACCAAAACGCAGGAAAAGGGCCTGCTGATCGTCCATACCGGCAAGGGTAAGGGCAAGACGACAGCTGCGCTCGGCATGGTCGTGCGCGCCATTGGTCATGGCAAGAAGGTGGGCGTCGTCCAGTTCGTAAAGGGCGCGATGACGACCGGAGAAAAAGTCGTGTTCGATGCGTTTCCGGACAATGTCACGTTCAAGCCCATGGGCGAAGGCTTCACCTGGAACACGCAGGACAAGACCCGCGACATCGCGCTCGCCCGCGAAGCATGGGATGAGGTAAAGCGGATGATCGCCGATCCCGCCTATGATATGGTCTTGGCCGATGAGCTTAATATCGTCCTGCGTTACGACTATCTGCCGGTGGAGGAAGTTGTCGAAACCGTGAGCGGAAGGGGCGAGATGAAGCATGTCCTGATCACCGGACGCAACGCGCCCGAAGCGCTGATCGAGGCGGCCGATCTTGTAACCGAGATGACGATGGTCAAGCATCCCTTCCGCAGCGGTGTGAAGGCCCAAGCGGGAATAGAATTTTGACATGAGCGCGCCCGCCATCACCCCGATCGACAGCGCACAATTCGAGGCGCTGGTGCGGGCACGGCGGGACATCCGCCATTTCCGCACCGATCCGATCGACGAGAGCGATGTCGAATGGCTGCTGAGCATGGCGCATCGCGCGCCCTCGGTTGGGCTGTCACAGCCTTGGCGCTTTGTGCGGATCGAGACGGACGGACTTCGGGAGCAACTGGCCTGCCATGTCGATGCGCAGGTGCGGGCGGCGGGAAAGGAATATGAGGGCGAACAGGATAAGCTTTATCGCAGCCTGAAACTGCATGGCCTGCGTGAAGCCCCGGTGCTGTTCGCCGTCTATTGCGACGATGGAACGGAGACGGGCCATCATCTGGGGGCCGCGACCATGCCGGAAGCGCGCCGTTATAGCTGCGTCATGGCGGTGCACACGCTGTGGCTGGCGGCGCGGACGCGGAGCATCGGCATGGGATGGGTTTCCATCTTGGAACCCCAAGGCGTGGACGCGATGCTGGATATTCCCGCCAGTTGGGAATGTCTTGGGCTGCTATGCCTTGGGAAGCCGGAGATTGAGGAGGATGCGCCGGAACTGGAGCGGCGCGGCTGGGAACAGCGCATGGATTGGCATTCGGTGGTGGTGCGGCGTTAGGATCACGCGCACCCAGCCCGTTCGCCCTGAGCCTGTCGAAGGGCGTTTCCTGAAGAAAGTGGAAGGCTTCGACAAGCTCAGCCTGAACGGGTGATTCCAGGAGGACTGAGCGCGCCTACGCCCGCCCATCCAACAAGAACCCGAGCGCCAGCTCTTCAAACCGCTGCTTGCACTCGATCATCGCCCAATGGCCGCATTTGGGGAACACATGCAGTTCCGCATTGGGGATCACCCGCATCGGCAGGAACGCGCCGTCCAGCGGGCTGACTTTGTCATCGCGGCCCCAGGTGATCAGGGTCGGCGCCTGGATCTTGCCGAGATAGTCGATCCGCTGCGACACGCCCGGCCCGCTCATGGACTGTGCGATGAAGCCGAGCGCGGAGCGCGTGTACATCTTACGGCTGCTTTCCATCGTCACCGGTTCGAGCGCGGCCTTGTAGCGCATGTCGATAAGCTCGTCGGTGATGATGGACTTGTCGTACACCATCGACTCCAGCCAGGCGATGATGTTCTCGCGCGTTGGATCCTCGATGAAATCGACGAGCCGGGTCAGACCTTCATTGGGGAAGGTGGAGGTGATGTTGAACCCGATCCCGCCGATCGTAATGTAGCGCAGCACCCTTTGCGGATGCGACGCGGCGAGATGGCCGCCGACGATGCCGCCATAGCTGTTGCCGAGGATATGGGCGCGATCGATACCGAGGCCGTCCATCAGCGCAACCACCGCATCGCGCGCCACCGCAACCGGATCGCCATCTACGGGATCGCTTTTGCCGTAGCCCGGTGCATCGAGAATGATCGTACGGAAATGCTGCGAGAAGAGCGGCAGATTGCCCTGGAAATTCGCCCAGCCCGTGACGCCCGGACCTGAGCCATGAAGCAATAGCAGTGCCGGCCCCGATCCAGCCTCATGATAATGCAACCGTCCATTGGCGGTTTCCAGGAAACGGCTGGTCGCTTCGAAGCTGAGATCGCTCATCAATTCTCTCTCCATATCGTTATGGGCCAAGGGAGTAGCGTCAGGCCATGACAGGCGCAAGCAAGCCGCCGCTGCCCACTTTCCTTTCGCGCGCATCCCCTTTATGAAGCGCAGCGGACCGGGCCTTGCCCGGTTCATCGATCGCGCCGGTGTCCCGCAAGGGACTTAAATGGGAACGCGGTGCGGGAGGGTTGCCTCCCTAATCCGCGGCTGTCCCTGCAACTGTGAGCGGCGAGCAAGGCATGGATCGGCCGGACCCTGAAGATGGGACGGTCAGCCACTGGAGCGATCCGGGAAGGCCCCATGCCGACGCTATGACCCGCAAGCCAGGAGACCTGCCGGAGCAAAGGTCGCTCTTGCCATGACCCAGGGGATGGTCACGGCTCGGTTCTCCGTTTGAGCGACGAATAGAGTGCGGCTGCGGCCGTGCGGCGTGCGGCTTTCCCCGTGCGCCTGCGCGTGCCGTCCGCTGGTCGTGGCGCGAGCGTGGAAGGATGGGAGCAATGCAGAAGCAGGCGCAGCACGTCGCCGCCGTGCGCGGCTGGTGCCCGACCGCATGGCAGCCGATGATGGCGGGCGACGGGCTGCTGGTGCGCGTTCGCCCGGCGCTTGGTCGGATGAGCCGAGCGCAGGCCGAAGGTCTGTATGAAGCAGCTTTGCGTCATGGCAATGGCCATATCGACCTCACCAATCGGGCCGCGCTTCAGGTTCGGGGCGTGCGCGAGGTGGTGCATCGCGCGTTGATAGAAAGGCTTGTCGCCTTGGACTTGGCGCAGGCTGATCCAGCGCGGGAAATGCGCGCGCCGCTGATCCTCAATCCGGATTGGGCAGAGGGCGACATCAGCGCATCGATCGCCAATGAATTGATCGCGCGCATGGATGAACTGCCCGAGCTGCCCGCCAAGATCGGCTTTGCGATCGACGCGGGGCCTGCGCCTGTGCTGACCGATGCCCCGGCGGATTTCCGGATCGAGCGGGGAACGAGCGGCGGGCTGATCCTGCGCGCCGATGGACGGGAAAGAGGCGCGTCCGTCACTGCGGAAGATGCGGTGGACGCGCTGATCAGCCTTGCTCACTGGTTTGTTGCCAGCGGCGGCGTGCAGGCCGGGCGCATGGCGCGGCATTTGGCGCCGCTTCCCGCGGGTGAGGCGCCCGCGTCGCCTCGTTCGCGCGCCTCTGCGCTTGCTCAAGCGCCGGGGCCTTTTTACGCCGCGCCCTTTGGACGGGTCGAGGCAACCGCACTACTCTCGATCATGGAGGACGGCGTACAGGCCGTGCGCCTGACGCCCTGGCGCGGCTTGCTGCTGGAGGGCGGCAATGCTGCGCCGGACGACCCTGACGACCCACGCCTTTCTGCCGATGCCTGTCCCGGTGCGCCCGCCTGCCCCCAGGCGAGTGTCGCCACGCGCGACCTTGCGATTCGGCTCGCCCCGCATGTTCCAGGGCTCCATGTCTCCGGATGCGCCAAGGGATGCGCGCGTCCGTCGCGGGCGGCGGTCATGCTGACCGGCCGCTCGGGACGCTTCGACCTTGCCCATAACGCCCGTGCGGGCGCGCCGCCGCTTCGCGCGGGCCTCTCGCCTGACCAGATCCTTACCCTCTTCGGAGTCCAATGATGCCGCATGTCTATGAAAGGGATGGGGCGGAAATTTATCGCCAGTCCTTCCGCACCATCCGCGCGGAGGCGGAGCTTGGCCGCTTCTCGCCCGAAGAAGAGCGGGTCGCCGTGCGCATGATACATGCCGCCGGGATGGTGGACCTCGTCCGCCATATCCGCTTCTCCCCAAGCTTCGCGGTCACAGCCTTCGCGGCGTTGGAAGCAGGCGCGCCGATCCTGTGCGACGCACGCATGGTATCGGAGGGGATCACGCGCGCCCGCCTGCCCGTTGATAATCCGATCCTCTGCACCCTGGGCGATCCGCAAGTGCCCGATCTCGCCCGCGCCATGAACAATACGCGCTCTGCAGCGGCGCTAGAGCTGTGGCGGCCGCATATGGAGGGCGCGATCGTCGCGATCGGGAATGCGCCGACTGCTCTCTTCCACTTGCTGAACATGCTGGAGGACCCCGCCTGCCCTCGCCCCGCCGCAATCATCGGTTGCCCGGTCGGCTTCGTCGGAGCAGCGGAATCCAAGGAGGCGCTGTGGGAGGCGCAGCCCGTCCCCTGCTGCATCGTTGAGGGGCGGCTGGGCGGCAGCGCCATGACCGTGGCCGCCATCAACGCGCTGGCGAGTGCGGCCGAATGAGCGGGGTCATTCATGGCGTCGGCCTTGGCCCCGGCGCGCAGGACCTGATGAGCGTGCGCGCCGACCGGCTGATCCGCAACGCCCGCCACATCGCCTATTTCCGCAAGCCGGGACGCCACGGCCATGCCCGGCGCATCGTCGAGGGGCTGCTAAGGCCCGATGCCATCGAATATGCGATGGAATATCCAGTGACGACCGAAATACCGGTCAGCGACCCGCGCTATAATCAGGCGTTGTCCGCCTTTTATGCCGACTGCACCGCGCATCTCCACAGGCTGGCAGCGGATGGCGAGGATGTGGTGGTGCTGTGCGAGGGCGACCCCTTTTTCTACGGCAGCTTCATGCATCTGCACAGCCGCCTGTCGCCGCTTGCGCCGGTGCGGATCGTGCCAGGCATCACCGGCATGTCGGGGGCCTGGACCGCCAGCGGCACACCGATCAGCTGGGGGGATGATGTGCTGACGGTCCTCATGGCGACGCTGCCTGAAGAGGAACTCGCCCGGCGCATCCACGACACCAATGCGCTGGTGGTCATGAAGATCGGCCGCAACTTGGCCAAGCTGCGCCGCGCGGTCGAGGCGGCGGGGAAGCAGGACTGCGCCTGGCTAGTCGAATATGCGACCATGGCCGACCAGAAGATCACGCCGCTTCCCGAAGCACAGGCGGTGACCGGCTATTTCTCCATCCTGCTGGTTCACGGCCAGGGACGGCGGCCATGAGCGGATGGGTGGCGGTGGCGGGGCTCGGACCCGGCGCGGACGAACTTGTCACGCCCGAAGTGATGCAAGCTTTGGCCGAAGCGACGGATCTTATCGGCTATTTCCCCTATGTCGCGCGAGTCGCCGACCGGCCCGGTCTTGTCCGCCATGGTTCCGACAATCGGGTGGAACTGGAGCGCGCCGCCCATGCGCTGGAACTGGCCGCGGCGGGGAAGCAGGTCGTGGTGGCGTCATCGGGCGATCCGGGCGTTTTTGCGATGGCCTCTGCCCTATTCGAGGCGCTGGAGGCGGGTCCCGCAGAGTGGCGCTTGCTGGACATACGCATCCTGCCCGGCATCACCGCCATGCTCGCCGCCGCCGCGCGCGCGGGCTCGCCGCTGGGCCATGATTTCTGCGCCATCAACCTGTCGGACAATCTGAAGCCCTGGGCGCTGATCGAACGGCGCCTGCGCCTCGCAGCGCAAGCCGATTTCGCCATGGCCTTCTACAATCCCCGGTCGAAGGCGCGGCCCGAGGGGTTTGCCCGCGCGCTCGACATCCTGAGACAGGAGTGCGGACCTGACCGGCTGATCCTGTTTGCGCGCGCCGTTTCCACGCCTGAGGAAGAGTTGCGCGTTGTCCGTCTGGGTGACGCCGGGGCCGAGATGGCGGATATGCGCACGATGGTCATATTGGGGTCGAGCCACAGCCGGCTGATCGAACGGCCCGGCTCCCCTATCCTCTACACCCCGCGTTGGACCGAATGATCGATCCACGCGAGCACTTCGCCGATGCCGTGTACCACCTGCGTTTGGGGCAGGGGCGGCCGGTGGATCATGATGACCGGCAGGCCGAGCGCCCGCGCCGCGTCCAGCTTCGCCCGCGCGCCTTCTCCACCCGCATTCTTGGCGACGATCAGGTCGATCCGCTGCGCGCGCATCAGCGCGAGATCTCCCTCCAGCGTGAAGGGGCCGCGATCCACCACCAGATGATGGCGAGGCAGCGCTGGCGGCACGTGCGGGGCATCGACGAAACGAAGCAGATAATGATGCTGCGGCTGGGCGGCGAAGGCCGCCACATGCATCCGGCCGAGCGCCAGCATGACGCGCCGTGGCTCTTCCGCCAGCGCATCCACGGCGCTGGCGATGTCGGGAACATGAGTCCAGCGGTCGCCCTTTCCCGCTTTCCAGGCAGGGCGGGTCAGCATGATGTGCGCGATGCCCGCCTGTTGCGCCGCCTCCGCTGCATGGGCGCTCATGGTAGCGGCAAAGGGGTGGGTCGCGTCGATGAGATGCGTGACTGCCTCCCGCTCCAGATAGGCGGCGAGACCCGCGACGCCGCCAAAGCCGCCGACGCGCATAGGGACCGGCTGCGGGCGGGGATTGCCGGTGCGTCCGGCATAGCTCAGCACCGCGCGATCGCCGCGATCCGCCAGCGCCTTTGCGACCGCGCTGGCCTCCGTCGTGCCGCCCAGGATGAGGATGTTGCGCATGGCGGCTGAGAGTCCCTGGCTGACGATCATCGGCATTGGCGAGGATGGAGCGGCGGGCCTGTCCAGCGCCGCCCACGCCGCGCTGGAGCAGGCGCGCATCGTCACCGGCGCGCCGCGCCAGCTGGCGCTTCTGCCTCCCCTTAAGGCGGAACTTTTGACGTGGCCAGTACCCTTTGACGATGGTGTTGCGCCGCTGCTCGCCCGGCGGGGAGAGCCGGTGGTGCTGCTGGCGTCGGGTGACCCTTTCTGGTTCGGAGCGGGAGCCAGCATCGCCCGGCATCTCGATCCCAGTGAGTGGATCGGCCTTCCCGCGCCGTCCAGCTTTTCGATCGCCGCCGCGCGGCTGGGCTGGTCGTTGCAGGATGTCGTCTGCCATGGCCTTCATGCCGCACCGCTGGCCCGGCTGCGGCGCGATCTTGTGCCCGGCGGCCGAGCGATCCTGCTGCTGCGCGACGGGGCGGCGGTGGGCGAGCTTGCGACCTATCTCGTTGAGGCGGGTTTCGGCGCGTCCACCCTCTATGTCATGGAATCGCTTGGCGGGCCGCGTGAACGCATCCGCGCCGTGCGAGCGGATGCCTATGCGTGGGATAATGTTGCCCATCCGGTGGCGGCGGGGATTGCGATGGCGGGTGACGGCGAGGTCATGCCGCGCGCCAGCGGCATTGCCGACAGCTGGTTCGAGCATGATGGCCAGATCACAAAGCGGCCGGTTCGCGCGCTGACACTGTCGGCGCTCGCACCTCTTCCGGGAGAGACGCTGTGGGACATCGGCGCTGGGTCGGGATCGGTCGCAATCGAATGGTTGCTCTGCGGTCCTCGTATGCAGGCGATCGCCTTTGAGGCTGATCCGGTTCGCGCCGCGCGCGGCCGCGCCAATGCGGCGCGGCTGGGCGGCGATCGCTTGTCGGTGATCGAGGGCAGGGCGCCAGCCATATTGGAGGGCCGCAAACGGCCCAATGCAATCTTTGTCGGCGGGGGCTTGAGCGAGGCGCTGTTGGAGGCGATCCTTGGCCTGCCGGGCGAGCGGACGCGTTTGGTCGCCAACGCCGTCACGCTGGAATCCGAGGCGCTGCTGGCCCAGTGGCAGGCGCGTCTGGGCGGCGAGTTGCTGCGCATCGAGATGGCCAGCGCCGCGCCACTTGGCACGCGGCGGGGCTGGAAAGCCTCCTATCCGCTGGTGCAATGGAGCGTTACGCTGTGATCGTCGCGGGCTTTGGCTGTCACAGCGGGGCGGATGAAGCGGCTTTGCGGGCCGCGCTGGCGGCTCATGGCGTTGCCGTGGCGGCCGTCGCGACGCTGAACCATAAGGCGGCATTGCTCGCGCCGCTGGCCAACGCGCTGGGGGTGCCGCTTATTCTCTTCGCGCCTGATGACATTAGGGCCGTGAAGACGCGCACGCAATCCGCCGCCAGCCTGGCGACTTACGGGGCCGGCAGCGTAGCCGAAGCGGTAGCGCTGGCTGCAGCCGGACAGCACGCCAAGCTGATCGCCACCCGCATCATATCACCCGATGGGCAGGCGACATGCGCACTCGCCCAAGGAGTTTCCGCATGACCGTCCACTTCATCGGCGCAGGACCAGGCGCGCCCGACCTGCTGACCCTGCGCGGTCGTGACTTGATCGCCGCATCGCCTGTCTGCCTCTATGCCGGGTCGCTCATACCGCGCGCGGTGCTCGACCATTGCCCGCCGGGCGCGCGGATGGTGAACAGCGCCCCGCTGACGCTGGACGAGATCATCGCAATCATCGCGGAAGCCGATGCTGCGGGGCAGGATGTTGCACGGCTTCATTCGGGCGACCTGTCGGTCTGGTCGGCGATGGGGGAGCAGATACGAAGGCTGAAGGCGCTCGGGATCGGCTATACGGTTACGCCAGGCGTCCCCTCCTTTGCGGCTGCTGCGGCGGCGCTCGGAACGGAATTGACCTTGCCCGGACTGGGGCAATCGCTCGTGCTCACGCGGACACCGGGGCGCGCGAGCGCAATGCCTTCGGGTGAGACGCTGGCGGCATTCGGCGCTACCGGGGCGACGCTGGCCGTCCATCTGTCGATCCACAATATCGCGGCGGTCGTCGATGATCTGTCGCCGCTCTATGGCGCGGAATGTCCAGCGGCGATCGTGTGGCGGGCGAGTTGGCCTGATGAGCGGATCGAACGGGGCACGCTTTCGACGATTGCCGAACAGGCTACGGGCGGGCCGGAACGCACGGCGCTGATCCTGGTGGGGCCTGTGCTGGGCGACGCGGACTTTACCGAAAGCCAGCTTTATGCACCTGGCTATGACAGGCGCTTCCGCCCCTCATCGGCGGACTCGCGCTTCGCCGAGACCGAGGAATGACGCCGGGCATCCTTCTAGCCGCGCCGCGATCCGGTTCGGGCAAGACGGTCATCACGCTTGGTCTTTTACGGGCGCTGGCGCGGGGAGGCGTTCGGGTACAGCCCTATAAGTGTGGGCCGGACTATATCGACACGGGCTATCATCAATTGGCGAGCGGGCGGGCGGCGTTCAATCTCGATAGCTGGGCGATGGATACGGCCCTGCTCCAAAGCCTTGCCGGGGAAGCCGCGTCCGCCGAACTGGCGCTGGCCGAGGGCGTCATGGGCCTGTTCGACGGTGCACCTGTAAAGGGCGCCAGTGGAAATGGCAGCAGTGCCGACATAGCCGCAGCCCTTGGCTGGCCGGTCATTCTGGTCATCGACGTGTCGGGCCAGAGCCAGTCAGCCGCAGCGCTTGCCCATGGCTTTCGCGCGATGCGCCCGGATGTGCGGGTTGCGGGCGTGATCCTGAACCACGTCGCCAGTCCGCGTCACGAAGCGATGATCCGTGAGGCGATGGAGGCGATCGCGCTGCCGGTGCTGGGCGCGGTGCCTCGGTCAGCCGTGCTGGCGTTGCCGGAGCGGCATCTGGGGCTTGTGCAGGTGGGGGAGCATGTGGAGGCGGATAAGGCGATCGAGGCCATTGCGGACATGGTGGAGGCTCATGTGGACCTATCCGCTGTGCGTGGGTTGGCGGGCGCGCTGTCCTCGGCCCCGCCGCTGTGTCATCGCTGGCGGCCGCCGGGGCAGCGCATCGCTTTGGCGCAGGACGCCGCCTTTTCCTTCACCTATGTCCATATGGTTGCGGGTTGGCGGGCGGCGGGGGCGGAGATATTGCCCTTCTCGCCGCTGGCTGACGAAGCGCCCGACGCGCAGGCCGATGCAATTTGGCTGCCTGGCGGCTATCCTGAGCTGCACGCGCCGGGCCTTGCGCATGCGGCTCGCTTTCTCGAAGGCATGCGGCGGCACGCTCGCGATCGGCCGGTTCATGGCGAATGTGGCGGCTATATGGTGCTGGGGCAGGCCATTATCGACGCACAGGGACAGACGCATGCAATGGCTGGGTTGCTCGGGCTCGTGAGCAGCTTTGCGGAACGGAGACTGCAGCTTGGCTATCGCAACGCGCGTTTGCTTTCACCCATGGGCGGTTATGATGCAGGGGCGGATTTGCGGGGCCATGAATTTCATTATTCCACCATCGTCGAGCAGCCTGACGAAGTGCTCGCCCATGTGACCGATGCGAAGGGGGATCCCGTCGCTTCAGGTGGATCACGCAAGGGGTGCGTGACGGGCAGCTTCTTCCACCTCATCGCTGGCGCCGCATGATCCGGCTGTCTTTGATCGGCATAGGGACGGGCAATCCCGACCACCTCACCCGCGCCGCGATCCGCACTATGAACGAGGCGGACATGATCCTGCTGCCGCGCAAGGGAGCGGCTAAGTCCGACCTTATCGACCTGCGCCGAGCAATCTGCGCGGAGGTGCTGACGGGCGGAACGCGCATCGTCGAATTTGACATGCCGACGCGCGCCGACCAGCCCGCCTATGTGGAGGCGGTGATCGACTGGCATGATGCCATTGCCGCAATCTGGATGAAGCAGATCGCCGTGCATCTGCCGAACGGCGGCACGCTGGCGCTGCTCGTTTGGGGAGACCCTTCGCTGTACGACAGCAGCCTGCGGATCGCCGAACGGTTGGGGCCTAAGGTTGAGATCCGGGTCGTTCCGGGGATCACCAGTATCCAGGCGCTGACCGCCGCTCACGGCATCTGCCTTAACCGGCTGGCAGACCCGGTGCTGGTCACGACCGGCAGGCAGTTAAGGGAGCAGAGCTGGCCGCCGGGCGTGCGCGACGTCGTGGTGATGCTGGACGGGCATTGCGCCTTTCAGACGCTGGAGCCCGAAGGCATCGAGATCTGGTGGGGCGCCTATCTGGGCATGGAGCAGCAGGCGCTGGCCCAAGGGCCGCTCGCGATTGCTGGGCCGGAGATTGTGAAGCGGCGCGCAGCCCTGCGGCAGCGGCATGGGTGGATCATGGATGTGTATCTGCTGCGCTTGACCTGACCCCCTGTCCGTTCGTGTCCAGCGAACGGAGGTCACCAAAGCGCGACCGAAGGTTACGCCGCGGGGGGGCAGAGTTCTATGACGGGTTTGTTCACCATCTGACGCGTCGCATCGACAGAGCCCATTGCCGCGCGGCGGCGAAATTCGGCGGCCATGGCTTGGTGCATCATCCGGGCGGACGCATCGGCGGTGGTGGCCGCCAATTGTTCATGCATCCGGGCCCGTTCAAGACATTCCTGCGCATTGAGGGCATGTGTCATGAAAATGCTCTCCTGCTATCATGCGAGCCTTTTCCGTTCGATCGCCACGACAGCAACGGGATTGCTCGCGAAAACCGGGCGGAATTTACGCTTTTCGGCGGCGCTTTGGAAATGGAATCTTTACCCCGCCCCAGGACCTACCGACAGGGCGCACCGCTTCAGCCGATCCAGCCTGGTTGGGGCTGGCAGCGATGATTTTTCAGCTCCTTGCGGCTCTCCGCATCGACCTCACTCAGCGCGACTTCATAGCCCCATAGATTGGCGAGGCTTTGCAACACCATCGCCGCGTCAGATGCGTCCAGCACCACGCCATCCGTGACGGCATGTTCCAGCATCAAAGTGCGGTCACCCGCCAGATCCACATCGACTACCTGGATATCGGGCTCCTGCCGGGCGATATCATATTCGCGTGCGAGCGCGCGGCGGATACGGCGATAGCCCCGCTCGTCATGAATGGCCTCCACCCGCAATTCCGACTCGCTTTCCCGGTCCAGCAACTGGAACAGGCGCCATTGCCGGATCAGGTGGGGGCTCAAGAACTGCGACACGAAGCTTTCGTCGCGATAATTGGCCCAGATATCCTTCAGCACCTCGACCGGATCGCGGGAACCGGCAATGTCGCCGAACCAGTCGCGATCCTCCGGCGTCGGGTCCATGCAGATCCGTTCTATGTCGGACATGATGCCGAAGCCCAGCGAATAGGGATTGAAGCCGCCGAAATGGCCTGAATCGAAAGTAGGCTGATAAACGACATTCGTGTGCGACTGGATGAATTCCATAAAGGCGCCATCAGTGATCCAGCGGCGATCATGCAGGATCGTCATGATGCGGTAATGGGTATAGGTCGCGCAGCCCTCATTCATTGCCTTGGTCTGGCGCTGGGGGTAGAAATATTGGGCGATCAGGCGAACGATGCGCAGGATTTCCCGCTGCCAACTATCCAGGCGCGGGCCAGTCTTTTCCAGGAAATAGAGGATATTTTCCTGCGGCAGGCCCAGCGCGGCGCGACGTTCGTCGCGGGGCACGGATGCCGCCTTGGCCCCCACCGGCACAGTGCGCCAGAGATCGTCATAGATGCGGTCGCGATAAGCCTGCCGCTCCGCCTCGCGTTCGGCCTCCGCCTTCATGTCGCGAGGGCGGATGCGGGGATAGCGATGGACGCCCTGGTTCATGAGCGCATGAGCTGCGTCGAGCACGCGCTCGACCGCCAATTGTCCGTAACGCTCTTCGCATTGCGCGATATAACGCTTTGCGAACTCCAGATAATCAAGGATGCCTTCCGCGTCGGTCCATTGTTTGAAGACATAATTATTCTTGAAGAAATGATTATGCCCGAACGCCGCATGCGCGATGACCAGCGTTTGCATGGTCGCGCTATTTTCCTGCATCAGATAGTTGATGCACGGATCGCTGTTGATCACCAACTCATAGGCAAGGCCGCGTAGCCCCTTGCGATAGAGCATCTCATTGGTGACGAACTGCTTTCCAAAGGACCAATGTTTGTAGAAGAGCGGCATGCCGATCGATGAATAGGCGTCCAGCATCTGTTCGGCGCTGATGATCTCTATCTGGTTGGGATAGATGTTGAGCTTCATTTCCTGAAGCGCGATCGGCTCGACCGTCTCATAGATGCGGTTGATCAGCGAAAAGTCCCAATCGCTGCCGGTGAACAGCGGGGCGGGGGCGAACGCCACCGTCAAGCGTGCGTCCTTTCGCCGACGCCGCGTCGCTGGAACAGTTCGCGGAAAACCGGATAGATTTCGCGGCGGTGCGACACTTTTCGCATGGCGAAATTGCGGTGGCTGTCGCTGACAGGCGCATAAGCGTCCCAGAGGCCGGTGGTGGACGTCGCCGCCTCAATGGAAGCGAACTCCTCGCGCCCGACTTCCAGATAAGCGAAATATTGGCAGAAGGGCAGGATTTGGTCCTGCATCAAGCTGACCACGCGGGCGTTGTCGGACGCCAGCGTGTCGCCGTCGGAAGCCTGCGCGACATAGATGTTCCAGTCGCTGGGACTGTAGCGTTCCTTCACCACCTCGATCAGCTTGTCGAGCGCGCTCGACACCAATGTGCCGCCGGTCACGGTGCTGTAGAAAAAGGTATCCTCATCCACCTCCGCCGCGCGATCGGTATGGTGGATGAAGACCACATCGACATGCTCGTAACAACGCGACAGGAACAGGTGCAGCAACGCAAAGAAGCGCTTGGCCAGATCCTTCATATGCGCGGTCATGGAGCCCGACACATCCATCAGGCAGAACATCACCGCCTGCGCCACCGGCCGGGGCACAGGTTCAAAGCGGCGGAAGCGCAGATCGACCGGATCGATATAGGCGATAAGATTACGCCGCCGGATGATGTGCGCCCGCTCTTCGCGCAGCCTTTCCAGCGTCACGGCATCGTCCGCCAACGGCGTTGTGCGCGCTTCGATCTCGGCAATGGCTTCCTCGATGCGGCTAAGGTCCCTGCCGCTTGGACGGCGCAGCGCAATGCGGCGGGACATCGCCTTTTGCATGGTGCGAGGAACGGACAGGTTGGAAGGATTGCCGAGGGTCGAATAGCCCGCGCGTCTCACCCCTTCGATCTTGCCGGAGACCAGCTTCTTCTTCGCCATGTCGGGGAGTTCGAGGTCGTCGAGGAACAGGTCGAGAAACTCCTCGCGGCTCAGCGCAAAGCGGAAATCATCCTGATCCTCACCCTCGCCCGGCTGTGATCCGGCGCCGCCACCGCCATCGGGCCGTTTGATCCGGTCGCCTTCTAAAAATTCGCGATTGCCGGGCAGCACCCGCTCCCTATTGCCGCCCTTGCCCGCGCGATGAAGGGTGGGTTCGTGGATTGCGTCGCGGCGAATCGTAATTTCGCCTTCCTTGGCGAGATCCTTGATGCTGCGGTCCTTCAGGCTGTCGCGGACCGCCTGGCTGACATAGGCTCTCGCCCTTCTGAGGAACCGTTGCCGGTTGACCAGGCTTTTGCCCCCGGGATTAAGCCGTCTGTCGACTATGTGCATGGTGGGCCAAGCGCCTCCATCTTTTTTATCCGGCCTGCTTGACCCTTATATACCATTCCACGAGGCGGCGGACCTGCCGCTCGGTATAGCCGCGCTCCACCATGCGAGCGACGAATTCGTCATGCTTGCTCGCGGTATCGCCGTCTTTCTTCGAACCGAAGCTGATGACGGGCAGCAGATCCTCGACCTGGCTGAACATCCGCTTTTCGATAACCTCGCGGATTTTTTCGTAACTGGTCCAACTCGGGTTGCGCCCGTCATTGCTCGCCCGCATGCGCAGGGCGAACTTCACCACCTCGTTGCGGAAATCCTTGGGATTGGCGATGCCCGCGGGCTTTTCGGTCTTGGACAGTTCCTGGTTGATGATCTCCCGGTCGAGCAATTGCCCGGTGTCCGGGTCCTTGAAGTCCAGATCCTCGATCCAGGCGTCGGCATAGGCGACATAACGGTCGAACAGGTTCTGGCCATAGTCATTATAGGATTCGAGATAGGCCTTCTGGATTTCGTTACCGATGAACTCGGCGTAGCGTGGCGCGAGTTCGCCCTTGATGAACTCCAGATATTTGGCTTCCACCTCGGCCGGGAACTGCTCCTGCCGCACCATGCCTTCCAGCACATACATGAGGTGCACCGGGTCGGCCGCGATCTCGCTGCTGTCATGGTTGAAGGTCGCAGACAGAGCCTTGAACGCGAAGCGGGTCGAAGTGCCTGACATGCCCTCATCCACGCCCGCCGCGTCGCGATATTCCTGAATGCTCTTGGCGCGCGGATCGATCTCCCGCAGCATTTCGCCGTCATATACGCGCATCTTGGAATAGAGATTGCTGTTCTCATGCTCGCGCAGACGCGTCAGCACCGAGAAGCGCGCCAGCATATCAAGCGTGCCCGGCGCACAGGGCGCTTTGCTCAGGTCGGATTCCCGCAGCAGCTTTTCATAAACATGCCGCTCCTCGGTCGCCTGCAAGGCATAGGGCACTTTAATGACGTAGATGCGGTCGATAAAAGCTTCGTTATTCTTGTTATTCTTGAAGTTGGCCCATTCCGATTCATTGCTATGCGCCATGATGATGCCGGTAAAGGGGATCGCGCCGATATTCTCGGTGCCGATATAATTGCCCTCCTGCGTTGCGGTGAGCAGCGGATGCAGCATCTTGATGGGCGCCTTGAACATCTCGACAAACTCGAGCATGCCCTGGTTCGCGCGGTTGAGACCGCCCGAATAGCTGTAGGCGTCGGGATCATTCTGCGAGAGCATTTCCAGCTTGCGGATATCGACCTTGCCGACCAGCGAGCTGATGTCCTGGTTGTTCTCATCGCCCGGCTCGGTCTTCGCAACAGCGATCTGCCGCATGCGCGAAGGCATCAGGCGGATCACCTTGAACTGGGAAATATCGCCGGAAAACTCATCCAACCGCTTGCGCGCCCAGGGGCTGATCATGCCGGTCAGGCGGCGGCGGGGAATGCCGTAATTATCCTCGATAATGGCGCCGTGCGTTTCCGCGTCGAACAGGGCGAGCGGGCTTTCGAAGATCGGGCTGATCTCGTCCCCCGCCTTCAACGCATAGATGGGATGGGTTTCCATCAGAGCCTTGAGCCGTTCGGCCAGCGACGACTTGCCGCCCCCGACCGGCCCCAACAGGTAAAGGATTTGCTTGCGTTCCTCCAGCCCCTGGCTGGCGTGGCGCAGGAAGCTGACGATATGTTCGATCGTCGCTTCCATGCCGTAGAAATTGGTGAAGCTTTTATAGCGCCGGATGGTGCGGTTCATGAAAATCCGCCCGAGCCGCTGGTCGCGCGAAGTGTCTATGATTTCCGGCTCGCCGATCGCGGCCAGCAGCCGCTCCGGGGCTGATGCGTGCATGAGAGGATCATTGCGGCACCCCAGCAAATAATCCTCAATCGACATCTCGGCCTGACGCCGTTCGTCAAAATTCCGCGTGAAGCTCGAAAACAGTTCGCTTTTCGTCACTGGCGACTCCCGCCGCAGTAGCCATATTACGAATATAATACGCGCGAGCCTGCAAAAACAGGCCATTGAAATTGGACAACTGCAAAAAAATTATTCCTGCACATCCGAATAGGTCGCAATAAGGCTCCGGCGAGGCGGGAGATTTCCGCGATGCTCGCCTCTACGAACCCCGTCGCCGCGCGGCGAGGAGATGCCTTGCCACTAATTCTTTCCGTTGCCCTTGCCGGGATTGTTGCCGCTTTGACCCGGCGAGCTGCCTGCTTGGCCTGGGGGTGAACTGTCATTGGCGGGTGTCGATCCTGATTGGCCCGGTGTCGAGCCGGACTGACCGGGGGTGTTCCCTGTCTGGCCGGGCGACGAACCTGACTGGCCAGGCGCGCTGCCGGAGCCTCCAGCCGACGAAGAAGTTGTGCCGGAGGACGATGTCGAGGATGAGGACGACGACGAAGAGGATGCCGATCCGCCGCTATAATAGGCGATCTGCTGCGCGCTGTTGCTGACCGCGCCCGCGACCGAACCTCCCAGCATCCACGCGCCGATCGCAATCGAACCGCCAAGGATGGCAAGCAGCAGCGCATATTCCGCCGCCGACGCCCCCGTGCTGTCCATCCGCAACTGCCGTATCGGATTATCCATGCCCATAGCGCTACCCCCTCGCCACGTGCAGGATGGTGCGCTTTTTCGGGTCTGATGTAAAACCCATTAACCCTCAGATGCTGGCTATTCAGGATCAGGGCTTCTTGCCATTACCGCCGCCGTTGCTGTTCCCGCCACCATTGCTGTTGCCGCCGCCCGTCGAGGTGCTGCCGGTGCTGGTTCCCCCCGCCGACGAACTGGTGCTGCTCGTGCTGGTGGTGCTGCTGCTGGTGGAGGAACTGCCGCCCGTGCTTGAGGTGCTGCTCGCCGAACTGGAGGATGCCGTGCCTGCCGAGGAGGCGAACAGAGCAACCTGATTGTTCATCTGACTGCCGACGGCGTTGCCCAGCAGCCATGTGGCAGCCATCATCAATCCGCCCATGACAGCGAACAGCAGCGCATATTCGGCCGCCGTCACGCCTGCACAATCCTGCTGCAGCTTCGAAAAGTGGAAGATTTTGGTCAAGATGTGTACCCCCGTCCGCCGCTGCGCCTTGTCCGGCACAGGGCATCCACACCCGCCCTTGGATATATAACGTAAATCAGACTCACAGCGAACGGCAAAAAAGGATATATTGTTCATCTGCCTCCTTGGGACATGGAGAGCGCGATGACATCCATTCTGCTCCACATCCACGACGACAGCGGCATGGAAAGCCGCTTGCAGGCAGCCTGCGATATTGCTCGCGCGGCGGATGGTCATATTCATTGCGTCCAGGTGACGGCGATGCCCAGTCTGATGGCGGCAGAGGTTTATGGTGGAGCGCCCATGGCTCCTGCCGTGATGGCGGAACTGCACGATATCGACGCGCGGATGCGGACACGGCTGGAACAGCAGCTGCATCGCGAGGGCGTCAGCTGGGACTGGCGGCAGGTGGATGGCGATATCGTCCATGGACTGCTTTCCGCCTCGACCTTGTGTGACCTGCTGATCGTGACATTACCCTCAGGTCCTCGGCGGGAGATGAGCGATCCATTGCACATCGCCGCCGATCTGGCGCTTGGCGGGCGTGCTCCGGTGCTGGCGGTGCCTCAGCTTGCGCGGGGAGTGATGATCACCGGCCGGGCAATGGTCGCCTGGGAGGGATCGCAGGAGGCATCGACGGCGCTGCGCCTATCCCTCCCCCTGCTGAAACGAGCCGAAGAGGTGCATGTCGTAACTGTGGAGGAAGCGGGCAAATATCCCTTCCCTGCGACCGATGCGCCGGAATATCTGGCGCGCCATGGCATCAAGACGCAATTCCATAGCTGGCCGCCGGACGGGCGGACGGTTGAAGCGACGCTGAAGGCCGCCATCGGCGTATTGAAGCCGGATTGGATGGTCATGGGCGCTTTTGGGCACAGCCGCCTGCGGGAGCTGGTGTTCGGCGGCGTGACGCGCAGCATGCTGCGCGAGGTCCATGTTCCCCTGCTGCTGGCTCATTGAGGGACGCGGCTAACCGCGCCGATCCGGAGAGATTGCGCCATATTGGACCTTTCGCCGTAATCCAATGTGGAATATGCGGTACTGGGCGGCGTAATCGCTGCTGTCATCGCGCGCAACGCCGGATATTCAAGCGCAGGCGGACGCCACCGGCCTGTTCAAGGTGCAGGTCCGCTACGATATGAGCGGTTCGCCCGTCAGGCGCTATGCCGCGTCCGTCCCGCTACCCTCCACCACATTGGGTGCGACGGTCAGCGTCATAAACAGCAGCTACTGAACGGGGCGCATTCCCGCCATGTCGGAACGCCTGCGAATCTGCACAATTCCCTTTCCTTTTCTTCGGCCGCTGCGTAACTGTCCGCACCCGCTGTGACGCGAAGTCCAGCCCTCGGGAAATTCACGGCAGGTCCTTGCAGCAGCAAGCGACGCCGCCATGCAGGAGTTAGCCATGCTTTCAAAGGTCACGCTCGCCAATACCGACCTCTCGGTCAGCAGCCTGTGCTACGGCACCAACATGCTCGGCTGGTCCATCGACCAGGACCGCAGCAACGCCATCCTCGACAAATTCTTGGAACTGGGCGGCAATTTCGTGGACACCGCCCGTTCCTACGGTGATTGGATGCCGACCGCGCCGAAGGGCGCAAGCGAGCGCGCCATCGGCGCTTGGCTGAAGGGTAAGAAGCGAGAAGACGTCGTCGTCGCCACCAAGGGCGGTCATTTCGACATGCGCGTCGGCGACTATCGCAACCGCGTCAATCCCACCGATGTAGCCAGCGACCTAAGTGAAAGCTTGGACCATCTGGGCGTCGATACGATCGATCTCTACTGGTTGCATATGGACAATCCGGAAACCCCGGTGGCCGAACTGATCGACTTCCTGAACGAGCAGAAGGATGCGGGGAAGATCCGCTATTTCGGCGCGTCCAACTGGACCGACGCACGCGTCCTGGAGGCCAATGATTATGCCAAGGCGAACGACAAGGCAGGCTTCGTCGCCGTCGAGCCTTTCTGGGGGCTCGCCAAGCCGAACGAAGCGAATGCGACGGCGCAGGGCTATCAGATGTATTTCGAAGATCATGGCGGCGCGCTCAAGGATGCGGGCCTCGCTATCATCCCTTATTGTGCGCAGAGCCGCGGCTATTTCGGCTTCATGGAAAAGGGCGAAGTGCCTGAGCATCTTCAGGGCTTCTACGACAATCCGGTCAACAAGGACCGCTTCGCCGCCGCGAAGAACATTGCGGCCAAGCATGGCGTGAGCGTTTCGGACGTCGCGCTTGCCTATCTGCTGAACCAGCCGCAGCAGGTGATCCCGGTCTTCGGTGGGTCCAGCCCGGCGCGTATCGAGGAAAGCGTGAAGGCGGCTTCGGTGAAACTGTCGGCCGACGAAGTGGCTGCGCTCAAGATCGGCTGATCTTCCGGCGAACAGATGAAGCGCGAGGTGGCGATCAGGTTGCCTCGCGCTTTTTTTGTGCCTGTTGCCGATGTAAAATGAGGCCAGCGAGCGGACCTGTCCCAAAACCATGGGAGCAGTGACAGGCGCGTAAGAAATTTACGCGATCCTTATCATTTTCGCCTGACTAACTGACGATAGCGCGATAAAACGCTCACAGACCATACGCATGTGGCGCATTTAGGAGATTGTCATGACCGCTGCCCCAGCCCTTACTCAACCCCGACAGGGTACAGGTGCCGCCTCTCTCACGACGCCAGGGCAGA
Organism: Sphingobium tyrosinilyticum; assembly: GCF_042654265.1. Taxonomy (NCBI): domain Bacteria; kingdom Pseudomonadati; phylum Pseudomonadota; class Alphaproteobacteria; order Sphingomonadales; family Sphingobiaceae; genus Sphingobium; species Sphingobium tyrosinilyticum. The sequence goes on along the minus strand of NZ_JBHSFZ010000025.1, from coordinate 27,575 downwards.
TCGGCACACTCACCCTGCCCAACCGAATCATCGTCACCGCCATGGGTGTCAGCCTTGCAGAAGAGGACGGCACGGTAGGCCAGCGGCTGATCGACTATCATGTCGCGCAGGCGAGGGGTGGTGCGGGTCTCATTGTCATGGGCGTGACGGGCGTCGCGTGGCCCGTCGGCGCAGTGCAGCCGAAGCAGACCGCCATATCCGATGACCGCTTCCTGCCGGGCCTGACCCGGCTGGTGGACGCCGTCCATGCGGCAGGCGGCCGGATCGCCGCGCAGCTTCACCACGGCGGCCTGGTCGCGACCCATAGCGCGCAGGAGGGCCATCCGCTATGGGCGCCCGGCTACCCGCCTGCCTTTGTTGGGGACTTTCCTGACTATTTCCTGCCTGAAGAAATGGCCGCCTTCGCCGGAGGCGTCGTACCGCAGGTCAAGGTGCTGGAGAAGGCCGACATCGACGTGGCGGTCCGCCAGTTTGCTGAAGCGGCAGTACGGGCTAAGCGCGCGGGGATGGACGGAGCGGAAATCCACGGCGGTCACGGCTATCTCCTCTCTTCCTTCGTTTCGCCTTCCACCAACAAGCGCGGGGATGAATATGGCGGCGACGTCGCGGGCCGCGCGCGCCTGCTGCTGGAGGTTGTGCGCGCGGTACGTGCAGCGGTCGGTCCCGACTTCCCGATCTGGGTAAAGATCGACTCGCGCGAGATCGGCAAGAACAACGGCATCACGCTGGAACATGCCATCGAACTGGCTCCGATGGTCGAGGCGGCAGGCGCGAACGCACTGACCGTCACCGCTTATCATGATGTAGGCCAGGGCAAGCTGCATTCCGCATCCAACATCCCGCATGAGCCGGCTGCTCATCTTTCCGCAGCCGCAGCTATCCGGAAAGCGGTTTCTATTCCCGTCATTGCGTCGGGCCGCGTGGAAATCGACCGCGGCGAGAAGGGCTTGGCTCAAGGGGAATTCGATTTCCTGGCGATGGGCCGCAAACTGCTGGCTGACCCGGATCTGCCCCTGAAACTGACGGAAGGACGGATCGCCGACATTCGCCCCTGCATCTATTGCTACACCTGCGTCAGCACCGCCTATCTGCGCGAGCAGGTGCGCTGCGCCGTGCGGTCGGAAACGGGCTATGAGGATTTGGACTGGTCGCCTGCGAAGGTTCCCGGCCATGTCGTCATTGTCGGCGGCGGTCCTGGCGGCATGGAAGCGGCGCGGCGTCTCGACCTTGCGGGAGCGAAGGTTACCCTGATCGAAAAGTCTGATCGCCTCGGCGGCACGCTGCGCTTCGCAGCGCTCGCCTATGAGCCTAATGAGCGGCTTCTCAACTGGCTGCGCCATCAGATCGACCAATCGAAAGTCGATGTACGGTTGAAAACGGTGGCGACCCCGGACCTGATCGCCAGCCTGAGGCCCGACAAGGTGATCGTAGCGACGGGCGCGGTGCGCGACATGCCGCCGATCCCCGGCAACGATCAGGATTTCGTCCTGTCCGGCGACGATCTGCGCGGAATGATGCTGGGCGAGGATTCAGCCGAGATACGCCGCAAGACGAGCTGGTCCACCCGGATCGCCACTAAATTGGGGGCAGCGACTGGCGCCACCGCCAATTTGGAACTGGTGCGCAAGGCGACGCACGCCTGGATGCCGCTGGGCAAGCGCGTTGTCATCATCGGCGGCGAGCTAGTCGGGGTGGAGCTTGCCGAATTTCTGATGGAGCGCGGACGCGAGGTCACCATTGTGGGCGAAGCAGCGAAGTTCGGCGGCGGCTTGCTGCTGGTGCGCCGCATGCGCCTGCTTGCGGAACTGCGCGAGCATGGCGTCGCCATGTTCCCGGGCGCTACCAGCATCCGGATCGGCAAGAATGAAGTGAGCTTCACCAGCCAGTCGGGCGAACAGCAGAGCGTCGCCGCCGATCATGTGGTGGTCGCGATGGGTGCGCATGGCGATTCCACGCTCGCTAACGCCCTGCGCGCTCATGGCCATGATGTGGTGGAGGTCGGCGATGGCACCGGCGTCACCTATATCGAAGGCGCGATCCGGGGCGCTGCCGAAGCGGTTGCGGCGATGGGACGGTGATACGAGTGGGAGGGGATGCTCCCCTCCCCTCCTTAGAGACGGCTCGCGCTACTCACCGCGCGACCAATTCTGCCTCCACCGTCATCGCATAATCCTCCATGACCGGCGCTGACATGGCGTCGGCGAACGCCTCATAGCTCCAGGGCCAGCTGGAAGGCACACCGGTCGCGTCGAGATACCAGCTATTGCAGCCCGACCCGAAGATGGTCGTGCGCGCCGCAGCGATCCGCCGTTCCTCATAGCCGGCATGAGCTTCCGCGCGCGGTTCGATGGTTTGCGCCTCGCCGCTGCGTAGCAGCCCCAGCAGCTGGTCAATATAGCCCCATTGCCGCTCTGCAATATCGATCAGGGAGAAGTTGCCCACCGGGCCAGTAGGACCATTCAGCATGAAGAAGTTGGGGAAGCCTGGGATCGTCACCGCATAATAGGCCGTCGGCCGAACCGACCAGATATCGTCCAGCGAAACCCCATCACGACCCAGCACAGTCGTCGGGCGGATGAAGCGATCCGCATGGAATCCGGTCGCCAGCACCAGCGTGTCGAGTTCGTGCAGCCGTCCATCTGCCAGTCGCACGCCTTCCGGTTCGATGCGAGCGATGCGGTCACGCTCCACTTCGACAATGGGGCGCTGCACGGCGTCATAATAGGACCATGAGTAGATCAGCCGCTTGCAAGCCGCGCGATAATTGGGGCGCAGCTTTTCCTTTAACTCAGGATCGCGGATGCTGTTTTCGAGATTATCGAGACAAGCCGCCTCAATCGCCGCGATCTCCGGTCCGTGGGTATCGGTTATGGCGTGGGTGAAGCGATAGATATTGTCCCAATATTCCTTGTTGTTGCGGATCTCGTCGATCAGCGCGGGTTCGCGGCGGAAGGCTTCCTTTTCCTCCTCGCTATATTGGAAATACGGAACCGGCATGATCCATTGCGGAGAACGCTGGAAATGAACCAGGCGGGACGCGCGCGTACTGAGCGCAGTGACGATCTGCACGCCGGTCGAACCATTGCCAATAATACCCACCCGAGCGCCATCGACCGGCGCATCATCCTGCCAGCGGGCGCTATGGAATGCGCGGCCCTTGAAGCTGTCCAGCCCCTCTAAGTCCGGCAGCTTGGGATGGTGGAGCACGCCTGACGCGGCAATGACCACTTCGGCCACCACCTCTTCGCCAGTGACGAGGCCCAACCGCCAGAAGCCCTTTTCCTCGTCCCAGACAGCGGACACGACTTCGCTGTCGAATCGGACATGCGGCATGATGCCGTATTTCTCTGCCGTCTTTTCGAAATAGGTCTGAATCTCGCCACCCTTGGCGTAATAGGCATCCCATTCGGCATAGGGCTCGAAACTATAAGTGTATGCGTGCGCGGGCACGTCACAAGTCAGGCCGGGATAGCGGTTCTCCCGCCAAGTCCCGCCTAGCCGACCAGCCTTTTCATAGACGGTGAATTTCTCTCCGGCCTGGCGCAGGCGGATGGCGGCCAAAATGCCGGCCATGCCGCCTCCGATAATGGCGAAGCGCAGACCCTGGCGGCCCAGATCGGTGGACAAGTCACTCTCCTGTCGGCTGTGTTCCTGCCGATAATGATGGCGCCCCGTGAGCCGAAGCGCATCATTCAAACGGATTAGAAATAATCAGCCAACAGAAGTCTCAGCCTTTTGCAGCGTTCCGCCCTGCCTGACGGCCGAAGAAGGTGCAATCGGCAAGACTGAGACCGGAGCTATAGCCATGTCCCCATGCAGGCAGGCCAGACGTGCAGCGTCCCGCGGCGAATAGGCCGGCGACTGGCGCGCCTGCGCGGTCCAGCACTTCGCCATCGGTCGATGTCCGCAGGCCGCCCAAGGTGAAGAAGCTGAAATAGCTGGTCGCGAAATTCAGCTCCAGCGCGACGAAGGGGCCATGCTCCAGCGGCTTCAGGATCGGCGGGAGCTTATGGAACAGCGGGTCGCGTCCTTCACGCGCATGAGAGTTGTAGAAGGTCATGGTCGCGGATAGCGTACCCGGCGCCATCTCCAGTTCAGCCTCCACCTCTTCCCAGGTCTCGCCGGTGCCTGCAATCGTCATGGCAGCCATCGGCAGCGGCTCGTCGAAATGGGCGATATCGAGGAGGAGGTAAACCTGGTCGCCCATCTGATCGACGGCCACGCGGCTGACGCGACCGTGGTAGCAGTCCTCGTTGATAAAACGCTGACCCGCCTGATTGACGAAGACGCCATGAGCCTGCGGCTCGGGCATCGTCCAGGGACAGGTGGTGAAGAATTGCTCCATATGGATTGCGTCACCGCCAGCGCCCACGCCCAATTCAATGCCGACGCCGTCGTCCTGGTCGCCGATCGGGCTGCTGATCTTGAAGGTTTCCGGGCAGTAGCGGCGGCGCATCGCCTCGTTGAACGCAAAGCCGCCGGTGGCGAGCACCACACCCCTGGCTGCGCGCACGAAGCGGTTGACATTGTCGATGCGCACAACGACGCCGACGACGCGCCGGTCTTCATTCTGCACAAGAGCGACGGCGCGGGCGTCGGTCGTGACTTCGACACCCAGCGAACGTGCGCGGGCTTCCAATATGTCGATCAGCGGCCGCCCGCCACCCCAACCCATATGAGCGATCACATGGCCGCGCGGCGCGGGCTTGGCGATGTTGCAAAAAGGCCAGGCAGCCTCGCTGCCAGACCAGATCAGAGTGGAATCGTCAGTCGGCTCGATATGTTTGCCGGGTAAAAAATTGCCTCGATAGGGAATGCCCTGCTCTTTTAACCACGCATAATGGTTGAGCGATTCTTGCGCATAGAGATCGCATTTCGCCTCATCCGCACAAGGTCCGCCCGCGGCCTTCAGATAAGCTGCGAGGTCCTCGGTCGAATCCTCGAACCCGCCGGCGCGCTGCGCATCGGTGCCGCCACCACCGCCGATATAGATTTCACCACCCGACAGGGCCGACGCGCCGCCGCTGCCCGAACCACGTTCGAACAGCATCACGCGCGCACCGCCCTGAGCGGCCTCAATCGCCGCGCAGGCGCCGGTCGCGCCAAAGCCAATGACAGCGACGTCCGTTTCGAAATCCCACTGCTGCACCTTAGCGGCGGGATAGGGGCGATGAAGCGATATTTCGGTCACGGAAGAACAGTCCTCTCCTGGCGATCCGGATCAGAAAGCCTTGGTCTGGCCCCCGTCCACCATCAGCGTTTGGCCGGTGATATAGCCTGCGGCGTCGCTTGCCAAGAAAACGGCGGCTGATCCAATATCTTTTTCGCAATCGCCGATACGTTTCAAAGCGACCTTGCTGATCTGCGTATTGTAATCGTCGGGCGCCCATTCTTTCCAGGCCATGACGCCGGGTGAGTTCGCGAAGGGGCAGATAATATTCACCCGCACACCGTCCACGCCCCATTCGCTGGCGGCCACCTTGGAGATGGCGCGGATCGCTTCCTTGGCGGCACAATATGAACCTTGAGTGGGGATGGCGTCGAATGCTGCGCCTGTGGCGAAATTGATGACGCTGCCCTTGCTCTCTACCAGATGCGGATAGGCTTCACGCATCAGGACGAACGTCGGCCAGAAGCCCGTGTCGAAGGAGATGTCCATCGCTTCGTCGGAGGTTTCCGCCAGCGGTAATTGCCGCGACGCCTGCGCCGCGTTGACCAAAATGTCGAGCTTGCCGAAATGACCGATCGCCGCCTCGACGATCTTGGCCAGTTGCGCGCGTTGCGCCAGATCGATTTGCAGGAAGTGTACCTCTCCGCCGAGCGCTCGCAATTCCGCCTCAGTCGCGCGGCCAAGCTCCTCCTCGCGATCGACGATCAGCACATTTGCGCCTGCCTTGACGAAAGCAGTTGCCACGCCCTTGGCTACGCCACGTGCGCCGCCGGTGACGATCGCCGCCTTACCCTCCAATGCCTGCATGTCCTGCTCCTTAGGAAAAATATGCGCCGCCATTAACAGTCACGATGCTGCCGGTGGCGAAGCTGCCGTCGTCGCCCGCGAGAAAGGCCACCGCCCCGGCTATTTCATCGGGGTGAGCCAGTCGCTTCATCAGGCTGTCAGCTGCGATCATGTCCTTGGTCTCGACCGGGAGGGTCGCATAGATCGGTGTTTCGGTCGCGCCAGGATTGACCGCATTGACCCTTATGCCGCGATCCGCGAGTTCGCGCGCCATGGCCCGCGTCATGCCAAGCACTGCTGCCTTGGCCGCGCAATAGGGTATGGGTCCATCACCCTTCACCGCTGAGGTCGATCCGATATTGACGATCGCGCCGCCGCTACCCTGCTCCACCATCAGTCGAACCGCCGCGCGGCTGCACTTGAACGTGCCGTCCAGAGTGACCGCCAGCACGCCCGCCCAGCCCTCATCCTCGCAATGGATGGTCTGATCGACGAAGGTGGAGGGCGTTTCGCCACGGGCCAGTTGCTCGCCGCGCTCGGCCTGCGCCGCATAATAGCGGTCCATACCGTCGCCCGGGGCGCTGCCCCGCCCGGCATTATTGACCAGCACATCGATGCCGCCGAGCGCCTGCTTCACCTCGGCGAAGGCGCGATCGACCGACGCGCTATCCGCGACGTTGCAGGCGATCCCCACATGCGGCGCGGGCAGGGCCGCGCCTGCGGCTCCCGCATCGAGATCCAGCACCGCGACCCGCGCGCCTTCTGCTGCGAGGCGGCGGGCGATGGCCGCACCGATCCCTTGCGCGCCGCCGGTCACGACTGCGCGCTTTCCCTTCAGTCTTTCCATGGTATCAATCCTCTACCGCAGGCCGCCAGGCGACGCCGTTCACCTGAGCTCCGCCATCTGCGAACAGGGTGTTGCCGCTCATATAGCCGCCGCCTTCGCTGGCCAGGAACACGGCAACCGGGCCTATATCCTTCTCCGCATCGCCAAAGCGGCCTGCCGGGACCTGGCGAAGGATCGCTTCGGTCATTTCCGGATTGGCCGCGAAATAGTCTTTCGCCTGCGGGCTGGTCGCGGACGGACAGATGACGTTGCACGTAATACCCGACGGGCCCCATTCCACCGCCGCTGTTCGGGTCAGCGCGCGCATCGCTTCCTTGCTCGCGTTATAGGCGACGGTAAACATGTGCGCGTTCACCCCGTTCAGCGAACCCAGGTTGATGACGCGGCCATAGCCTTGTGCCTTCATGATCGGGAAAGCAGCCTGCATTGCCCAGAACACGGCGTAATAGTTGAGGGCGAAGGAACCTTCCATTTCTTCGTCAGTGTGCTTTTCGATCCGCTTAGGAAAGCTGCCTCCTGCGTTGTTCACGAGGATATCCAGACGTCCGAAGCGCTTATGCGCGGCTTCCACCATCGCCTCGACCTCTGCGCGCTTGGTCACATCGGTCCGGGTGAAAAAGGCATCGACGCCGTGCGTGTCGCACAAATAGCGTACTTCTTCTTCACCCTGGTCGGCGTTGCGCTGAGCAATCGCAACATTTGCGCCAGCCTCGGCAAGGGCGCGAGCAATACCCTGGCCCACGCCCTGCCCGCCTCCGGTAACAAGCGCGGTGCGCCCTTCCAGCAGCTTGACCATAAACCTCTCCTTTTCTTAAAATCTTTGGATCGGGTTCAGAAACCCAGCACGGCATAGTCGGTATAACCTTTGCGATCGTCACCTTCGCCCGTGTAAAGATTCACGCGATCGGCCTTCGCAAGCGGTGCTCCAACACGGAAGCGCTCCACCAAGTCGGGATTGGCAATATAAAGGTAGCCGAACGAAACGGCGTCCGCCTTTCGGTTAGCGACGATCGCCCGCGCTTTGTCCAGGTTCAGGCCGCCATTTTCGATGATGGCTCCTGTCCAGTTCGCGCGCACCAAGTCGAGCGCGTCCTGCCCCTCCAGCGGAATGTGAATCAGATGGCAATAAGCAAGGCCCAGGCCATCGACCGCCTTGAGCAGCGCAGCATAGGTTTCATGCGGGTTGGCATCATTCATGCCGTTGAACTTGACCCCGGGGCAGATACGGAAGCCCACCCGGCCTGCACCCACTGCGCCAGCCAGCGCTTCGAGCAATTCGACGACGAAGCGGATGCGGTTTTCCACCGACCCGCCATAGCGATCGCTCCGCTGATTAGTGTTCGACGAGAGGAATTGCATCGGCAGGTAGCCGCTGGCGCAATGCAGCTCGACCCCGTCCAACCCCGCAGCGATCGCATTCCGTGCGGCTGCGACATATTCCGCGATCACGGCAGCTATTTCGCTGGTTTCCAGCGCACGTGGCATCGCCGTTTCGACCGGAATGCCGTCGGGTCCTGGGATCTTGTCCGGACATTGGATAGCCGAAGGCGCGATCGTTTCCGCGTCGGCATCCTTGTTCGCCTGCACCGCCGCGCGGCCGACATGCATGATCTGCATGACAATCTTGCCACCCTCTTCATGCACGGCGTCGGCAACCTTGCGCCATCCGGCCACCTGCGCTTCGCTATGGATGCCGGGGGTTCGCCAATAGCCCTTGCCGGCCGGCGAAGGCTGCGTGCCCTCAGTCACGATCAATCCCGCGCCAGCCCGCTGGCGGTAGTAATCGACCATGACATCGGTTGGCACATCGCCAGGGCCAGCCCGGTCGCGGGTCATGGGCGCCATCACGATACGGTTGGCCAGCGCGATGTCGCCGAGCGTCACAGGAGAAAAAATGTCAGTCATGGTACGAACCTTGGTGGTTGGCCTGCCTCAGCGAAAGCCTGCGTGATATAGGAGGGATAGTCAGCGCCGGTGAGGGCGCTCCAGCGCGCCCAGGCTCCAAGGTCCGTCATCTGCTGCCAGCGCGTGATGCGGCCCGCTGCGTCAAAGTGCCAGCGATCTGCAAGCCAAATCGGTTCAAGCACTGTGCCGTCAGGCTCTGTTCCCTCGAATTTGGCGAAAGACAGCACGGTGTCGCCACTGCCCGCCACGTCCAGATCGGTAACGCGCCAGTCGGGAATAGCCGCCCAATAATATTCTGCCTCTATTTGCAGGAAGAATGGTTCATCGGCAACATCATGCGGCTCAACCGGAATGACATGACCGCCGATCTCAGCCATTGCACCCGGAGCCCATACCAACAGCCCGCGCGGTGGCACGGGCATTCGATGCGCCTTCCAGGCGTCGGCATAGCCCTCGAACATGGTTCGGACAGCGGCCACATTACGTTCGAGCGGGCTCATAGCCTTCAGCTCCGCACGCGAGGCTTGGGCAGCGGCGCCCCGCGGCGCATGGTTTCGATGAACTTTTCCAGCGGCGCAGGCGGCTCGACCGGCCCGTCATGCGGCTGGCCCTGACGTTCCCAATAGGTTTTCCAGCTCGGAAACAAATCATGGAAACTGCCATGATAGGGCGGAACGCCTGGCCAGCGCATCTTGCGATCGCCGATAGGCGGCTTATTGAGGTCCGTCGCATACCAGTAAAGCGGCAGGCGGCGGCGGAAATACCAGCGGCCCTCGATCCGTTGATACTGGTCAAAATACATCATCTGCATGATGACCCATTCCGCGCCGGTCTCATGCTCATTCTTCGAATAGACGACGCCCCGCGCATTGTCGGGATCGTCAAAGTCGATGATGTGGCCGCCGATATGGTGTGACGTCCCGTCGAACTGCATCGAATGAGTTTCGTCGAACCAGTCGCGCAGAGCCTTTCGGCCCTGTTTGCCCCCACCAACCCGCACATCTTCGGGAAATAGATTTACCCACGCGTCAGAGTCGCGCATGTCAAGCGCCAGGGAATATTTCGCAGCAAGCTGGCGGATAGCGTCCAGCGACTCCAACCGGTCAATCCGCGCAATCAGGCTTTCGTCCACCACCCTCTCGATCCTCTCTGTTACCCTGCCTGTTTCCGCTATCGCCGGACCGCTGAAAATGCCAGAATAGCTCAAAGGTCATGACAAAAAGGCTCAACACCAAACATCTTTCCCGGCCCGTAGCCGCCCGCGTGTCCGTCGTCATCGCACGCGATCTTCTCCGCGTGGTGCACGAAATCGGCGAAGATCCGACCGCACTACTTCGGCAAGCGGGCCTGCCCCACTTAGTCGCCCCGCTGATCAACACCACGACCGTCCAACGTGGCTTGTCACAGGAGGATTTTACACGCCTTTACGCCCATTGTACTTGGGTGTTGGATGCCCAGGCCGCCCGGCAGGAAGGGCGCGAACCGCTCACCAAAGCGGGCGTGGACATGCTCTGCCACTGCATCATCACATGCCGCACCCTGCGCGATGTCATCGAGCGGACTGACCGGTTTTCGGAACTGATAGGTCCCCGCGCGGGCCGCCTAAGGCTCAAGATCGACGAAGCTGTCGCTCGCCTGGAAATGGCGACGCCCCGCCGGGTGCGTAATGCCAGCGCCTATGTGTCCGACCTTACCGGCCTTTCCACCTATTATAAATTATTTGGCTGGCTGATCGGAGAGGACATCCCGCTTCTGGGCGCAGCGATGAGATATCCTCCGCTGCTGGACGAACGCACCATTTCCTACCTGATGCCCGTCCCCATGCAGCATGGCGCACCGGAGAACAGCTTGCGCTTTCCTGCGGCATTTTTAGACCGCCCCGTCTTGCGCAGCCATCATGAACTGGAGCATCTGCTCGAACGCTTCCCCTTCGATGTGGAACAGCCGCAATCCCTAGATGCGCCATTGTCGGAGCGGATCCTGCACCTCTTCGGAGCGATGCTGGCGAGTGGCGAGGCCCCGGCGACCGCAGTGCAGTTGGCGCGGCAATTCAGCATCAGCGTTGCAACGCTCAAACGCCGCCTCGCCGACGAAGGCACATCCTTGGTGCAACTGAAGACCGAAGCGCGGCACGCACTTGCCACCGGCCTACTCGCTGATCCTCGGCTGACCATCACGGAGGTCGGGCGGCGCACCCAGTTCAGCGACACGAGCGCGTTTCGTCGCGCATTCCAGCAATGGACAGGAACGTCCCCTAGCCGCTGGCGGGAATTGCACCAACCCGCCGTCAGCGCCCGTTAATAGCGGGCGATGACAGCGTCGGCAAAGCGGCTGAGATCCGCGATCTTGTCTTCGAGCGGCTGGCTGTCTTCCTCCACGGCATAGAGGTTGCGGAAGGCCACGACAATATCAGTCACGCCCGCATCCTCATGTCGGCGCACCGCATCGACGTCGAGATCGCCAAAAGCCGAAGCAAAGATACGATAGGGTGCGTCGGCCCTACCCCGCTCCGCCCGATAGGCCGCAAGCTTCTCCAGCATAGGCAGCAACAGCTCCAGGCCGCCGCCAGCATACATCCAGCCATCGTTGCGCGCCGCACGCTTGAGCGCTGCGTCTGAATGACCGCCGATCAGGATAGGGACAGGTTTGGATGGCACAGGATTGATCTTTACCGGCGGCAGGTCAAAGAATTCGCCATGATATTCGAAATAGCCGCCATTGGTGAGGCCGCGAACAATATCTATGCATTCATCAAAGCGCTTGCCGCGCCCTTCCCAGGGAACGCCCATAACCTGATAATCTTCCGGCCAGACGCTAAGGCCGACGCCGAAGTTGAAGCGATTGTCATACAGCGCTTCGATCGAGGCAACGATCTTGGCGACATAGAGTGGGGGGCGAACCGGCAGCTTGACCACGTTGGTGGTAACTTCCAACCGCTCGGTTGCGCCAAGCATCGCTGTCACGTGGATGAAGGATTCGAGGAAGGGCTTGTTTTCCAAAAACTCCCGCCCGCCATCATCGGTATAGCTGTATTTCGTGCCGGAGCTTTGGGGATAGATGAGGCTGTCCGGCACGGTCATCCCGGCATAGCCCGCAGCCTCGGCCGCCCTCGCCAAAGGGATGTAATTTTCAATCGGCGTCATCGACTCGCCAAAGTGAAAACGCATCTTCCCTCTCCTTCCAAACGCCGTGATCTTATGCTGGGCGCCTTATCCATCCGGCCGCTCATCCAGTCAACAGGCAGGCAGCTTCATTCGTGCCCTACAATCAGCAGAATTACGCATATGAGTAGCGTACACGCCATCCTCCCCCAAAAAGCGCATTGATCAATTATATTTTCCTCCTATCCTGCAAGCATGGCTGTCGAGGACAGGCCGGGCGAAAACAAAAGTTTCGCGAACGGGATCGGGAAAGGAACAGAGGATGTTGCTCAAGGACAAGGTAGTGATCGTCAGCGGAGTGGGCCCCGGCATGGGCCAGGCACTCGCCCGTATCGCTGCAAGCGAAGGGGCCAGCGTGGTCCTAGCGGCCCGCAACAAGGCATTCCTCGATGAAGTTTCCGCCGACATCGTAGCCAAAGGCGGCAAGTCCATCGCCGTGCCTTGCGACGTGAGCGATGAAGCACAGTGCAAGGCACTGGCCGATCGCGCGGGTGCAGAATTTGGCGGGCGCGTCCATGGCTTGGTCAACAGCGCCTATTATCATGGCAATTGGAGCTTGGTTGAAAACGCCGATACGGAAGACTTCGCAAAGGCGTTCGACGTCAATTGCCTTGGGGCGCTGCGCCTGACCCGCGCCTGCGTGCCCTATCTACGTGACGGCGGCGCGGTGGTGAACGTATCGACCATGGCGACCGTCAATCCATACGGCACCGAGCATGGGATGGAAATGGGCTACGCGGTAGCGAAGGGCGGACTCAATACCCTGGGCAAATATATGGCAACCGATCTTGGGCGATTCGGTATTCGCGTGAATACCTGCCGCATGGGCTGGATCCATGGCGAGCCGGTCGAAGGCTTCATCAAGTCGCAGGTCGATGCGGGTCACAAGCGCGAGGATGTCGTTGCTGGCGTGACCAAGAACATTCCGATCGGCATCATCCCGCCGGAAGACGATTGCGCCCGCGCGGTACTGATGATGGTGTCGGACTATTCGCGTGTAGTCAGCGGCGCAGCGCTGGACGTCAACGGCGGTCAGTGGATGGCGCCCTGATCACAGGAGATTGCCGATGTTCAAGTGCGTCGCCCTGCTGAAGCGCAGGCGGGATCTCTCGCGTGAGGCGTTCATCGATTATTACGAGACGCAGCATGCGCCGTTGATCCGTCGCCTGCTGCCCGGCATCATCGATTATCGCCGGAACTATGTCGACCTGGAGGGGGCGTTCATTTTCCCCGGCGCCTCGCCGATCGACTTTGACGTGATCACCGAGATTTGGCTGGCCGACAAGCCAGCCTATGATCGATTTACCGCGGTGGCTGCACAGGATGAAATCGCTCTACAGATTGCACAGGACGAGGAGAATTTCCTCGACCGGGCGGCGACGCGCATGATGGTGGTCGAGGAGCGCGGGGGAAGCGCCCCCAACGTGCCCTCGCTCCAAGCGTTAGGGGACGAGCGGGAGATTGTGCGCGGCCTGTCGCGCTTCGCCCGCATCCTCGACAACAAGCAGTGGGATCGGCTGGGCGATGTTTTCGCCGACAGCATTTGTTTTGATTATGGCACCGGCGGAGACCAGCATGGCATGGCGGCGCTGACGGTCAACATGCGCCGTTTTCTGGATCGCTGCGGCAGCACGCAGCATCTGATCGGCAGCATCCTGGTTGATGTGGAGGGAAACCGGGCGACAAGCCGGTCCTATGTGCAGGCGCGCCATCAACGCGTCGATGACCCGGCGGGACCGATCTTCGATTCCAACGGTGAATATGTCGATCAATGGGAAAGGCGGCCGGAAGGCTGGCGGATCATTCGCCGGGATGCGCTTTGGGCCGCTCATACGGGCGACCCTATGATCCTGCACGCCGAATTAAATAACCTGGGCTGAACCGGCGCCAGCCTGCACGATTAGCTGATCTATCGCGCAGGCTGGCCGCTTTTAGGCGACTTCAGCGAAGGGCAGGCACACAGTGTCGAAGCCCAGCACATGGGCCACGCGGCCTAAGCCTACCCATGCAGCCACACAATGGGCGAGATCGACAATCTCCTCATCGGAGAAGAGGACGCGCGCGCGTTCCCAAAACCCTTCATCCTGGGCGATTTGTTTCGGCTCTTCAGCAAAACGCTCGGCAAACTCTATCGCTGTGCGCTCGCGCGGGCTGAACAAAGGTGACGTGCGCCAGTCCTCGACCGCTGCATAAAAGGCTTCGTCGGGAGCAGGGCCATTGTCCGCCACCGTATGGCCGGGGCGCTGTCCGGTCGCCGCGAACATGGACGGCGCATCGCGCGCGGCGCGAAACTGCTGGCAAATGATGCAGCCATTGATCTGTGCGGTACGCGACCGTGCGCCTTCAAACTCGCGCAGAGACAAAAGGCTGTGCTGATACACCGCTTTGGAAAAGCCGCCCGCCGCCGCCATGATTTCGCGCGCATGATTACGAGATGCGTGGCCGTAAGGGTCGGCGGCGTCCTGTTCGGGTATGTCGATACGGATCATGGCGTCTCTCCTTATGTGCTGCTTTCTTGATTGATCTGGCGTCTTCCCCCTTCAGTTCACACCTGGCGCGCCGGGGAAGTTTTCATAATATTGGCCGGTCAGCATACCGCCATCAACCGCGATCTCCGCACCCGCGAGATAAGAGGCCTCGTCGCTCGCCAGAAACAGCGTGGCGCGCGCAACCTCCTCCGGGGCACCGACGCGCTGCAGGGGCACATTGCCGAAGCGCTCGTTGACCTTCTCGCGGGTGGAGCCGTCCTGATTGGTCATAACCGTGTCCACGCCACCTGGATGCACCGAATTAACGCGAATACCCCGGTGCCCAAGTTCCAGCGCCGCCACGCGCGTTAGTCCCCGCACCCCCCATTTGCTGGAGGAATAGGCGGCAAGTCCGTTGGCGCCCTTCATCCCATCGACGGAGGAGATATTAACGATGGCGCCTTTTCCGCGTGCGATCATGCCAGGCGCGACCGCTTTGATCCCCAAAAACGCGCCGGTCAGATTAACCTTAAGCACCCGCTCATAGTCCCCAAGGCTTGTGTCTAGCAGCGTCCGGAACAGCAATATGCCCGCATTATTCACCAATATGTCGGTTGGTCCCAGGTCCGCTTCCACCGCGCGCACCAGTTCAGTCCAGCCATCTTCGCTCGTCACGTCATGATGATAGAAGCGCGCGGCGTCACCCAGTTCCGAAGCTAGCTCAGCGCCGTCGGCGTCCAGTACATCGGCAATGGCGACCTTCGCGCCCTCCTCGATAAAGAGGCGACTCGTCGCAGCGCCCATGCCCCTGGCGCCACCCGTGATGATCGCGATCTTACCTTGCAAACGGCCCATGGCGCCCTGCCTCTCCTCTGATTTTTCTGTAGCCGGGGTACGCATTATCCTGCGGTTCAAGCCACTCATTGCTCGATACGCGTTGTAAGCTGCCCCATGAAAGACGGCAACCGGATTCCATCCGCACGCCCTCATGATCGGTGTTCCCGCTGAAAATCCCGCTGAAAATGAGGCCGCGATGCTGCACTCCATCAACGAGTCCAGCTTCGCTCATGGCGAGAAAGCAGAGGTAGCCCTTTGCGCCTTTACGGCGTTATTGCGCCGCGGGCGCCTCACCCCACGCGAGATAGCGCGGTGTCCCGTCCTCGCCGATCTCTTCCGTCAGGATCGACGTAATCCGGCTAACCGACTCCGCTATCCACCAGCGGCCGTCCTGCTTGCGATAGACGTCCTGATATTCCACCGCGAGCCGGGTCACCGAACGGGTCGCGAGAATGATCGTCCGGAAATTCAGCGACCAGCGCCCGCGCGCTTCGGTGGGGCTAATCAGTTCAATGTCGGCATTGGTCGCATGGTGGATGTCATAGACACCGCCAGCCATCGCCATCTTCTGAAAAATAGCTATGAATTCGTCGCGATCGGTGAAGATTGGGAAGTTCTGATAATCGAGCCGGATTCCTTGCGGCAGAAAAGTTTCGCGCAACTCGTCAACCAGCTTGAGGTCGCAGGCACGCAGATAGCGCGCCTTCAACTGGCGAATGGCGTTGATATCCTCAAGTGCGGTGACACGGGCGGCAAGTTCTTCCAAACTGATGGGCATGACACTCTCCTCGGGGCCTGAGCCCCATCATTCAATTCTACAGGCAATCGCCCCGCTGCGCTTCAACCTTCGACAGGCTCGCGCGTGATTTTAGCGATCCCCGCCTCATATTTGAGGTTATGAACCGATATCGACGTTTCGACCCGCTGCACGCCCCGCAGGGGCCGAATATGCTCCGTCACAAGGTCATTTAGCTGCTCGATATTGGTGAAAAGCCCCATCGCTAGCAGGCTATAACGCCCCAGCAACACAACTACACAAGTGATCTCCGGAATATCGGATAGGCTTCGCGCCAGCTCCGACACATGCGACGGATCGGCATCGATGCCCATCATGCAAAGATTGGGCGATCCTGCCATGCGGAAATCGGTGACAACGGTGAACTGGATCAACCCTTCATTCTGCAGGCGCTTGATACGCGTCCGAATCGTACCTTCCGTTACCCCCAGTTCCGCCGCGATCGCCCGGTTGGAAATGCGCGCGTCTCGAGCGAGCTTTTCGACGATGCCCTGGTCCAGCTTGTCCAGGCGCGCCCATTCCGCCTTGGAGGTCAAAGCGGCACCACGTTGAATTCATATTTCACGATATCCACCGCCACCCCCGATGTGATGTGAATTACGCCGTCGATACCAGCAATATGTTCGAATAACATCTTCTGAACTTCACCGAAGTCGCGTAGAGCAACGAGCAGTTCAATATCATGTTCACCGCTCATGATATTCACGCTCAACACTTCAGGCAGGTCGGCAAGATCGCGTCCAACTTCCTGAACATTGCGCCCCAGCACCTTCACGCCCAGGGCGATGATCACATTATAGCCATGGGCAGCGAAGTCCGTGACAGCAACGACCCGCATCGCCCGAGCATCTTCCATCTTTTGAAGCCGCGCCGAGACAGTGGCAGCCGTCACAGAAAGCCGCTCGGCTATTTCCTGGTTAGTCGCGCGGCCGTTGGTGCGAAGGATCTCTATGATATTCCCATCGAGATTATCCAGCGATGGCGGCGTCGTCGTCCGCCCGCTTCTGATCTGCATTCTTGCCCCGCCTTCAAAAATGTAACCGTTTTAATAGCGCGCCCTTACGCGTTGCACCAGAGTCAATGCTGCCACCGCCATAACTTGCTGAGTGATGCGCCGCTTGTCTTACCCTGTTTCACCAGGGTGCAGCACCTTGCGGAGCGCTGCGACGGCATCGCGCTTCATCTGCCGGACGGGTGCTGCGTCTGGCAGTACGTCAAATCCGTGATAAGCGCCAGGATAGACATGCAATTCCACAGACACGCCCGCTTCAATCAGCCGCCGCGCATAGTCCATGTCCTCAACCAGGAACAGATCGAGCGCTCCGACCGCAATAAAGGCCGGCGGCAGGCCAGCAAGCTCCTCCGCGCGCGCGGGCGCAGCATAAGGCGACACATCGGCCGATCCCGGCTCCTGCCCCAACAGCGATCGCCACCCGAAAGCATTGGCCTGCGGCGTCCACACAAAAGCGCCAAGATGAGCGGGCAAACGGGTGATGCATGTGCGATCGTCCAGCATCGGATAGATCAGATTCTGATGCGCGATCGTGGGACCACCTCTATCGCGGGCGAGTAGCGCCAAGGCCGCCGCCAAGCCGCCGCCCGCACTTTCGCCGCGAACCGCGATCTTGGCGGGGTCCACCCCAAGCGCCGCTGCATTGCCGTGCAGCCACTCGAGCGCGGCATAGCAATCCTCTACCGCGCCGGGCGCAACGGTTTCGGGCGCTAAGCGATAATCGACCGACAAGATGAGTGCAGCAGTCGATGCTGCAAGTCCGATGTTCGACAGATGATTGGTGCTCACCGAGCCCATGACATAGCCGCCGCCATGAACATGCAGCACCGCCGGAAGAAGGCCATCCCCGTCCAACGGCCGATAAATTCTGACGAGCAGTTCATGTCCATCGGGCGCCTTGATGCGCTCTTCCCGCCATTCGACCCCGCTATCCTCGGGTTCTGGGACTGCAGCGCTCATCTGCTCCATACCTTCACGGATTATAGGCAGGCTTTCCGGCGTCAGGTCTAACGGGGGCATGAAGTCCAGCCCTGGCAACAAGGATGGGTCGATCAGGTCACGCATCTTGCTCTCCTGTTTGTCTTATAAATCCCCTTGCTGCTTTGACGGCATTTCGGGCGCGTTCGAGGGGGGATAGTCCTTTGTCGATGGCGTTTTGCTGGGGTATTTCGATGCTGAGGGGTGTGTTGGGATTGAGGGCGTTGAGGAAGGCGGGGATGGGGAACGCGCCTTGTCCGGGGAGGAGGCGCTGGATGCCGGCTTCCCATTCGATTTGGGCGGGATCGATGGTGGCGGGTCCGTCGGCGAGTTGGGCAATGGCTATGGCAGGGTGGTTGAGGAGGACGAAGCTAGCGTCGACATCGCCGCCGCGCATGACGTGGAGGAGGTCGAGGGTGACACCAACGTCGCTGCGGCCGGTCTTGTCGATTTCGCCGAGGGCTTCGCTGAGGGTCTTGACCTGGGAGGGTGGATAAAATTCGATGGCGAGCGCGATGCCATAGGTTGCGGCGAGCTCGGCCAGTTCGACGAGCCTTTCGGTGCGACGGACAGGATCGCGATCGTAGCACAGGACGTTGGCGAGGGGGGCGCCCAGGCTTGCGCCGGCCTCGAGCACGGGGGCGAACGCGGCGGGGTCGGTACGCCCGGCCATGGTGAAGGGATAGAGGAGGTCGACGCTGACCCCGGTCGCGGCGAGCGCATCACGGGTCCTGCGCAACGCCTGGGGATCGCGCACCAGATCATAGGGCGGCATGGCGGGCAGCACCTCCATCGCATGGAGGAACGGGCAGATGCCGGCGCAGCCGGTCTCTCCGGCGATCTCGGCGAGCTGCCAGGGGGTGGTGTCCGTGACGGTGATATGGTCGAGCGACAGACGCCTTTCGGCCATATCCTCTCCTTTTGTTGATTGTGAGCCTGGGCGCGGCGGTTGGCCGCGCCCCAGTGGCATGTCAGCCGGCGGCTTCGCGCTCCTTGAGCATGTCGAGCGCGACATCGACGATCATGTCTTCCTGACCGCCGACCATCTTGCGGCGGCCTAGTTCAACGAGGATGGTGCGGGTGTCGAGGCCGTAGGTTTCGGCGGCCTTCTCGGCATGGCGCAGGAAAGAGGAATAGACCCCCGCATAGCCAAGCGCCAAGGTTTCGCGGTCGACCCGGACCGGGCGGTCCTGTAGCGGGCGGACAAGATCCTCAGCCGCGTCCATCAGCGCCATGACGTCGCATCCATGGTTCCAGCCCTTGCGCTGGGCGGCGGCGATGAACACTTCCAAGGGCGCATTGCCCGCGCCCGCGCCCATGCCGGTGAGCGAGGCGTCGATGCGCACCGCGCCAGCCTGGGCGGCGACGATCGAGTTGGCGACGCCAAGCGAGAGATTATGGTGGGCGTGGATGCCGCGCTGGGTTTCGGGTTTGAGGACCCGGTCATAGGCTTCAAGCCGGGCCTTGACTCCATCCATGTCGAGCGCGCCGCCGCTGTCGGTCACATAGACACACTGCGCGCCATAGCTTTCCATGAGGAGGGCTTGGCTCGCGAGCGCGTCGGCGTCGATCATGTGGCTCATCATGAGGAAGCCCGAGACGTCCATGCCAAGGTCGCGGGCGATGCCGATATGCTGCTTGGAAACGTCGGCCTCGGTGCAGTGGGTCGCGACGCGGACCGAACGCACGCCGATGTCATAGGCGCGCTTCAATTCCTCGACCGTGCCCACGCCGGGCAGGATGAGGGTGGTGAGCACCGACCGGTCAAGCACCGAGGCGACCGCTTCGAGCCATTCCCAGTCGGTATGCGCGCCAAAGCCATAGTTGAAGCTGGCGCCATTGAGGCCGTCGCCATGGGCGACCTCGATCGCGTCGACGCCTGCGTCGTCCAATGCCTTGGCGATCGATTTCACATGGTCGATGCCGTACATGTGGCGGATGGCGTGCATGCCATCGCGCAGGGTGACGTCCTGGATATAGAGCTTGTCGCCCGCTTCCACGTTGAACGGCTTGTTTGACTGGGCGCTCATGCTGCCACCTTCTTTCCTTCGCGGATGCGCTGCGCGAGCAGCTCGCCGGTCGCCTTGGCGGCGGCGGTCATGATGTCGAGATTGCCCGAATAGCTCGGCAGATAATCACCCGCCCCTTCGACCTCGAGCAGGATCATGGTCTTGATGCCGGTGAACTCGCCGCGGCCAGGGATCTTGAGCTTGTTATTGTCGCCAAACCGCTCGAACTGCACTTCCTGCTTCAAGCGATAGCCCGGCACATAGGCCTGGACCTTCTCGACCATCGCCTCGACCGAGGCGCGGATGGTGTCTTCGTCGGCGCCTTCGGAGAGGGTGAAGACGGTGTCGCGCATGATCATCGGCGGTTCGGCGGGATTGAGGATGATGATCGCTTTGCCCTGGGCCGCGCCGCCAACCTTTTCGATGGCACCAGCGGTGGTGCGGGTGAACTCGTCGATATTGGCGCGGGTGCCAGGACCCGCCGAGCGCGAGGAGACTGAGGCGACGATCTCGGCATAATGAACGGTAGCGACTTGACTGACCGCAGCGACCATTGGGATTGTCGCCTGCCCGCCGCAGGTCACCATGTTGACGTTTCCGGCATCAAGATTGGCTTCGCCGTTGACCGTGGGGATGGTGTAGGGGCCGATCGCGGCGGGGGTCAAGTCCACCACCTGCTTGCCGTCGGCGCGCAGCGCTGCGTCATGCACCTTGTGGGCGTAAGCCGAGGTCGCGTCGAAGACGATGCCGATGTCGGGATAGACTGACATTTTCTTGAGGCCGTCAATGCCTTCATGGGTGGTGGCGACGCCGCGCTCGCGCGCCATGGCGAGACCCTCAGAGGCCTCGTCGATGCCGACCACGGCCACCAATTCCATATTCTGCGGATATTTGATCATCTTGATCATAAGATCGGTGCCGATATTGCCCGACCCGATGATCGCCGCCTTGACCTTGTCCGTCATGATTCACTCCTCAGGGGGCATCGCCGGGATTCCAAGCGATGCGCCATATTCGATCTAGATAAAGCGCGCGGTGCAGCTGCCAACGCCGTGCAGCTGCATCTCGAATATGTCGCCGGCCTTGGCCGGTTCAAGCGGCACCAGGCTGCCTGACAATATCACATCGCCAGCGTCCAGGGTAACGCCATAGGCGCCCAGCGTATTGGCGAGCCAGGCGACCGCCTGAGCAGGCGAGCCCTGCACCGCATGGCCATAGCCCTCCGACAAAGGCTCGCCATTTTTGGTGACGGTGACATAGAGGCTGGGAAGGTCGTGCACGCGTGGATCGGCGCGTGCCTCGCCCAGCACATAGACGCCGCAGGACGCATTGTCGGCGACGGTATCGACGATACCGATCTTCCAGTCCTGAATGCGGCTGTCAACGATCTCGAAACAGGGGACGATACTTTCCGTCGCGGCGATCACATCTTCCGCCGTGACCCCCGGTCCTTTGAGGCTGTCCTTGAGGATGAAGCCGATTTCGGCCTCGGCGCGGGGCGCGATGAGGCCGTTGCCCGCAACATCGATATCGCCTTCAATGAACATGCGGTCCGTAAGGAAGCCGAAATCGGGCTGGTGTACGCCTAGCATGTCCTGCACCGCCTTGGAGGTGACGCCGATCTTCTTGCCGATGACGCGCTCGCCATCATTTTTGCGCTTCTCCAGCGCGCCCAGCGAGATGGCATAGGCATCGTCGATGGTGAGCTCAGGGTAACGCGCCATCAGCGGCGGCACGGTGATCCCCGCGCGCAGCGCCTGGTAAAGCTCGTCGGCGAGGCTATCATTAAGGCTCTGGGCGTTAAGATCGCTCACAGATAGGCTCCATCCTGGAAGATGAGGGGATCGACCGCTTCGCTCAGGCGCACCGCCTCGACCCTCGCGATGACGATGCTGTGGGTGCCATAGGGGGTCATGCTGTCTATCGTGCAGCTAAGGTTCGCCTGCGCCTCCTCCAGGATTGGCAAGCCATGGGCATCGGGGGTCCAGCTGCCCACACCAAAGCGCGCATCGCGCGCTACCGCGCCGCCAAAGGCGGCGGAGACGTCGCGCTGGTGGCGCGAGAGGAGGTTGATGCTGACTGGGCAGCCGGGCGATAGATGGGCGTGGATGCTCGCCGTCTGGTTGACGCAGACGAGCACGGCGGGCGGGTCCATGGTGAGCGAAGTGATCGAGGTCGCGGCCATGCCGACCGGCGCCTCGTCGCCTAGCGCGGTGACGATCGCCACGCCTGAAGCGAGGCGACGCATCGCGCCCTTGAGGCCCGCAGAAATGACGGCCGGATCAGAGGCGCGGCCGGCAGTAACGTCAGTAGCTTCAGGAGCGGCTACAGCAGGGGCGACGTCAGCCATTCTTCAGGAAGTCCAGCGAATAGCGGTTGAACTCCTGCGCGCGCTCGACCTGGACCCAGTGGCCTGTCTGCGAGAAGGTGAGGCAGCGCACATCGGGACAAGCGTCGAGAAACAGGCGCGCGTGGCTTTCGGGGCAGAATTCATCGTTGAGGCCCCAGAGTACGAAGATGGGCTGGCAGACCTCGCCAAGGCGCGGGCCTAAGTCCGGGGTCTTCACCCGTGCGAGCACATCCTTGGGCTGGGTGCGCGCGACCGCGAAACGCTCCTCGACCAGCGCGTCGGTGACATGGTGGAGCGAGGAGGGATGCATAAGGTTGCTGATGAGGCGGCGCTGTTCCTCGATATTGAAATCGGGACTGCCAAAGCCCGAGCGCATCTTGGCGATGCCAGGCATGGGGAAATAGCTTGCCTGTTCAGCCACACAGCCCGGCGCCATGAGGATGAGCTTGCCGACGGCGAATTCGGGATGGTCGAGCGCGATCTGGAGGGCGATGCCGCCGCCCAGCGAGTTGCCGACGAGATGGCCGCCGGTGACGCCATGCTGCCCCAGCGCATCGAGCAGCGTCTGCGTAAACAGCTCGAGCGGATAGTCGGCTTCGGGCTTGGAGGATTGGCCATAGCCGATGAGGTCGGGCAGGATGACGCGGTAGCCAGCGTCGGCAAAGGTCTGGGCGTTGTTGCGGAAGTTCGACGCCCCAGACGCGCCTGGCCCGCTGCCATGGATGAAGATGACGACCGGGCCGTCTCCGGGGATTTCCGCGACCGAAATCTCATATCCACCCGCGACCTTATAGGTCTTGCGGCTCAGTTCATTGGCCATGAAGGATCCTCTTTTTTTTTGCGTCAGATGGTCGTCAGATAAAGGTGAAGGCGGGCGGCTCGCCGTTCATCGTGCCGATGACGTCACTGGTGCGATTGGCCGGATCATTGGCGACATGCGCGCGCGCGGCGTGGAGGTCGAGCCAGGGCTGGATGATCGGGCTCGACATATAGATTGCCCGACCGCCGAGCAGCTTGACCATATCGTCGGCAAGGTCGGCCATGCGGCGCACGACATTGGCGGACTGGTAGGCAAAGAGCGCGCGCTTCTCCATCGGCACGGGTTCATTGCGCGTCGCATAATCCATCAGTTCGTTGAAGGCGGTACGATGGGTGAGTTCCATCTCGTTGGTTTCGGCGATCGCACGGGCGATGGCGGCGTGCAGGTTGGGGTCAGCCTTGGACGCCTTGCCGGTGTTGGTCGAGACGCGATTGCCCATTATCTCCATCGCGGCCGAGGTGGCGGCGCGGATGCCGCCGAAAGCGGCGCTCGAGACCGAACGGATGAAGAGCTGCGCCCAGGGGATGCGGTAGAGCGGGCCGTCATTGGCTTGCTGGCCCGGATTGGTGCAGGCAAAGCCGTCGCTGGCCTTGTGGGTGCGGTGTTCAGGCACGAAGACGCGCTCGACGAGGATGTCGAAGCTGCCGGTGCCCTGCAGGCCGAACGTGTCCCAGGTGCCTTCGATCACCTGATAGTCCGAGCGCGGCAGGAGGAAGGTGCGCATGTCAGGCGGGCCGCCATCGGTATCGAAATTAATCGCGCCCAACAGCACCCAACCGCAATGGGAGGAGCCCGACGAGAACCCCCAGCGGCCCGAAAGGTAGAAGCCGCCTTCAACCTTTTCCACCTTGCCGACCGGCTGATAAGTGGAGGAGACGAGCATGTCGCGATTATCGCCCCACACTTCCTGTTGCGCCTCGTCATGGAAGAGGGCGAGTTCATAGGGGTGGCAGCCAAGGACGCCGTAGATCCAGCCCGTCGACATGCAGCCTTCGGCAAGCGCCTTCTGGATCTCGAAAAAGACATTGGGGTGCATCTCATAGCCGCCATAGCGCTTGGGCTGGAGCACGCGGAAGAAGCCGGCCGCCTTCATCTCCGCGACGGTCTCGGGCGGCACGTCATGGGCGAGCGTGCACGCGCGCGCGCGGGTCCGCAGGACCGGGATCATCGCCTTGGCCCGGGCAATCAGGGTTTCGGCCGAGGGAAGCTCCTCGTCCTTGCCAATGGGTCGAGTTGCTGCTGCCCCGGTCATTATCTTCTCCATGTCGGCGACTCAATGCTCAAAATTTGCTATATGCGTAGGTTAGATAATCTGCTATTACGCAAACTGTCAAGACAAACAGGGCTTGCGCATTTGCGCCGTTGCTTATAGGCGGATCGGGAACGAATTGCCATAAACTCGTTGAGCGCAATCCAATGCGCCGTCCCACGGCCACGCAAAACCCAAGGCAGCGCTTGCCATATGCGTACGGGGAAGGCCATTTTAGAACGCTCCTTGAAGCGCATGGCGGGGCAAAAGTGGATAAGAAGGGCGAGGCGGCAGGATGGCAGTGATTTCGCTGGGCTATGTGGTGATCGAGGCGCAGGACCTTGGGCACTGGCAGGATTTCGCCTGCACTATCGCAGGATTGATGACGACACCCTCGCCGCGCGAAGATGTCGCTCTCTTCCGCATGGATGACCGCCCCTACCGCCTGTGGGTGGAAAAGGGAGAGCAAAACCGTTTCATTGCGCCGGGCTGGGAATGCGCGAATCGCGAAGATTTCGAATCGCTGCTGGAAAGGCTGGAGGCGGCGGGCCGCCCGGTGACACGCGCCGGAGTCATGGAAGCGCGCGCGCGCCAGGTCTATGAGCTTGCCCGCTCGTCCGACCCTGCGGGCAATGCGATGGAGATCTTCTACGGCCGCTTCGTCGATTACGCCCCCTTTACTTCGCCCGCGGGCGTCAGCCGCTTCGTCACTGGCGACAATGGCGACATGGGGATGGGCCATGTCGTGCTCACCGCCCCCAATTTCAACGAGACCCACGCCTTCTACAAGGCTGTCATGGGCTTTGGCGACACCGACCTTGGCCGCTTCTACCTCCAGGGCGGCGGCGAAGATGATCCGGGCGTGGGCTTCGCCTTCCTCCACTGCAATGCGCGCCACCACAGCCTGGCCTTGGGTCAGATGCCCGAAAGTCCCAATGGCGCGGTGCACATGATGCTGGAGGTCGGCTCCCTTGAGGATGTCGGCCGCGCCTATGACCGCGTGCTCAAGAGCAAGGGGAAAGTTCCCCTGTCGGCGAGCCTGGGGCGCCATGTCAATGACAAGATGACCTCTTTCTACATGCAGACACCAAGTGGTTTTGACATCGAATATGGGTGGAACGGTCTGGTAATCGACCCTGCGACTTGGGTCCCTACCACCAGCCTCGCGGTAAGCGACTGGGGCCATAAATGGGCCCATGAGCAGGACTGACACACAGGACTGAACGCACAGGACTGATGCAAAGGATGACTGAAACTATGCTCGACAAGCGCATGACGGTGGACGACATCGTCGACCAGATTTCCGACGGAATGACCATCGGCATCGGCGGATGGGCCACCCGCCGCAAGCCCATGGCGCTCATCCGCGCCATCGCCCGGTCCAATCTCAAGGACCTGACGGTGATGGCCGGCTATGGCGGCATGGACATCGGCCTGCTCGCCGCCACCGGCAAGATCAAAAAGCTCGTCTTCGCCTTTGCCAGCCTCGACCATTATCCGCTCGAGCCGCATTTCCGCAACGCCCGCCAGGCCGGCGCCTTCGAGGTGCTCGAGCTGGATGAGGGCATGTATCATTGGGGCCTGCGCGCAGCCGCGATGAAGCTGCCCTTCCTGCCCACGCGCGTGGGCATCGGCACCGACATCATCAACCAGTCGGGCTTCGACTTCAAATTTGTGAAGAGCCCCTATGAAGATGGCGAGGAATTCGTCGCCATGCCCGCGCTCGTCCCCGACATCGCGCTCATCCACGCCCACCGTTCGGACGAACGCGGCAACCTGCTCACCCTCTCGGTCGATCCGATCTTCGATGAGCTGCTGGTGCGCGCCGCCAAGAAGAGCTTCGCCACGGTCGAAAAGATCGTGCCGACGGCTGAGCTCGATATGAAGAAGAACAGCCGCTACAATCTGGTCGAGCGCGCGATGATCACCGGCGTGGCGGAAGCACCGCTCGGCGCCCATCCCTCGAGCGCCGATCCGGACTATCAGCTCGATTTGAAGCACATCAAGACCTATGTCGAAAGCGCCGCCTCGCCCGAAGCCTGGGCCGAGTATAAGGCGAAATATGTCGATGTGTCCGAAGCGGACTATCAAGCGTCGATCGGCGGACAAGAGGCCGTCAAACAGCTTCCCGTCCCCATTTACTAAGAGCGAGACAGACATGACCCAGAATAGCTATTCGCTCGCTGAACTCGTCATCGCCGCCTGCGCCGAAGTCTGGCGCGACGATGGCGAGGTGATGGCGACCGGCATCGGCCCCCTGCCCCGCATCGGCGCTGGCCTTGCGAAATTGAGCTTCGCGCCCGCCATCCAGACTACCGATGGCGAAGCCTGGTACACCAGTGCGCCGGTCGGCCCGGGCAAGCGCGCCGTAGAGCCCGAGTTCGAAGGCATCGCCAATTATGACCGCGTCTTCTCCGCGCTCTGGAGCGGCAAGCGGCATGCGCTCGTCGGCCCGGTGCAGATCGATCGCTATGGCCAGGCCAATATCTCCGTCATCGGCGACCACAAGAAGCCCAAGGCGGCGATGCTGGGCGCGCGCGGCTTCCCCGGCAACTCGATCAGCCATCCCAACAGCTTCTTCTTCCCCAACCACAACAAGCGCGCGTTCGTGGAAGGCGAAGTCGATTTCGTCTGCATGGCGGGCTACAACCCGGCGCGCTACCGCAATGGCGGGCCGCCGCAGGGCCTGGACCTGCGCCGCATTATCACCAATTTGTGCGTGATGGATTTCGGCGGCCCCGGTCACCAGATCCGCGTGATCTCGCTGCATCCGGGCGTCACCTTCGAGGAGGTGCAGGATAATAGCGGCTTCCCGCTGGCGAAGATTTCGGACGACATCCCCACCACCCCCGCGCCCACGGCGGAGCAGCTGGAACTGATCGCCAAGATCGATCCCAACAACGTCCGTGCTACCGTGTTCAAGGACAATCCGGCCGGAGACAGAAGGGCAGCCTGAAGATGAACGAGACCGATCGCCTGGTCGAACCGCAGCAGGTCGACATTGTTTACGAGACGGATGAGCCGGTCACCTATGAGGTGATCGATCATGTCGCATGGATCATGATGAACCGGCCGGGCTTCAACAATGCCCAGAACGGCCAGATGACCTATGCGCTCGACGACGCCTTTGTGAAGGCGACGAACGATGACGATGTGCGCGCGATCGTGCTGGGCGGCAACGGCAAGC
>NZ_JBHSFZ010000024.1:0-32415 GCF_042654265.1 Sphingobium tyrosinilyticum | reverse complement strand
ACCAGGACTGCCCGGCTCCGCATCAGGGTAGGTCACAAACCCCACCCGATAATCATATCCCATGACACGCCTCTCATCAAAACAGGATGTAGGACCTAATCATTCAATCAACCCAGCGCAACGAGTATATGACGTGTCTCGCCCTGACACGGCATGCTAACACGGCATGCTGACGTGGCAAGTTGCAGAGTTGAGCCTTGGGGCTTTCGGCTAGCGGCCTTGCATGCCTACATATGTTCCTGTTTGCGCGGCGACAAGCCCGCAGCACCGAAGCCTCAGTTTGGGCCGCAATATCGATAACTTGGGCGAAGCACATCATTGCGTCTGCGCGTTGAAGTCGGCTTCTTCTAGTGGAGCGAAATCGCCTTCTCCTCTTCCGGTCACTGACTTGCGTCATCACTTCCGACATGATCGAGGCCGGTGATGTTCTCAGCGGCCGTGTCGGGCCGATCGATTTCGCCGGGCATAGTCATCTTCGCATTTATGACAGGTTCCTTTCCTCTCATCAATCAAGGCGGAGCGCCTTTGGTTCCTGCCGGGCCCAGGCTCGGCCCAGCTATTCGGTTGACAGGGAAAGACCTTCCCATGCGACAATGTTTGTTATAGGTCCGACATCCTATGCATCGGGATCGCACGGCCATGATCTCGAGCCTCCATTCATCAGTCATTACCGGAGATATGAGATATGCCTTCCAGCTCAAACCAATCAGGCAAGATACTTGTCATTGGTGCTTCGGGTGGCGTGGGCCGATGTCTTATGCGCCAATTGCTGGACCGCGGCTATACTGTGCTGGGTTCAGCGGTGGATGATGGCGATCTGGACAATATGGTGCAGGACGGCTTTGGCACCGCTGATATTTTTGCCGCGGACTTCTCCTCGGCGGAAATCGGCGCGCAGGAGGTGAGGAACGCCCTAGAGCGTGGCGGCGAGCCGTTGACCGCCGTCATCAGCTGCATCGGGATCAATCCGTGCGGGCCGGTCGAGACGACACCGCTGGCGCTGTTTCGCCGAACGATGGAGATCAACACCCTGTCCAATCTCGCCATTTACCAGGCGACCCTGCCTGAGATGCGGGCTAACAGGGGACGGTTCATCTTTGTCAGCTCCATGGCGGGCAAACTGGCCTTGCCGCTGCTCGGCTACTATGCCGCCTCCAAGTTCGCGCTGGAGGGTCTTGCCGATACAATGCGGCTTGAAGCGGGCCAGTGGGGCATCCCTGTGTCGCTGATCGAGCCCGGCGCGATTGCCACTGGCATGGTCCATGGTTTCGCCAGCCAACTGGAGAGCAGTCTTGCTCAGCTGGACGAGGAAGGCAGGCAAAATTACGGTGACTATTTCGCTCAGCAACGCGCCTTTTCACTGGGGTCCGGCACGGGCGCTATTCCGCCGGACGACGTTGCGAAAGTCATTGTCGAGGTGCTGGAATCAGACGCGCCGAAAGCCCGCTATCCGGTCGGCAGTGCGGTCCCGCTGCTGGACCTTCGCCGATCCTCAACCGATCGCGAGTTCGACGCTGTCCTGAATGACATGCTTCCCGGCAGCCGGGCCGTAAGTGCCGGCTGACGATTTTTTCAGAACATCAGCGATCCAAGGTTGTGAGAATGTCGCGGTGACGGCCTGTTTGAGACCGCCACCGGCATCCTGACGCGCGCAGCGGCACACCGCTGCCCATATGCTCAATGCTGGCCGGTAATCTTGATGCCAGCTTCTCCCACATCGTAATTCTTGTTGATGAAGATAAGCACCGAGGTAAGTGCCTCTGCAGCGGCAGAGTTGCACAGCGCCCCTGCATGGAAGGCGCGCAAGTTCATCGAATCTGCCAACTGCACCACCTTTTCGCGAGCCGCCTTGTCGTCACCGAAGACCAACACGTCGCAATTGATTTCCATGTCGGTCGCGAGCTTGTGCGCGGCAACATTATGGAATGCCGAAACGACCGTCACGCCTTCCCCAAGCTGCTGCTGCGCCCGCTGAGCCGCGCTGCCTTCAGCCGGCAATTGCACGCGCATCACCTTGGGCGGCACCAGAGGCACGGTCGTGTCCACCACGATCTTACCGGCGCAGTGTGGCGCGATATCCGCGATCGTCGATTCCTGTGCAGCAAAGGGCACTGTCACGATGACAAGGTCCGCTTCGCGCGCGGCATCGGCATTCGCCATGCCCGAAAGGCCAAAGCCCAGTTCCCCCGCCGCGCGTTCAGCGCTCTCGGCCGAACGCGACCCGATGATGACCGCATTGCCCGTCTTCGCGAGCCTGCGCGCAATCGCCGCGCCCAGATTACCGGTCCCGCCGATAACCGCAATCTTCTCACCCATTCTTATCGTCCCTATAAAATAATGCTATTCTGCGCTTGCAATTCAGGCGCGTTGACAGGCCCGTATAATGTGGTGCGCTGAACGGCATGGCGTCCGGCTTCCCGTGCAAATGCCGCCATCTGCGCAGGGTCGCACAGCTGGCCGTTGAGTCCCCCGGCCGCGCGCGTGATGGATTCGTCCATCAACGTCCCGCCCATGTCGTTAACGCCGGCCCGCAAAGCAGCCGCGATGCCCGTGGGACCCAGCTTCACCCAGCTCGCCTGGATGTTGGGGATAAGCGGATGCAGCACCAAGCGGGCAACCGCATGCATCAACATCACCTCGCGGAAGCTGGGGCCTGAGCGCGCCAGCCCTTTCCGCCAGATCGGCGCCTCCATATGCACAAAGGGCAGCGGCACGAATTCGGTGAACCCGCCCGTCTCCGCCTGGAGATCGCGGACCCGCAGCAGATGCCGCGCCCAGTGCCGATAGCCTTCGACATGGCCGAACATGATCGTCCCCGTGGACCGCAGGCCAACGCGATGCGCCGTGCGCATCACCTCCAGCCACTCCTGCGTGTTCAGCTTGTCCGGGCAGATGATATCCCGGATCTCGTCGTCGAGTATCTCCGCGGCCGTTCCCGGCAGGGTCGAAAGACCAGCATCGCGCAGCCGCGTCAGATAGGCTTCCAGGCCCAGGCCCAGCGTCGCGGCGCCATGGCTGACCTCCAGCGGCGAAAAGGCATGGATGTGGATGTGCGGCGCAGCCTCGCGCACCGCCTTGAGCACCGACAAATAGGTGTTGCCATCATAATCGGGATGGATGCCCCCCTGCAGGCACACCTCGGTCGCGCCCCTGTCCCAGGCCTCGGCCGCGCGGCGCCCGACCTCTTCCAGGTCAAGCCGGTAGGCCGGGCCGCGCATCGCCTTCGTGCTGCCCTTGGAAAAGGCACAGAAGCCGCATTTATAAAGGCAGATATTGGTATAGTTGATGTTGCGGTTGACGACATAGGTGACCGCATCGCCCACCACTTCGCGACGCAGATCGTCGGCCGCCCGGGTCAACAGGTCCAGATGCGAACCGTCGGCCTCGAACAGCGCGACGATAGCCTTCTCCTCCAGCCGCTCACCGGCGCGCGCGGCGGCAATGATCGCCTCGATTTCCACAGCGCCAGTCGTCCGGGCAACAGGCTCCACAGGCGCAGGAGCATCATCTCCCGCGCCAGCATGCCAGCCGTCCGCCAGCGGCAGGCCGCGCGCATCGATCGACTGGCGCACCTTCCTGGCTATCGCGGGATCGGCCCAGCGGTCCGCCTCCAGCGCATAGGCCGGACCAATGGCAAGACGTTCGCGCAGCACCCGCCCGGCATCCGCCGTCGCCTGCTCCAGCAAGGCCAGATGCGGCCAGGGCGCTTCGGGATTGACGTGATCGGGCGTGACCGGCGACACCCCGCCCCAGTCGTTCACACCCGCCCGCAACAGCGCCGCCAGTTCCTCGGGCGCATGCAGATTGGGCGGTGCCTGGATGACCATCTGCGGACCCAGGATCAATCGGGCCATGGCGATCGTCCACAGATGCTCTTCCAGCGAGGGTTCGGGATGGTCAACCATCCGCGTGCCCGGCTTGGCCCGGAAGTTCTGGATGATGACTTCCTGGATATGGCCGTAGCGGCGATGCATGTCGTGGATCGTAACCAGCGCGTCGATCCGTTCCTGCCGCGTCTCCCCAATGCCGATGAGCAGACCGGTCGTAAAAGGCACCCTTGCCCGACCCGCAGCCTCAATCGCTTCGATCCTGTGCGCCGGCCACTTATCGGGCGAACCATGATGGGGACCGCCCTTCTCGGAAAGTCGTTCCGATAGCGTTTCCAGCATCAACCCCATGGAGGCCGATACCGGACGAAGCGCGGTATAATCGGCCTCATCCATCAGGCCCGCATTGATGTGCGGCAGAAGCCCGGTCTGATCGAAGACGGCGCGGGCCATCTCTTCAAGATAAGAAAGCGTGGTGGCATGGCCAATCTGACTGAGCGCCTTGCGCGCAGCCGAATACCGCGCCTCAGGCCGATCGCCCAAGGTAAATAATGCCTCACGACACCCCGCTGCCGCGCCCGCCTGGGCAATCGCCAGAACGTCTTCGCGAGAAAGATAGGCGGTTTCTACCCGCGCAGGAGTCGAGGCGAAGGTGCAATAGTGGCAAACGTCTCGACAGAGCTTCGTGAGCGGGATGAAGACTTTGCGCGAATAAGTCACTAACGGTCCGAAAGATCGAAGCGTCATGCTTTCAGACCGTTCGGTTAGCGCTTCGAGCGGGCCATCCGCGAGCGTGAGCACTTCTTCAAAGGAAAGATCATCATACCCGCCTGGCATATACTTACTCTCTGGTTGCATCGGCGATCAGCCGGCAACCAACGATTTTGCAATCAGATTACGCTGAATCTCGTTGGTTCCACCGAAGATGGACCAGCATCGGCCATATAGATATTGATGCCCCATGAAACTGGCAAGCTGTGCAGGACTAAACTGACCGGCAGGGTTGAGATGCAGGTCATGCGGATCATGCGCACCGCCCAATGGCCCTTCGATTTCCAGCGCGACCTCCGAAAGCCGCTGCAAAATCTCTGTGCTGCGGATTTTAAGGACGGACGCCTCCGGGCCTTCGCGAGAGGCGCCCTCGGCCCATCGCGAAACATAATTCTGCTCTAGTTCGCACAGGGTCAGCAGTTCGATCTCGGCGCCGGCGAGCTTTTCGGCCAGTCGGTCGCGGGATGTGGACACCGGCACCTGTGCCATCATCGCCTTGATATTCTTCAGCAGTCGCAGCTTGGGGCCCGTATCCGCGATAGCGACGCGCTCGTGTGACAGCAGGAACTTGGCGATCGTCCACCCCTGACCTTCTTCGCCGACCAGATTTTCAACCGGCACACGAACATTGTCGAGGAAGAGCTGGTTGGTATGATGCTGGCCGTCAATCGTGACGATCGGCCGCACGTCAATGCCGGGGCTGTTCATATCGATAAGCAGCATGGAGATGCCACGCTGCGGCTTCACTTCCCGGTCCGTGCGAACCAGGCAGTGCATCATGTCCGCCCAATGCGCTTCGGTCGTCCACATCTTCGTGCCGTTGACGATATAATGATCGCCTTCACGCACTGCACTGGTCTTCAATGAGGCAAGGTCCGACCCCGAATTGGGTTCAGAATAGCCTTGGCACCACCAGGTATCGCTCGACAGGATGCCGGGCAAATATTTGGCCTGCTGTTCCGCATTGCCAAACTCCTGCAGCACCGGGCCGATCATGTTGACGCCGTAGGGAATGATCATCGGCGCGTTGTTGAGCGCGGATTCCTGAAGGAAGATCAGTTGCTTGTCGATCGGCCAATCGGCGCCGCCATGCTCGGTCGGCCACCCGGCGCCGAACCAGCCCTTTTCCAGCAGGATCTTCTGCCAGCGAACATAATCTTCCTTGTGGATCTCAAGGCCCAAGGCGCCCTTGCGCGCGATATCTTCCGGCAGATACGCTCGCACGAACTCGCGCACTTCGGCGCGAAAGGGGGTTTCGCGGACCGCATTCACGCCCAGCCCGGCGAAGCGGGCGCGATGCAGATCGGCACTGCCCAACTCGGCCCGGATCGCGGTCAGCCTGCGGAGATAATGGCTGACGTCCAGTTCGTCACTGACGCCCATGCCGCCATGCATCTGCACGGCTTCATGTCCGACCTTTCGGGCCGCATCGTCGACCAGCGCCTTCGCGGCCGAAGCAAGAGCGGATCGATCAGCGGCGCCCGCATCGATCGCTTCGATGGCGCGCTCCGTCAGGGCACGCGCTTCTTCCGCCGCGGCGTACATGTCTGCGGCGCGATGCTGCAGGGCCTGGAAGCTCGCCAAGGGCACGCCGAACTGCTTGCGCGTTCCCAGATAGGAGAAGGTGGCGCTATTGAGTGCAGCAATAATGCCGACCGCTTCGGCTGCAAGCGCCACAACGCCCCGTTCGAGAGCGGCGAGAAGAAGGTCGTCGCCCCCAAGCCGACGGGCGGGGACATTGGTCAGCTCGATCGTGGCGGCCGACGCTCCATCGATCATGCGGCAGCTGTCCAGGACAAGCCCTTCTGCGCTGCGGTCGACCAGGTAGAGCGCGGAAGCCCCGTCCAGCGCGGCCGTAACGATGAACTGATGGGCAAGATCGGCATGGCGCACGACAAGCTTGCGCCCGGTCAGCCGGTAATTCCCGCCATCCTCGACCGCCCTCGTATCCCGGGGGCCGAAGGGATCATAGCCTTCCTCATGAGCGAAGGCCACGATTGTCTCACCCGCGATCAGGGCAGAAAGATCTTCTCCCGCCGCATTCAGGATGGCGCCACAGAGAGCGCTTGCCAGAACGGGTTCGACGACGAGCTTGCGGCCGACCTCTTCCATGACGACCGACAGGTCGCGCATGGTCCCGCCAAAGCCGCCGGCCTCTTCGGGAAGGGTCGCGCCCAGAATCCCCTGTTCGGCCAGTGCCGACCACAGCGCGAGACGATCCGGGTCCGGCGCAGACAGTCGATGCCGGCGCTTCTCGAAATCATTTTCGACATCAAGAAGCCGTTCCAGCATGTCGCCAAACATCTGCTGCGTTTCTGTTCTGGCGAAGCTCATCCCAATCTGGCCTTTTCTGTTCGATCCTGGGCGGTCTGCCCGCCCGCCCGCGAACGCAAATCGTTCCGGTCACTCAGCGACTGGAGGGATCACCCGGTGCGCATGCCGCCGATTATGCGCAATCGTGCAGGGCAGCATCGCGACTATTCGATGGTGCCCAGAACCGTTCCAACGTCATAGGTTTCACCGGCCTGCTTCAGGATGCGCAGCGTACCCGACGCCGGAGCCTCCACTTCGTTGACCGACTTGTCGCTCTCCAGCGAGAAAAGCGGCTGCCCTTCGGTCACCTCGCCGCCATCTGCGACCAGCCATTCAGCGAGCTGTCCTTCGCTCATCGAGAAGCCAAGCTTGGGAAGAAGAATTTCATACGCCATGTTCAGAAGTCCTTTCCAGCAATTAGGCCGCGTACAGCCGTCACGATACCTTCGGCCGAGGGCGCGAACGCTGTTTCCAACGGCTTCGAGTAGGGCACTGGGCAGAATGCTCCGCCCAATCTCCGAACGGGCGCCTTGAGCTTTCCAAACAGGTGGTCCGCCAGGTCAGCGGCGATCTCCGCACCCACGCCAAATTCCTTGACCGCTTCATGCACGATCAATGCCCGGCCCGTCTTTTCGACAGATGCCCGCACGGTGTCCCGATCCCAGGGCGCGATGGTCCGCAAGTCAACGACTTCGGCATTGACGCCTTCACCCGCCAGCGTCTCCGCGGCAGCCAGTGCCGGTGCCATCATGGACGCATAGCTGACGATCGTAACGTCGCTGCCTTCGCGCGCCACGTTCGCCTTGCCCAGCGGAATCACTTCACGAGTGACAGGGCCGGTGTTCCAGTAAGAAGGAAGATTTTCGATGAAGATCACCGGATCATCATCTTCGATCGCCGCTCTCATCAGGCCATAGGCGTCACCCGGGTTGGACGGCGTCACCACCTTGATCCCGGGCGTGTGGGCGAACCACGCCTCCAAATAGTCGCTGTGCTGGCCGCCATTGGACATGCCCGATCCCGTCATCGTGCGGATGACGATAGGCACATGGGTCTGCCCGCCCGACATGAAGCGAAGCTTGGCTGCATGGTTCACGATCATGTCCATCGCAACAGTCGTAAAGTTCATCAGCATGATCTCGGCCACCGCGCGATAGCCGCGCAGCGAGGCGCCGATCGCGGCGCCGATGATCACCTGCTCCGCGATGGGAGTGGATTTGACTCGATCATCGCCAAAGGCGGTCGACAGCCCCTTGGTGACGCCGACGACGCCGCCTTCCTCCCGGTCGGCCACATCCTCACCCAGCACGACGATCTTGGGATCGGCGGCGAGCGCATCGTGCAGCGCGAGATTGACGGCCTGGATGGTGTTCATGGTCTGCGTTGTCATAGTATGGAATCCTCAGGCCAGTTCGAAAGCGAACACGTCGCGCTTCAGTTCGGCGACATCCGGGAGATCGGCCTTGAAGGCCGCTTCCACCGCCTGTTCGATGCGCGCCTTGATCTCGGTGTCGATCTCGTCAAGCTCGGCTTCGCTCGCCACGCCATCGGCCAGCAAACGGTTGCGCAACGTCGCGAACGGATCCTTTGCCTTCGCCGCAGCCATCTCGTCCTTGGGGATGTAGCCGGCCGCGTCACCGATGAGATGGCCATTGAAGCGGAACGTCAGCGCCTCGATGAGCGTCGGCCCTTCACCGGCGCGCGCGCGATCGACAGCCATCTTGGCCGCGCCGTACATCTCATCAACGTCATTGCCGTTCACCGTCACACCGACCATGCCATAGCCTGCGGCACGCTTCGACAGCTGATCGACGGCCGTCGAATTGGCGAAGCTGGTATGTTCGGCATAGCGATTATTCTGGCAGATGAAGATCACCGGCAGCTTCCATAGCGCCGCGAGATTGAGCGACTCATGGAAGGCCCCGATATTGGCGGCGCCGTCGCCGAAATTGGCGACCGCGACTTCACCCTTGCCGTCCAGCTTGGCGGCCCAGCCGAGCCCGGTAGCGATCGGCATGGATGATCCCACGACTCCCGTGGTCACCATGCATCCGCTTTCTGGATGGGTCAGGTGCATCGTCCCACCCTTGCCCTTGCAGCTGCCGGTCACGCGCCCGGCCAGCTCCGCCCAGAGCGGCTCAAGCGGGAAACCTTTGGCCAGCATGTCATGCGTGCCGCGGTAAATGGTGCAGATCGTATCGCTGTCGTTCAGATTGACCGAAAGGGCCGAAGGAATGATTTCCTGTCCAGCAGGCGAATAATAGGGCGTAACCAGCATCCCCGCCTTCATCGCCTTGATGACGCGAAGATCGTTGTGACGGATAAGCGACGCCTTGCGGTAGATTGCGAGTAATGTTGCCGCATCTGCCTTGGGTAGGTTTGACATCCGGTCCTCCTTGCTCATCGCCTGCCCGCAAACAGGTCACGGCCGATAATCTGTTTCATAACTTCCGCAGCGCCCCCAGCAATGCGCGCAATACGTGCATCGATGAAAGCGCGTGCGATCGGATATTCGGTCATATAGCCGTAGCCGCCGAAAAATTGCAGACACTCGTTGACGACCTTATTGTGCAGATCCGTGACAAGCAGCTTCACTTTGGCGGCATCGACAGGGCTGAGTTCGCCCTTGAGGTGACTCTCAATGCACCAGTCGGTGAACACGCGCAATGCCGTGGTTTCGGCCGAAAGCTGTGCGAGCACGAACTGAGTGTTCTGGAAATCCGCGATCGTATGGCCGAATGCCTTGCGCTCCGCGGTATAATCGACCGTCCATTGAATTGCGGCCTCGCACACGCAGATGCTGCGAATCGCCTGCGTCAGCCGCTCCTGGGCCAGCTTCGTCATCAGCATCGAGAAACCGCCGCCCTCATTGCCGAGCCGATTGGCGACCGGCACGCGCATGTCGGCGAAAAAGAGCTCTGAGGTATCTTGCGCCTTTAGCCCGATCTTTTCCAGATTCCGGCCCCTTTCAAAGCCGGGCGTGTCCGCCGGCGACAGGACGATGCTGACGCCCTTCGCGCCGGCTTCCGGATCGGTCTTGCACGCGACCAGCGCGAAATCGCAATTCTGGCCGTTGGAGATGTAGGTCTTCTGACCATTGATGACATAGTCGTCGCCGTCACGAACCGCCCGCGTGCGAATGGCCTTGAGGTCACTGCCCGCATTGGGTTCCGTCATCGCCACAGCGCCGATCGCTTCCCCGGTCACCATGCGCGGCAGCCAGCTCTGCTTCAGCTCCTCGGAACCCCAAGCCAGAATATAGGGCGCAACCATTTCCGAATGGACCATGAAACCGGGTCCGGACATGCCGGCCTTCGCCAGTTCCTCGATCACGACGACATTATAAAGCCAGTCAGCCCCCAGGCCGCCGTAGCTTTGGGGAATGTCACAGCACAGCATGCCCGCTCTACCGGCGTTCAGCCACACCTCACGCGGGACTCGCTGTTGCTTTTCCCAGTCCGCGTGAAATGGCGCCATTTCCGTCTCGACGAAGCTGCGCACCGTGTCACGGAACATTTCATGTTCGGACGAGAAAAATTTCCGCTCCATCAGTTGAGCCCCAGGATGGAGATGCACGCGATCCCCTGATAGGGAACGCCCCCGAGATTATGGGTCAACCCCAGCGAAGGGGACGTCAGCTGACGTTCTCCAGCGCGGCCGAGCAGCTGGTTGTACACCTCATAGGTCATACGGAGGCCCGTGGCGCCGATCGGGTGACCGAAGCATTTCAGGCCGCCGTCGATCTGGCAGGGCACGTCTCCATCGGCATCATAGAAGCCATCCAGAATATCGCTTGCGGCGTTGCCCTCTTCCGAGATGAAGAGGTCCTCCATGGTCACGAGTTCGGTGATGGAGAAGCAGTCATGCACTTCCAGCACGTCCAACTGCGTGCGCGGGGCAGTGATCCCCGCCTCCTTGTACGCCCGGGTTGCGGCATTGCGCGTGTTGCGCACATGGCTGCCGTCCCATGTATTCATCTGGGATTCGATGCCCGAACTGATCGCCAACTGGATCGCCTTGATCGTGACGAGATCCTTCTTGCCCAAGGCCCGGGCAATCTCCGGCGTGGTTACGATCGCGCAGGCTGCGCCATCCGAAACGCCGCAGCAGTCGAACAGGCCGAGCGGGTCCGAAATCATCGGTGCGTTGATTATGGTTTCCATCGGCACGGCCTTGCGCAGATGCGCCTTTGGACTACGAACGCCGTTCTGATGACTTTTCCAGGAGACGTGCGCCATCGCGCGCTTCAGGTCTTCCTTCGCCACGCCATGCTTCGCGCGATATCCAGCCGCCAGCTGCGCGAAACCGGCGGGTGATGAGCCCATCGGCAGCCACATGTCGTTGAACGTCCCCTTGAAAGGGATGGGAAGGCCGCCATAGCCGGTGTCCTTGAGCTTTTCAGCACCGATCGCGACAGCAATGTCGACCGCGCCCGAAGCCACCGCATAGGCCGCGCCACGCAACGCTTCCGTCCCGGTCGCGCACATATTTTCAACGCGCGTGAACGGAATGCCGTCGAGACGCAATGCGGTGGACGCAGGAATGGGCGAATTGCCCACATTGACGTTGTCTAGCGCGCTGCCGTACCAGCCCGCCTCAATCTGCGATCGTTCGATACCCGCATCCGCCAGTGCTTCATCGAAAGCCTCCCGCATAAGTGTTGAGGAATCCGCGTCCCAGCGTTCGCCGAACTGCGAACAGCCCATGCCCAGGATCGCAACCTTGTCCTTGATACCTGTCGCCATGCTTATGCTCCCGCCCCGCCGATCGGCGTGGCTTTCCAGAAATAGCGATTGTAGCCGCGCGCCCGATCGCGCTCCTTGATCCGGTACGTCAGTTTCAGCGGCGTGCCCACTTCAAGGCCTTCGGCACCGACGTCAACAACCTCCATGAGGATTCTCGCGCCGTTGTCGAACTGCACGAAGCCCACATAAAGAGGGGGCGCGGGATGGAAAGACAACCAGTCAGCAGTATAGGTGAAAACCTGAGACGGCTCATTGACTAGAGAATAATCCTCGAAATGGCTCGCCGGCGCATTGCACTCAGGATTTACGCAATATTCAAGCTGGGGGAACTGAATCGTCGCGCACTTGCTGCATTTGCCGGCGACCAGTCCGCTAATCTGGTCATTCGACCGATATTGTGCAGTAAGTGCCGTCTTTCCGCTCTTTTCGGCCCTCATACCCCATTCAAGATCGATGCCGTCGTAGAAGGACAACATCCGCAAATAGCTGTCTGTCGCAATTCCGTCGGCAATGGCGCCCGACACGCCCTGACGTGGCCGTGCGCGCTCTATCGCCTCGGTCACCTCGAACACGAGCGCATCCGCGCCCTGTCCAAAGCCGACGAGCAGGATCCTGTCCCCTGCCGAGGCGGTTTCCAGCACATTTGCCAGCATCAGCAGAGGATGAGCAGCGCCGGCATAGCCCACCCTGCTTTCAAGTCCATCGGCCGGTTTGCCGGCAAAGCCGACCTTCTTGGCGACGGCGTCGGCAGCGCCGCGCTGCATGGACGCCATCACGAAATGCGTGATCTCGCCGATATCCGCGCCGGCCTTCGCCAGCGCAGCCTTGATCGCTGCCGGCGCGAGCTTTCCGTAGCCTTCGTCGCGAACCCAGCGCTCTTCCCAGAAATAGTCATGCCGCGACTGAGCGGCGCGGAAATGATCGACGAACGGCGCGGTGACGCTCGCGGCGCCAATCAGACGCGCCGCCACGTCTTCCGAGCCGAGCAGGAACGCTGCCGCTCCCGCGCCATAGCTCATCTCCTGCGTGCTGGCTGGCTTGCCAACCGGAGCATCGCTCGCGATGAAAAGCGCGTTGTCGCCGGCCTTGAGCGCCTGGAGAAGCCCCGAGGTACCCGCGCGCTGGGAATGACCAACGTCACTGCCGGCGATTTCTGCGGGCAAACACAGGGCGCTCGCGACCAGCGCGGAATGCTGAAGGTCGGCATAGGGCAGGGTTGCGGAGGCCAGATGGATCGCTTCAATGCCAGCGG
Source organism: Sphingobium tyrosinilyticum (assembly GCF_042654265.1). Classification (NCBI taxonomy): domain Bacteria; kingdom Pseudomonadati; phylum Pseudomonadota; class Alphaproteobacteria; order Sphingomonadales; family Sphingobiaceae; genus Sphingobium; species Sphingobium tyrosinilyticum. Next base: position 19,507 of record NZ_JBHSFZ010000024.1, on the reverse strand, counting down.
GCGGACAACCGTTCAGGCAGTCACGCGCCGCTTCGACGGCCATCGTCACGGCGTCTTCGTCCCAGCTGAGGAACGCCCGCGATCCCTTGGCCTGGCCACGAAGGCTCGGCGCCATCCACTTGTGCGCGTCGGCGATATGAGCCCGATCTATCCTAAGACGCGGCACATATCCGCCGAACAGCTTGATACCAAAGTCTGCCATGGGAACTCCACTCATCTTGGCTGATGCTTGTCACGAGGGAGGAGCCGAAATATGCCGAAGCCCCCGCGACAGAACATTTTCAAATTCGCTGCCTGGCGCCGTCGCAACAAAGGCCCCCGCTATTCACCGGTCGGACGCGGACGGGAAACTGGCCGGACGCTTTTCCATGAAGGCGCGGACGCCCTCTTCGAAATCAGCCGTGCCAACCGCTTCGACGATCGCGTCACGCTCTGCCTCAAGCTGGGCGGCCGCGGCTTGTGAACCGCTCGACGCGATCAGCGCCTTGGCCTGCCGCACAGCCCCGGCGGGCGCCAGGCCGAACCGCTTAGCCTGCGCGCGCGCTTCCGTCAGCAGAGTGTCCGGCGTCACGATCTTCGTCGCGAGGCCGATACGATAGGCCTCCGCCGCATCGACGCGAGCCGCGGTCAGTATCAGCTCCCCCGCCCGCCTGTGACCAACGATCCGCGGCAACAACAGGCTGACGCCCCCATCCGGCGGCAAGCCGACGCGTTGGTGCGAGAAGAGGAAGTTCACACTTTCATCGGCGATCACATAGTCTGCCCCGAGCGCAAACATCAGGCCGGCACCCGCAACCGCGCCTTGGCACGCCGCCACAACGGGAATCTCGATCGAAAGATAGGCTTCGACCATTCGCCGGACCGCGTCCAAACGTGACGTGAAATCGGCCCGACGTGCCTCGACAGACTGCTCGAGAGCGCGGGCGAAACTGCGTACGTCGCCACCGGCGGAGAAATGCGCGCCTTCCCCCCGAATGAGCAGCACCCGAACCGACAGATCCCCATTGATCGAGGTAAAAAGCTCGACCAATGGGGCGACCGCTTCTTGCGGGATCGCATTGCCCAAGGCCGGGCGGTTGAAGCTCAGTGTCAGAACTCCATCGGCCCGGTCAACCAGGAATGGCGCGTCCTCGCTCATGGCGATCAGAAAGGATCCCAGGTGAAGACGTGCGACGAAATATCGAGCGGGTAGAAGCTCGGCTTCATCGCAGGCAGCACATGGCTGACGATCGTCTCGGGCGTCCAGCCATCCGACGTCTGCGCCGTACGGATGGGACGCGGCTGGCTGAACAGAATGGCCTCGTTCATGCGCGACGAGAAAATCTGGCCAGTCACGTCCGCGGCGCCATCGCTGACAAGACCGCAAACCAGCGGCGCGATTTTCTCGGGCGTCATCCGCTTCGCGATTTCCAGGCGCTTGCGATTGGCTTCGTCATTGGCGGGAATGGTTCCAACCATCCGCGTGAACGCAAATGGCGCGATGCAGTTGGAACGGACGTTGAACCGCTTCATGTCGATAGCGATCGATTTGGAAAGACCGGCCACGCCGAGCTTGGCCGCAGCATAATTGGCCTGCCCCATATTGCCGATCAGGCCGCTCGTCGAGGTCATGTGCACGAACGCCCCGCTGCCCTGCTCCTTGAAATAGGGCGCGGCTGCGCGCGAAACGTAGAAATAGCCGTCTAGATTGACCGCGCGGACGAGGTCCCAGTCTTCCTTGCTCATCTTGTGGAAGATGACGTCGCGCAGGATGCCGGCATTGTTGACGACAGCGTCGATGCGACCAAAAGCCTTGATAGCGTCCTGGATGATCGCTTCGGCCGAATCCCATGCCGCAATGGAATGGAAGCTGGGGGCAGCGATGCCACCGGCAGCGTTTATCTCGTCGGCCACGCGCTGCGCGGGCGCGGTATCGGCGCCACCACCTGCAGCACCGCCACCAAGGTCGTTCACTAGCACGCTCGCGCCGCAGGCCGCAGCCAGCTTCGCGATCTCTGCGCCCACGCCGTTGCCGGCGCCGGTGACGATCACAACCTTGCCATCAAGGATCTTCGATTGAGCCATTTTCCATCCCACCTTTTTCAGAATGCCTTTCGATTACATAATTAGTGGATAGTGTCAATATACTAGGCGGCTGGTGCCGAGACCCGGGCGGTGCCACGGTCCAGCACGACCAGATCGCGCTCAACCGACCGGCAACGGAAGCGGACCGCATCGCCTCCCGTGTAAAATTCGACCCTGATCGTCTCGCCCGGAAAAACGGGCTTGCTGAACCGGACTTCCATGAAACGAAGCCGGCTGGGATCGCCGCCGCACAACTGGCTGATCACCGCGCGTGTCGCAAGCCCCATGGTGCACAGGCCGTGCAGGATCGGACGGTCGAAGCCGGCTTTGCGGGCCACCGAAGGGCTGGCGTGGATTGGATTGAGATCACCGCTCAGGCGATAGATGAGCGCGATTTGCGGTATGGTCGCAATGTCAATGACCGCGTCGGGTTCAGCGTCGGGGAGCGCAGCAGGAGCAGCACCCGGGTCGCCAAAGCCGCCTTGGCCGCCATCGCCGCGCAGGAACAATGTCTGCGTAACGGTCGCGCACAGGTCATTGCTGTAGTGATCGTACAGCTTCTTCTGCATCTTCATGATGGCGCCCTTGTCGGCGCCCTTGTCCTCGACGCTGAGGATCGAATAGTCGCCCCGCATGCGACCCTCGACCGGGATTGTCGAATGTATTTCGAAGGCCTGCTCGGCATGGAGCACCTTGACCCAGTCGATGTCCAGTTCGGGCCTATCGATCCAGAAGCCCGGATGTGCGATGGTGTTGCACATCGAAGGCACCGCCTTCAGCCCTTTTTCATACACGAAAGCCAGCTGCTCCTCATCAGTGGAATCGCTGCCGTAACCTAGGCCCAGCGCATAGAGGATCGTCTCGCTCGCGCGATAGTCATGATTTTTGTCGTCGAGCTTAAAACGCTGCAGAAGTTCGAGATTCACGGTGCCGGGCTCCCCCCAATGGCTTTGACGGTTGACTAATATTAGACCATCTAGGATTTAGGAACAAGGATGATTAAATTCGGGAGCGGCGTGGAGTACTAGGGTCACTCGCCATCGCTGGAAATATGGGGCTGATGGTCGCAGGAACAGCCGATCGGTCGAGAACTCTCTGGAACAAGGCGCAGTCTGGAATGGAAGGAACCGCATGAACAGGGTTGTCGACGACGCCGAGATCAAAAGCCGGGCGCTGGAAAGCGGATTGACGGCGCGGTTGGACCTTGCCCAGTCTATCCGGACGCTGCTCGACGATTTTTCCTGCTCCATGGCGGATGACGCGGCGCTGCGAGACTCCGCCGACCATGTCCGCCGCGCGCGCGACCTGCTTGCTGAACAGCCCACTCGCCCGGCCCATGTCAGATCGATCGAAGGGGCGCTGACCGGCATGGGAAGGCTGAGCGAACTTGGGCCGTTCACCGGCCGGCTTCATCCGCTCACCCCTCCGTTCCGGCTCATTCTGGAAGGCGGAAGAGCGGAAGCCTACGCCACCTACAGCCACCCGCATGAAGGCGCGCCGGGGCTGCTTCAGGGCGGCTTCATTGCCGCGACCTTTGACGAGCTACTGGGCGTGGTGCAGGCAGGGGTCATACGACTGACCGTCGACCTTCAGATCAGCTACCGTTCGCCGACGCCGCTCCACAAGGAGCTTCGCTATACGACCTGGCTTGAAAAGGTCGACGGGCGCAAGGCCTATGTCAATGGCACGCTGCACGATGGCGATCGGCTGTGCGCGGAAGCGCGCGGCCTGTTCGTCGAGCCCCGGAAATTGCCGTTCTGATGACAGGGAGCGACCGCTCCGAACGAAACGAAAAACACGGGCGCGATAACGTGCCGACCATAGCGAGAGGAATGCCCGATGGCGACGCACACGACGTATTGCCGCAACTGCGCGGCGGCCTGCGGCCTGCTGGTGACGGAGGAAGCGGGCGTGATCCAGGACATCAGGGGTGATCGTGAGCATCCGGTTTCCCAAGGCTATTTCTGCATCAAGGGAGCAGCAACACGCGACTTCCATAATGGCGACGACCGGCTGCTGAGCAGCCGTCGGCGCGCTGCGGACGGACGATTCGAGAATATCGACGCGCAGACGGCGATGGATGAAATCCATGAACGATTGAGCGCGATCATCGCCCGGCACGGCACCGAGTCGGTCGCGCTTTATTATGGCACCGGCGCCAACTGCAACGTGTTGAGCGTGCCGGCGGCCAAGGCGTGGATGGACGCGATCGGATCACCCTATCTCTTTTCCAGCATGACCGTGGATCAGTCGTCCAAATGGGTCATGGCCGGTCGTATGGGCGTCTATCTTGCGGGCAAGCACAGGCTGCCGGATATCGATGTGCTGATGGCCATTGGGTCCAATCCCGCCGCATCACACGCCTGTTACGGCATGCCATCGGCCAATCCGATCCAGCATGTGCGTAACGCGCGCAAGGCCGGCTCGAAGTTCATCGTGGTCGATCCGCGCAGGACCGAACTGGCGCGCTCGGCCGACCTGCATCTTGCGGTGCGGCCCGGTCAGGACGCCGCGCTGTTCGCGGGCCTGATCCGCATCGTGCTGGAGGAAGGGCTGGAGGATAAGGGCTTCTGCGATCGCTTTGTGACGTCCGTTGACCAGCTGCGAGCGAGCGTCGCGCCCTTCACACCGGACCATGTCGCCGAGCGCACCGGGATCGACGTCGAAACGCTGCATTTGGCCGCACGCATCTTTGCGACCGCGCCCCGCAAATCGGCGGTTACCGGCACCGGTTCGGCGATGGCCCTGAATTCCAATCTGTCGGAACATATGATCGAGGCGTTTAACGCCATCTGCGGCGGTTATCACCGGGCAGGCGATCCGGTTCGCAACATGGGCTATTTCGGGGTCGCGGCACCAAGCGAGGGCGTGATGCCGCCCAACCGGACCTGGGAGAGCGGACCCAAATTGCGCACCGTCGACATCGGCCCGATGGGCGGGGAATATCCGACTTCCCAGCTGCCCGCCGAGATCGTCGGCAATGAAATGGGCCGGTTCCGCGCGCTCATTCATCTTGGTGGCAATCTGATCAAGGCCCTGCCTCAGCCGGACCGCACCATTCCCATGCTACGCGAGTTGGACCTGCTTGTTTCGCTGGACATGCGTGACAATGTGACCAGCCGCATGGCCGACTATGTGATCGCCACCAGCGCGCATTATGAGCATCACGACTTCAACCTGGCGCTCGAATATATGTTGCCGACCACCTTCGCGCAGATCGCCGAGCCCATCCTGGAACGCCCGGCCGGCGTGATCGATGATTGGGAATTCTTCCATGGCATGGCGAGTCGCATGGGCAAGACGCTTCACATGCGGCGGCCGGTTTACGGGCTTGCGCATCGTGACATTCCAGGACCCGAGCTGGAACTTACCGACGATATCCGCGCCGAGGACATGATCCGCTGGCTCGCCGACGGGGGCCGCGGCAGCTTTGAGGCGCTGAAAGCCCGTCCCGGCGGCATCCACTTCAAGGAAGCGGAGGCCGTCGTGCAACCGGCGTGCGCGGATGACGGCGCGCGGCTTGATCTATGCCCGCCAGACGTCGCCGCCGAACTGGCCGTTGTGCGGACGGCCAGGGATGAGATCGCAGGCTATCCCTTCCGCCTGATCTCCCGCCGCCTGATTGAAGTCATGAACAGCGCCTATACCGAGGCCAGCCAATCCCGCCGCCGATTTCCGACCAATCCCATCTTCATGAACGAGCAGGATATGACCCGCCTCGGCCTGGCCGACGGCGGCGGCGTCAAGCTCACTGGGCGCACTGGCGACGTAGTGATCGGACGGGCGCGCAAGGACAGCGGACTCCAGCCCGGCGTCATCGCCATGTGTCACGGTTGGGGAAATCCGGAACTATCTGGAGAGGTCGACCCGGACGCATTCTCAGGGCGGCTGGTCTCGCTTGAGCATGACCTTGAAACAATCAACTTCATGCCGAGGCAGAGTTCGGTCCCCGTCCAGGCGCAAAGATTTGATACCTGAAGAACGAAGCGAGTTTCAGGCGAGAAGGCGGGCGAGCGAGTAATGCTCTACGCTGCCGCTCTTGCCGATCAACAAGGCGATGGAGGAAAATGAATGAAATTCGGCTTAAGCTGCAGCACGGTGCTCGGCCATTCGCCCGCAGCCCGAGACGTCATCCGTCTCGTGCAGGAAGCGGAAGCGGTCGGATTTCATTCGATCCTGGTGGGCGATCATGTCCTGCGACCGCTCGCCTTCGATACTTCCTCTTACCCTGCGGGCATATTCGACGCGGAAATGCCTTGGTACGATCCGTTCGTCCTGCTGGCCGCGGTCGCCGGAGTGACCCAAACCATCCGTTTGGGAACGGGTGTCTCGGTCGTCCCCTATCGCCCCCCGGTACTGCAGGCCCAGGCAATCGCCACTCTCGATTTCATGAGCGAAGGCCGCTTCTTCTATGGCGCCGGGGTTGGCTGGATGCGCGAAGAATATGAAGCCCTCGGCGTCCCCTTTGCGGCGCGCGGGCAGCGGACAGACGAATATCTGGAGATCATCAAGTCTCTCCTGTCGGGCAAGAGCGATGGCTTCCACGGCAGTTGCATCGACTTCCCCGGCGGGCACATTCATCCCCTGCCAGTGCAGAAACCCCATCCGCCGATCATCATAGGCGGGGAAACGCAGGCTGCCCTGCGGCGTATCGCAAAATATGGCGATGGTTTCCACATCAACTGGAAAACGCTGGCCCAATTGGAACGCCTACTCGGCGACCTCGCCGTCCACATGGCCGACAATGGCCGCGTGGTATCGAGTCTGTACAAGCAGCTTGCCGCGACCGACATCGCACTCGTGCGGGCGGCGAAGAACGATCTGGCCGACTATGCAGCGCTCGGTGTTGACGAGATTATCTTCAGCCCCAAGCATGACTCTCCCGCCGATGGGATAGAGGCCGTCAAAAGATTCGCCGACGAGTTTTTTTGAAGGCCCGGCGGTCAGCTTATCTGTCGGTCCCAGGGGGAGGCAGGGCGGGCGGACTCAATAGGTCGCGTTGGTGACCCCGCCGTCGACAACCAGACTTTGGCCCGTGATGTAGTTGGATTGCTCGCTGCAGAACATGGCCGCGATCGCGCCGAAGTCGATCGCCGATCCGAACCGTCCGGCAGGAATACCGATCGTGCGGATCGCGTCGTCCAGCTCCTCTTCCAGGCTGATGCCTTTTTCGGCAGCCCGCTTGGCATAGATATCCCTGATGCCGTCGGTGTCATGCATCGCCGGCAGCAGGCTGTTGATCGTCACGCCGTGGGGCGCGACGACCCTTGCCACCGCGACCGTATAGTTGACGAGCGCCGCTCTGGGGGCACCGGACAGGATGCGCCAGCGGTGGGGAAATTTGACCGCGGCCGTCGCGATGTTGAGAATGCGGCCCCATCTCCGCTGACACATGCCATTGACGATGGTGCGGATGAATTCGACCGGCGATATGAAGGTGAGGTCCAGATTGACGCGCCAGTCCGCGTCGCTGATGTCGCGGAAATCCTCGATATAGGGTGGTGGGGAGCATGTACCGACGAAGATATCGGGCTCAGGGCACCGTTCCAAAATCAGTTCGCGGACCTCGACCGTTGCGTGATCGGCGACGATGGCATGGACCGTGGCTCCGGTTGCGCCGCGGATCGACTCGCACGCTCGTTCGAGCCGCTCCTTATTGCGTGCCGAAACGAAGAGGTTAACGCCCTCGCCCGCCAGGGCCATGGCCGTGCCATATCCCAGCCCCGCGCTACCGCCATTGATGATCGCGTTGCGACCGCGAATGCCCAGATCCATGTCAGCCCTTTCCCCGGCGAGCGGCGCGCACCGTCAAAGCTGCAACCCGCCATCGACAGCCAGTGACTGCCCGGTGATATATTTCGCCTTGTCTGACAGCAGAAAGGTCACGGCCTCTGCAATGTCGTCCGCCGCGCCGAACTTCTTCATCGGCAGCATCCTTCGGAGGCTGTCGATCCAGTCCTCAATTCCAGGTCGCGCGATCAGTTCATGTCCCAAACCGGCGTCGATAAAGCCGGGCGCAACACAGTTTGAGCGGATGCCGAACCGCCCTTCCTCCAGCGCCACTCCTCGAAAGAGCATTTCGATCGCCGCCTTGGGCGCGGCCGAACAGATGTCTCGCAGCGGCACCTTTTCCACGGCGGCGGTGATGACAGCGACCAGCGACCCACCTCCGCCAGCCTTGAGATGGGGCAGCGTCGCCCACACCAGATTGAATGCGGCGTTCACATCATTGTCGAATACCTGTTTCCATTCGGCGGGGGTGATCGTGTTGAGGAACTTCATGGGGATGTGCGGCCCGGCGGCGTAGACAACGGAATGAACCCTGCCGAACCGCGCCGCCGCCGCATCGACGAACGCCTTCATCGCATCTGGATCAGTATGATCAACGGCCATTGCCAGCGCTTCGCGTCCTGCGGCCTCCACCTTCTCTACGACGGCGGCGGCAGCCTCCTTGCGGGACCTGTACGTCAGAGCAATATTCGCGCCTGCATTTGCCAGAGCTTCGCAGATCGCCGCACCTATTCCGCCACTTCCGCCAGCGACGATGGCCACCCCGCCGGTAAACACCTTCTCCATTGCTCAACCTTCCTTCGCTATTGCGACAACGTGCCTTATGGTGCAGGCTTTCGCGAAACCGCTATTAGTTCCCACATCCTATACACGGACTGTCAAATGCCCAACCCCGAAATCATCATCTCCGAAAACCAGGGCGTGATCCACGTCGCTTTCAATCGTCCGGAAAAATATAACGCGATCAGCATGGAGATGCTGGATGGCCTGCGCGAGGCGACGGCGCGCCTGCGCGATCGCGATGACCTGCGCGCAATGTTGCTGACCGCAAACGGCAAATATTTTTCCGCGGGGATCGATCTGAACGGAGGACTGGCGCCCGATGCGTCGATCACCAGTCCCAAGGCCTTCCGCAGCTGGTATCGCCAAGGCGCCGGCAGCCTGCACGGGCTGGGCGACGAATGGGAGGCTATTGAAAAGCCGATCGTGGTGGCTTTCCAGGGGCCTTGCCTGGGCGGCGCGCTTGAACTGTCGCTATGCGCGGACTTTCGCCTGGCCAGTAGTGAAGCGCGATTTGGCCTGCCCGAAATCAGCTTCGGCGCGCTCCCAGGCTCGGGTGGCACCAGTCGTCTCGTCCGCCTTGCGGGTCCGCACTGGGCACGCTGGCTGGTCCTGGCCAATCGTCAGATCGATGCCGAGCGTGCATTGGCGATCGGCATCATCCACGACGTCCACGGCGCTGATGAACTGAACGAACAGGCAATGGCTTTTTGCCAGTCCGTCGCAGCCTTGCCGCCGGAAGCCTTTGGCGCGGGCAAACTGGCGATCGAACTGGCCACCGACCTTGACCGAGCGCAGGGCCGCAACGCCGAACGGCTGGCGGTCAGTGGCCTGTTCCAGGGCGCCGAACTACGCGAACTCATGCGCTCGATGCAGGAAAAGCTGTCGAAGAAGCGCTGAACCGCTTTTTGAAAGTCAAAGCCTGCCGATGAACGATCGCCATTCCGTCGTCAGCCGATCACGATGATCGGGGGCGGCGATGGCGATCAACGCAGCCGCGCGTTCGGCATGGCTGCGACCCTGAAGGTCGGCGAGGCCGAACTCGGTCACGACCATGTCGACATCCATCCGGCTGAGTGACACCGGCCCAGCCCCCGCATTGGGCGCGACGATTCGGCTTATCGCGCCCTTGGCGGCCGTTGCGGCTAAAGCGACGATGCGCAAACCCACGGAAACCTTGGCGCCTCGGGCGAAATCGGTTGCGCCGCCGGGACCGGACATGAACCCCTTGGGTCCGACCTCTGCATAGGCCTGACCGAACAGGTCCATCTCTGTCGCTGAGTTGATCGCAACGAAATCACGGATCGCGCCGATCCTTAGCGGATCATGCGTGACCGAAACCGGGGCAAAGCGATAGGCCGGGCCGCTGATCGCCCGGTACAGCCGCTCCGATCCGATCGCAACGCCGGCCGTGACCGCCACGCCCGGCGCGAGCGCGCCCGCCTCCTCCAGGTCGACTACGGCGTCGCCGATCAGGCCCGAATGGACACGCAGGTTGCGGCGTCCGGTCAGTGCGCGGAAAACCGCGCCGGGGACCTTGCCGAGCCCGGTCTGCAAGGTCGCTCCGTCGCCGATCAGCGGCGCAATATGACCGGCGATCGCTTCCGCCGCTGCGCCGCTCACACCCTCCGCCGCACCGAGCAGGACCTGCGGCGATTGGACGAAAGCGGTGATTTCGGACCAGGGTATCGTCGCCTGCCCACGCGTGCGGGGCATGAGCGGATTGACATGCGCCAGGCGCACGGGAATCCGTGGCCACAGTTCAGCGACAAAATCGACGGTGGGGCCGAAACTGCACATGCCGTCTTCATCCGGCGGCGTAACCATCATCAGCGCCGCGTCAGGCGGGTTGTCGATCAGCCGCTGGCGGATATCGGCGTAGCAAAGCGGCAGGAACCTGACCGCCTCCCCCGCAGCCTTGAGCTCAGGCGTCAGGAAGAATGTTTCGGTCGTGCAAGCTGCATTGGCAAGATAGGTCCGACGGTTGAGACCCGGAACGAAAATCCCCGTAAAGGTCGCCGGCCCGAGCTTTTCGCCTGCTCGTTCAACGGCATCGGCCAGCAGGATCGACTCCGTTGAGCAGCCATTTACAAGAATGCGGCCGCCTACGGGCAACCTGGCGACAAGGGCATCAGCATCCAGTTCGATGGGCATGGTCGGAAATTCCCTGAGCGCAGCCTCTTGCGGGTCTGCAAATGGATCATTTACAAGTGGGTCACATGCTGTCAATCAGCATCTAGTATGTAGGGACTAGACTGGGGTCAGCGGTTTATGGCGGGTCTGTATTTCGATGAGTTCACCGTGGGGCAGGTCTTTCAGCATGAGATACGCCGCACCGTGACCGACATGGACAATATGTTGTTTTCGTCCCTGACCTACAATCCCGCGCCCATCCACATCGACCACGCCTACGCCGCGGGGACAGAGTTTGGCAATCCCTTGATGAACTCCATCTTCACGCTGGGCCTCGTCATCGGCCTGTCTGTGCAGGACACGACATTGGGCACCACTGTGGGCAATCTGGGCATGAGCGAGACCAATTTCCCCAGGCCGGTTTTCGCGGGCGACACGATCCGCGCCGAAACGCGAGTTGAAGCGCTGCGCCCCAGCAGTTCGCGGCCGGGCCAAGGGATCGTTACTTTCCAACATATCGGCTTCAACCAGCGGGACGAGATCGTCTGCTCGACGAAGCGCAACGCCTTGATGATGGGACGGCCGTCATGAAGTTGAGATCAATGCTGTTCGTGCCGGGCGACAGCGAACGCAAGTTCGCCAAGGGGTCGGCGGCCGGCGCAGATGCGCTTATCCTCGATCTGGAGGACGCGGTCGCGCCTTCGATGAAGGATGCTGCCCGCGCGCATGTATCCGGGCTGCTCGACGGTGGCGAAGCGCGGTCATGGCGCTTCTTCGTACGCGCCAATCCGTTCGACACGGGAATGACGTTCGACGACATGGCCGCGGTGGTGAAGCCTGGCCTCGACGGGCTGCTGATTCCCAAGGCGGATGGGGCGGACGATCTGCTCCGCATCGGCCAGGAACTCGACCGGCTGGAAAGCCGGGCGGGCATGGCGCAGGGGACGGTGAAGCTAGCAGTCGTCGCCACCGAAACCGCGCGAGCCATGTTCAACCTCGGTAGCTATGCTCCCCCGCCCCCACGTCTCGTTGCAATAACCTGGGGCGCCGAGGACCTTGCCGCTGCAATCGGCGCGACCGACAACAAGGAACCGGACGGCAGCTGGACCTTCCCCTATCAGGTGGCGCGGGCGCAATGCCTGTTTGCCGCCACCGCCGCCGAAGTGCTCCCGCTTGATACTCTTTATGCCGACTTCCGCGATCCTGAAGGACTGGAGCGGGATTGCCGCCGCGCCCGCCGCGACGGTTTCGTGGGTCGTATCGCCATCCATCCAGATCAGGTGGCGGTGATCAACCGTGCCTTTTCCCCAACGCCTGAACAGATCGCCGAAGCGCAGGCGATCGTTAATGCCTTCGCCGCCGCGCCGGATGCCGGCACGATCGGCATCGGGGGTAAAATGTATGATATCCCTCATCTTAAGGCCGCACGCAGAACGCTGGCAGGAGCATGACCATGTCCAATCCCCGCACACTCCCCACACAAGAAGAACGCGACGTCATTCGTGAAGGCGTGCGTGCTGTCGTCTCTCGCTTCGACGATGAATATTGGCTGGCGCGTGACGAAGACGGAGTGTTTCCCTTCGAGTTCCACAAAGCAATGGCCGACAGCGGCTGGCTCGGCATCACCATGCCGGAGGAATATGGCGGCGCGGGCCTTGGTGTCACCGAGGCAGCGGTCATGATGAATGAAGTGGCCAGCCATGGCGGCGGCATGACGGCGGCGTCCGCGATCCATGTCAATCTGTTCGGACCCCACCCGATCGTGGTCAAGGGCACGCCGGATCAGAAGTCCCGCTGGGTCCCCCGGCTGATATCCGGCGAGGACCAGGTGGCTTTCGGCATCACGGAGCCTGACGCCGGGTTGAATACAACCCGGATCAAGACCTTCGCTGAAAAGGTGCCTGGCGGCTATGTCGTCCATGGGCAGAAAGTTTGGACGTCAACTGCTCAGATCGCGAGCAAGATCCTGCTTCTCACCCGCACCACGCGCTACGAGGATTGCGCGCGCCCCACTGACGGCATGACCATCTTCTATACCGATCTGGACCGGGCCAAGATCGACGTGCACAAGATTCCGAAGATGGGCCGCAAAGCTGTCGATTCCAACGCCATCTTCATCGACGGTCTCTTCATTCCTGACCAGGACCGAATTGGCGAGGAAGGCAAGGGCTTCTCCTACCTGCTGCACAGCCTGAACCCAGAACGCATATTAGTGGGGGCCGAGGCGATCGGCGTTGGCCAGGATGCGCTGCGCCGTGCAGCCCGATATGCGCGTGAACGCGTGGTATTCGATCGCCCCATTGGTCAGAATCAGGGCATCCAGCATCCGCTGGCGGAGCGCTGGATGTATCTGGAAGCCGCCTGGCAGATGGTGATCCGGGCTGCGGAACTCTATGACAGCGACGTGACCTGCGGCGCCGAAGCGAATACCGCGAAATTCCTTGCGGCGCGTGCCGGTCAGGATGCCTGCTGGCAAGCAATGGCGACCCATGGCGGCTTTGGCTACGCCAAGGAATACCATGTCGAACGGCTTTACAGGGAAGTCGCCATCACCCGGCTGGCCCCGATCACCGAACAGTTGATCATGAGCTTTATCGCCGAGAGGGTACTGGAACTGCCCAAGAGCTACTAACCCTCACCAGACACGTGCAAAGGGCTTCGGATCGCTAAGATCGGAAGCCCTTCTTTTTCGCGCCGGCGCCCCGGGGGAAGCTCTTCATGACAGCCCCGTCTGGGGCGGAAACATTGGCAGGACCACTCGCTTCGCGAAGCGCCAGCCCTCGGCCGTCCTCACATAGCTGTCCTCATAACGAATATAGTAGCGCGCGTGACCGCTGCTGCGCGTGTTGGCCTCGACGAGCGCAAAAACACTGCCCGAAGCTGTATCGCCGGCCGAATGCAAGATGAGGTGATTCATCATGAGATGCACCACGTGAAGCACATCTGCCTCCAGTTTCGCGCCATAGGCGGCGATCGCCCGCTGCCCTTGGTAGCTTCCCATGCCCATAGGGCTTTCATCAAGAACGCCATCCGCCGTGAACAGGCCTGCCCAGGCGTCGAGTTGCCAAAGATCGATATGGTAGGGATACCTGTTGACCAGTTCCTGCAACGCGAATCTGTCATCAAAACTCAGCATGACTTTTCCTTCTCCCATTAGACTGCTCACGCCAGCTCATCTGGCGCTAAGCCAAAGTCGATCGCCCGGATCGATCCCCCTGGACTTGACAGGGTTGACCAATAGCATATGTAGTATAGATATACTAGGCTATTTCAGATCCGAAGCGGCACAACGGTAGCATCGCCCACCCATTCGGCCGCAAGGGTCCGAACAGGTCTGGCGCAAATTTTTTTTGCTGGAGACAGATATGCAGAAATACAAGAGAGGCCATGCGGAATATCGCGGTGTCGTTGATGCGCCGCTCGAAGCCGTTTGGGAACTGTTGACCGACTGGGCCGGGTTTGAACGCTGGTGGGTCAAGCCTGAGGATGGCGGGCGGCCTGGCCCGAATATTGAGAGCGTCACGCTTGAAGGCGATCCCAACTCCGTACCCCGCACCCGCGTCGTGCGCCACGTCACCGGATCGGCGGTCGATGAAAAGCTGTGGCTGCAGGACAATGATACCAAGCGGATAGTCTATGACATGGTCTTCCGTCCGAACCCCAATGGCGCAGTCTTGCGCAGCGAGTTCAGAAACTATCTGGCGACTACCACGCTCGACACGCTGCCGACAGGCGAGACGCTGATGACTTTCAAGTCAGAATTCGACGTCATTGAGGAAGCCGACCTCAACTATATGATATCACTGATCGAACGAACTTACTCGGACGCGATCCTGAACGGGTTCAGGCGCTATTTCGCGCGGCAAAAGGCAGAAGCCGCTTCGGCATAATCAAGCCGCAGCACGAGAGGGGCGTGAGCAATCGCGGCCCTCTTGCCAATCGAGTTCATGGCAAGGAAGTCATCCTGCTTGTGCTAGGCCGAGATCAGATCGACGCTGACGAACTTGACCTTGTCGTCCAGTCCTTCTCGGCAAGCACGATCCGCACTCGAGCGGGATGCGGCGCCCGTCCAAGCATAGAGTTTCATCACTTGGCCTCCTTCAATCGAATTCAAGCCGCCGCCGCATCGGCACTGCGCTCTATGCCAGACAGATTGCCGCCCGCTCCATTGAGACGGGCGGCAGATCAGAGTCACATGAACAGGGCGCGGTTCAGACGGACAAGATATTCCGCGCTTGGGTTGGTCGCGTTCCCAGTAATCCGTTCCATGGTCGCTTCGAAACTCAGGTCGCGGCGCTTGGGCAGACGCTCCTTTTCAGTGCTGGCGAGCGCAGCCGGCATTTCCTCGCGCGTCAGGTCCGTGCAATAGCAGGGGGATCCCGGCTGCTGACGCCAGGACTCGGCCAATGTGCCGGCGTCGACGGCATCGAACCCGCACGCCTCGACTAGCGTCATGCCGATCTTGCGGCTATGATCGTGATCTGCGGCAACCGGGATGGCGATCCGGTCGGGGTCACCGGCCGGCTTGCCCAGGCGCGCGAAGGAATCCGAGCCGATGGCGTTAAACGCCTTCACCACGGGCCGGCCCAGTTGCTCGGTCACCCACAGGCTTTCTACCTGGCCCCCATCGATCGCCTCGATGCGGCTGTCGCGCACGGGATAATAGTTGGACGTGTCGACGATCACCACCGACTCAGGCAATCCGGCGACCAGCGGAGCGACATCCGGAATACGGTTGAGCGGGACGGACAGGATGACGACGTCCACATCCTTGACCGCTTCGGCAGCAGTAACGGCGCGTCCGCCATTGGCCAATATGTCCTGGCCGATCGACTCGGGGCCCCGCGAGTTCGCGACCTTCACGTCGTGACCGGCCGCGCTCAGTTGCAGGACCAGCGTCTTGCCGATGTGGCCTGTGCCAACAATTCCAATTTTCATGTCCATATTCCTATGATTGATCTTTTCCATTCGCTGGTTCGCGGGCCAGCCCCTCAAGAATTTGGCTGAGACTTTCCATCGCAGCGTCATCCATCTGACATGCCGACTTGATCTTGTCGGTAACTGTTTCAACTTCCGGCTGCAGGGCACGCCCGTGCGCGGTAAGATCGATGAGCACACGCCGCTCATCCTGGGTGTCGCGGGTGCGCGTAACTATGCCCGCTGCCTCCAGCCGCTTGAGCAGCGGCGTGATGGTTCCGGTGTCCATCCCCAGCCGCGCACCCAGCGTGCCTACCGTAGTTGGGGCATGACCAAGCAGGTCCAGCGTGACCAGATATTGCGGGAACGTCAGGCCCAGCGGGTCGAGAAACGGCTTGTGCATGCGCACCATCCGGCTCGCCGCCCCATAGAGGGCAAAGGAAAGCTGAGTACCCAAACCGCGCTTCACGGCGAATCCTAGCAAGCGATTGTCTAGCGCACGATATAAATTGTCGAAGGCAGTCGGTCAACCCGAAAAGCATTGCTGGGCACAGGCATTCCCCTTATCCCTGTGCCCAAATATTGCCACCAGGGGAGAGTGAAATGGCCGAGGGCGAAGCTGTCCGCTACGTTCCGATTAAAGAGGCCCGCGCAATGCGGGGCCTGCGCATCGCTTTTACCAGCGGCGTGCCCGGCGCATGGGGCGTCGCGATCAAGATGATATTGGACCTCAAGGGCATCGACTATATCCCCGTCGCGCAAATACCGGGAGCCCCGAATGAGGAACTGAAGGCATGGACCGGCCAGTCATCCGCGCCCGTGTTGATGTTGAATGATGACAGGCCGCGTACCCAATGGTCCGAAATGCTGGTGCTCGCCGAACAATTGCAGCCCGAGCCGCGGATGATTCCGGTCGACGAAGACGAACGTATGGCGCTTTTCGGTTTCTGCCACGAAATCTGCGGCGACGACGGGCTGGGATGGAACGTCCGGCTTATGCTGTTGTCGGGTGAACATGGCTCCGGGGAAGAAGATGACGGCACGCTGCTCATGCGCAGCAGATATAGCTCGCCCGTCGACAACAACTATTCGCGCAACCGCGTGCGGCAGATTGTCGGGGCGATGGTGAAGAGGCTGGAGTCGCAGGCTGCGAAAGGGTCGCGCTATTTCATGGGCGACGGCCTCACCGCGGCGGACATCTACTGGACTGCATTCAGCAACCTGTTCGCCGCGATGAGCAGCGATCTTTGCACCATGCCTGATTATGTCCGGGGCTTTGGGAAGCTGCTGGAAGTCTATATGGGCGAGCCTACGCCGCAGATATTGCTCAACCATCGCGACTATATCGCGCGGACCCATTTTCGCCTGCCGATCACCCTGTGAGGACATCGACGGCGGGCGTCCGGAGTATTCTCCCGCTCCTCCGCGACAAACCAGCCTGACGGGGCTCGCCGACACGCTCTGCTCAACGGGGGGCTCGCGGCGAGCAGGTGATTGCCGCCCGGATCCATTTGGTATAGATATACTAAACCTGTTGAGACGGAGTCATCGTGCCGAAGATTGCCCCTGTTCGTGATCGTGCGCCCTTTCTGCCGCGAGGCAAGACGTTGCCCATCCTTCAGCCGAAGTAGCGCCCCGAACCGCTGCACCACCATTATGCCGCTGCCAAACGCGGCGACGCCGTCAGCGCTGCTGTTCGCGGGGCGATGGATCTTGATCGGAGAATTTCATGTCTCACGCCAGGCTTTTTGAGCCCCTCAAGCTTGCTCGCGGCTCTGCCCTGAAGAACCGGCTCATGCTCGCGCCGCTCACCAATCAGCAGAGCCATGCCGATGGGCGCCTTTCGGAAAACGAGATTCGCTGGCTGACGATGCGCGCCGCCGGCGGTTTTGCGCTGGTCATGACCGCTGCTGCGCCCGTGCAGCAGATCGGGCAGGGTTATACCGGCCAACTCGGCATATTCGACGACCAGCATATCGAAGGGCTGGCGCAGTTCGCCTCGGCGGTTCGCGAGAAAGGCTCAATCTCGGCTGTTCAGCTCTACCATGGCGGCGAGCGCGCCGACCCCGAGCTGGTGGGCACGCCGGTGGCGCCGACCTACAGCGCGCGCAACGGCGCTAGGGCGCTTGACCTGGACGAGGTCGAGCAGGTGCGCGAGGACTTCATCGAGGCGGCCCTGCGTGCGGAGAAGGCCGGCTGTGACGGCGTGCAGATTCACGGGGCGCATGGCTATATTCTCGCCCAGTTCCTGTCACCTACCATCAACCAGCGGGACGACCGCTATGGCGGGAGCCTGGAAAATCGGGCGCGGCTGATGCTGGAAGTCATCGACGGGATACGCCGCCGCTGCCGTCCCGACTTTCAGGTGGGACTGCGTCTGTCGCCCGAACGGTTCGGAATGCGGCTTGCCGAAGTGCGCGAACTGGCCGGGGAGATCATGCAGCAGGGCCAGATCGACTATCTCGACATGTCCCTGTGGGATGTTTCGAAGGACCCGCATGAGGAAGACTTTCAGGGCCGCAGCCTGCTGAGCTATTTCACCGATCTACCCCGCGGCGAGGTCAGACTGGGCGCCGCTGGCAAGATCATGGATGCCGCCACCGCGGCCGGCTTAATCGAGGATGGCTGCGATTTCGTCACGATCGGCCGCGCCGGGATATTGCGCCACGACTTTCCGGAGCGGGCGCGGCGCGATCCCGCCTATACGTCGCCGCCGCAGCCGATCACCGTTGACCATCTGCGGGAAGAAGGCGTCACCGACGAGTTTCTGGACTATCTTCGCACCTTCACGGGCTTCGTGGCAGAGGAAGGGGACAAGGGCGCCTGAACCGCTGATCATACGCCGGTGCGGCTTCTCACAGCGAATCCCCTTGTCCCGCCAACCGGCGAATGATTGACGTTGACCAGTCTGAAATTGACGTGCAGATACTATATCCTAGGTCTGGCGGAAGTCTGTGGTTCGTTCACTTCCGGCAGAGCATAAGAAACCGCCGGCCCATGCCGCTTCGGCCGGGATCAGAAGCTGATCCTCAAGCACGGCCGGCCGGAACGAGGCTTTCAAGCCTGTTGTCATCAAGAATAGGAGAAGCTCATGACTCAAAAATCGCCTTTCACCCGCGATCGCAACGCGTTCCTGGTTCGCTGGAAGGTGGATCCTGCGCGTCGCCAGGAGTTTCTCAACCTGTTCGAGAATGTCTGCGAGGAGGCAAAGCCCTTCTACTATCGCGGTTGCGTCTTCGCGTTCCAGGGCTGGGCGCGCGATCCGAACGAATTCGTCGTTTTCGCGTCATGGGACGAAGATGTCGCGATGGAATTGCGCCAGGTTCCCGAATTTCAGGAGAATAACCGCAAGCTGCTCGAATGCTGCACGGAGCCGGTCCTCATGGAGCAGTTCGCCGGCATGAACACCGACCGCAGCATCTTCGACGCCTTCCCTGTCGGCTCGTCGTCGGTGCACAAGTTCGGCGAGAAGAACGCGTTCGTTCTTCGCTGAGAAAAGCGTGCGCGGTCCCGGTTCGCCGGGACCGCCGCCCTCTTCATTGCCTCTGAAAAGACCCGGCTGGCTAATAGGTTGCATCGCTCTCCGCGTTGCTGGTGCCCCCGAAGGGGCAAAGGCGGCATTGTGCACCTCGATCCAGTCGGAGAACTGCTCGGTCTAGGTCCCACAAGCAAATGACAGGCTTGAGCCGCCCAGCACCGGGCGGATTAGGGACACTGAGCTAACCCGCACTATTCATGGTGCTGGTGTTTTCAGCGATCTTCGGCCTTTTGGGTCAGCGGCTTGACGATCAAGACGAGCGATCCTGCGGCGTCTATTTCACCG
>NZ_JBHSFZ010000023.1:0-3510 GCF_042654265.1 Sphingobium tyrosinilyticum | reverse complement strand
CATCATCTTTGTGGATTGCCTTCATTTTGCACGAAGGCGATGATGTCTTCGGTTTTGGATCCTGCGCCGAACACGCCTGCGACGCCCATTTCCTTGAGCTCGTCGACATCGTCGGGATGGATGATTCCGCCCAGGATCACGGGCACATGGCCCACGCCCCTAGCCTTCATCGCCTCGATGAGCTGGCGGGTATATTCGACATAGGCGGCCGAGGAGAAGCTGATTCCCACGATGTCGGCCTTGCGCTCGGCAACCGCGGTGGCCATGCCCTCGACGCTGTTATGCTCGCCGATATAGTCGACATCGATCCCGCCGGCTTCGTCGAGCAGCCGCGCCAGCGTGCGGATGCCCTTGGAGTGGACGTCGGTGCCCAGCATGCCCAGCATGCAGCGTACGGTATTGGGTCTGCTCATGTGTAGCTCAGCGGTGCCAGGATGTGGCCATAGGGGTCATAGTCATAGCCGTGTGCCACCCGCACCGTCCCCCAGATCTCGCCGATGCTGGCGTCGGCGACGAACGCGTCGATCATCGCCTGCATCGGGTTGTTGCCCGCGCGCGCGGCATTGTAGACGGTCTGGAGCGAAGCCGCCCAGCCCGCTTGGTCGCGCTGCTGTTTGAGCTCGCTGAACCGCCGGATATGCGCATAGGTGTTGGTCCGGTCGAACTTGAACCGGGTCGGCGCAGGCTCGTCCTCGGGCACGAAGCGGTTGACCCCCACCATGATGCGATCGCCGCTGTCCATCTCGCGCTGCAGGTCGAAGTTGAAGTCGTCCATCGTCCGCTCGACGTCGCCACTGGCGATCGCCTCGAGCAGTCCCTTCTCCTCCAGCTGCGCCAGCATCGCCATCGCCTGCGCTTCCACCTGGTCGGTCAGCGCCTCGATATAATAGCTGCCCCCGAACGGATCGGCGACCCGCGCGGCGCCCACTTCATTGGCCAGGATCTGCTGCTGGCGCGTCGCCAGTTCGCGCGCCTCGTGCGTGGGCACGCAGACCGGCTCATCGAAGGTGCAGGCCTCCAGCGACTGCACGCCCCCGCACAGCGCCGCCAGGCTCTGGATCGCGGTGCGGGTGAGGTTGTTGAGCGGCTGCTTGTAGACCAGCGACTTGCCCGACGTGTGGCAGGCGATGCGCAGCCGCTGCGAACGGACGTCCTGCGATCCAAACCGCTCCTTCATCGTACGCGCCCAGGTGCGGCGCAGCGCGCGGAACTTGGCCACCTCCTCGAAAAAGTCGATGTCCGACGTCGACACCCAGGCAAGGCTGGGCGCCACCTCGTCGACGGTCAGGCCCCGCGCGATCAGGTCCTCCATCGTCTTGTTGATGATCGCCATGCCCAGTGCAATCTCGCCGGCGGGCGACAGGCCGCGCTCGCGCAGGTCATAGGCCTGCGGCATGCCCAGCGCCCAGCGCGGGCTGTTGCGCACGGAAAACTCCACCTCGTCCACCGTGGTGCGGTGAGCAAGCTCGGTCGGCGCGATCCGCTTGCCCCAGCCGCACAGCGTCTCCTGCAGCATGTCGGGCATGTTCGAGCCCTGCAGCGTCGCGAGCGGCTGGCCCCGCTTCACATGCAGCGAGGCAACCAGCGGATAGGCCATCGCCGCCCAGTGCCAAGCGGTGTCGACCTTGGCCAAGTCCACCCCGTCAAGCAGCCGCTCCATGTCTCGGGTCGTGGGCAGCGAGCAGCCTTCCAGCCCCACCTCGGGGCCGAAAGCGGGATGATCGGGGTCGATGCTCTGCGTCGTCAGCGGATCAGGCACGATGCTGACCCCGGTGCCGCCCGCCTGCAGCACCATCTCCAGCCCCTGGCGCGTATCCTCCGGCGAGCCGTAGCCCACGATGTTGCGCAGCGTCCACATGCGGCTGCGATACATCTGCGGATAGGCGCCCCGCGTGAAGGGGTAGCTGCCCGGATCGCCGAGCTTCTCCGCATAAGCCGCGTCGCGCTCGGGCGGAAAATAGGCCGCGTCGGTCTCCAGGCCGCTCCACGTCTTGGTGCGCGACAGCTTGATCTCGAGATTCTCGACGCTCTCGAACAGGTTCGTCGAAGGGTTGCTGGGCATGTCCATGGCGTCAGCTCCGGCCGATCCGGCGGTCGAGCTCGGCGAGATAATGGCGGATGCGGTTTTCCGATTCCGACAGGACATAGCCGTCAAAGGCCGAGGATTCGATGCCCTTCTGCACCTCGGGCACGCGTACCGCGTCCTGCGCCAGCACCGATCCGAAATCCTCCAGCGTCTGCGGCACGACCTTTTCCGGCCGGATCGACCCGTCCCAGCCCGGAGGGGACACCGCCTCAGGACCGAACTGGCCCGGATCCATCACCATGTCCTGCGATCCCCCCACCGGCAGGCACAATGAGATGGCGCGATAATAGCTCTTCCTGGGATCGGTTTCGTGCGGGCGAAAGATCTGCAGCAGCAGTGAATCGCTGAACGCGTTGATCGTGATGTTGGGGAAGATGAAATAGTTCCAGTCGTCATTGACCTGGTCATCGGTCATCGCGTCGAAATGGTCATAGCCGTGCCGCTTGGCCCATTGCCGCCGCGTCTGCGCGAAGGCCTTGTTATATTCATGGCCCTTCAGGTGCAGGAAATCGTCGGGATTGCCGCCGTAAAATTGCAGGAAAGCCTTCATTCCCTCGGGCACCGTCTCGCGATCCTCGAAGCGAACCGGCACCGAACCGATCGGAATGATCATTCGGCTGTTGCCATTGGCGTAGAGATCATATTGGCAGCCCAGCGTCTCGGTGAAGGGCGCTACCTGCGGATGCACGTCATCGGCATGGTAAAATTCAATGAAGGCGTCGAGCGCGGTCTTCCAGTTCGCGTCCCAGCAGGTCTCGATGTCGCGGAGCACCCGGTATTTCTCGAACGGATAGGGCGCCAAATGCTCGGGGATCACGTCCAGATGCTCCAACAGGGGCTTGGCATCGGGGTCCATGTTGATGAAAACCAGGCTGTTCCATACGCTGCACTTGACGGCCTTGAGGCCCGGACGATGCGCGATCGCCTCGGGGCGGAAGATCATCTCGTCGCGGATTTCAACATTGCGCCCGTCGATCCCGAACTTCCAGCCATGAAAGTCGCAGGTGAAGATGCAGCCACCCTCGGCCGCATCGCTCCCTGTGCTGCCAAAATCGCTGTGCACGATCCGGTTGCCCCGGTGCGGGCAGACATTGAAGAAGGCCGATACCCCCTCATCCCCCTCACCGTTGCGCACGATGATGAAGGACTCCTTGCCATAATCGGCCTTAAACCAGTCGCCCACCTCCGGCAGATCATGCGTGAGCCCAACAAAGAGCCAGCTCTTTGTCCACATATGATCCCACTCCAGCGCCGCTTCCTGCGCACTGTAGAAACGCTTCGGATCAACCCGCTCCGTCCCATGATCAATATAAGGCGCCTTCGCACCAGGACTGCCCGGCTCCGCATCAGGGTAGGTCACAAACCCCACCCGATAATCATATCCCATGACACGCCTCTCATCAAAACAGGATGTAGGACCTAAT
>NZ_JBHSFZ010000022.1:0-51221 GCF_042654265.1 Sphingobium tyrosinilyticum | reverse complement strand
AGATCGTCTCATCATCCATATTCATCTGTCCCGTCCTCCTTCCGGAGGGGGCCAGTTTTCAGTGACGCGAGGGGGTCAGTTTTGCATGTCGCCTAACAGACGCGGCCTGAACCGATCTGGCGGGTTCGTGGCGGGCAAGCTGCGCGGCAGCACGCGACCGATTTATGCCGAAGTTCACAGTGTATGCGCGCGCGTGCCTGGGCGCGCGTAGGCGTGAGGGCATGATTTATCAGACGTTTCAAAGAGGGGGCGGGATAGGCGCGCTGAGGCGGAATAGGACAGGCTAAATGGATGCCTGTTTGAGAAAATAGGATGTTTTTTTAGAAGCCTGTGGCCATTGGGTTACGCCTAGTCTCGAGCGGCCTGCGTTGAGGTCGGGGACGCTATAAGACCGGTTGGCGATAGTGCGCTCCCCTCTCCCCGGCCCTCTCCCCTGACGGGGAGAGGGAGAATGCCCCTACCAGCGGCGAAGTCGGGGTTGGAACACGCTGGGGTCTATGGCAAGCATCGGCGCGTCGCGGGTGGCCAATTCCACCAGAGCTTTCTCCAAAAGCGGAGGCTGGGCATTGGGCGTGAAGGTCACGACAGCCGTGCCGGGATCGTTAAGCACCAGCATGTCGAGCATCAGTGCTGGCCTCAAATCATCCGCATTCACGCGCACCAGTGTTCCAATCTGCGTGAGGGCAAAGAGTTTGCGCGCGAAGGCTTGCGGCAGGCGAATACAGCCATGGCTTGCCGGATAGCCCGGATTGTGCCCGGCATGCAGCGCGATGCCGTCCCAGGTCAGACGCTGCATGAAAGGCATGGGCGCATTGCTGTAGATGTTCGACCTGTGCCATTCCCGTTTTTGCAGGATCGCATATTCGCCAGTGGGCGTGCGATGCCCCTTCGTGCCGGTCGATACGCTGGCCATGCCGACCAGTCGGTCGCCACTATAGACATGGACCATCTGCCGCTCGATGCTGATGATCAGGTAGAGCGGACCGTCGAAAGGCCCCTCCTCCAGCCAACGATAACTACCCGCTGCCAGCGGCTCGCTATCGATCGCCGTTGGTTGCGCCTCGGCCGGTTTAATCCACGGCGACATGACGCAAATGCTAAGCAGGGCAAGGGCTGGCAGAAAGCGCATTAAGTCTTTCTTAACCATCTGCAGCCGCCGTGCCAGCCCGGATTTACGACGATGTGGTGGCGATCATCCCGTCATGGGACGCGGCGCGGCCCTCTAACTAAAGCAGCATCAATTGGGCAACCGGAGCGAAACTGCGGCGATGGAGCGGCGTCGGCCCATGTTCCCGCAGCGCAGCCAGATGCATCGGGCTGCCATAGCCCTTGTTCGTTTCCCAGCCATAATGGGGATGCGAGGAAGCCGCCTCGATCATCATCCGGTCGCGCGCTTCCTTTGCCAGGATCGAGGCAGCGGCGATGGACAGGCATTTGGCGTCGCCTTCCACAACGGCAGTCGATGTCCAGCGCCATTTGGGACAGCGGTTGCCGTCCACCAGGACATGGGCGCAGTCATGGCTCAACGCTTCCATCGCCCGCGTCATCGCCAGCATCGTCGCCCAGAGAATGTTGAGGCTGTCGATCTCCTGGACCGAAGCCATGCCAATCCCCCAGCAGAGGGCGCGCGCTTTGATTTCTCCCTCCAGCACCGCGCGGCGGGCAGCAGTCAGTTGCTTGCTGTCGTTGAGGCCGTCCGGGCAATCGTCCTGCCTGAGGATAACGGCAGCGGCGACCACCGGTCCCGCCAGCGGACCCCTGCCCGCTTCATCCACCCCAGCGACGAGGCCGGGATGATGCAGAAGCTCATGCGCGAAATCAGGCATGGAAGTGAAATCCGAACGGCGCGCCCATCGGCCCGTGTCCCTGCCCTAGGCCGGGCGCCAAGACCAATGCTTCACGGACATATTTGCGCGCGCGATCGATGGCGTCGATCAGATCCAAGCCCTGCCCCAAGCCGGTCGCAATAGCGCTGGCCAGCGTGCAACCCGTGCCGTGCGTATGCGGCGTGTCGATCCGTTTATTGCTCCACGCCTTGCGCACGCCCTGCGGCCCGATCAACCGATCGGTGAGCATCGTCCCTTCGCCATGGCCGCCTTTGGCCAGCACATGGGTATCGAAGCGAAGGGCGATCTCTTCCCCGCCCAAGGCTTCCAGTTCCGGGATGTTCGGCGTGACCAGCGTCGCGATGCTCATCAACTGTTCGAAAGCAGCGATCGTCGACTCGTCCGCAAGGGCCGAGCCGCTGGTCGCGACCATGACGGGGTCGAAGACGATCGGCACATGTTCTAACTGGGCAAGCCGGTCCGCAACTGCGGCCGCGGTTTCAGCAGAGCCGATCATGCCGATCTTTACCGCATCGACGCCGATGTCACTGAGGACGCTGTCCATCTGCTGCACCACCATGGGCGTTGGCACGGCATGGACGCCCTGCACGCCCAGCGTGTTCTGCGCGGTGATCGCGGTGATCGCCGTCATGGCATGGCCGCCGAGCAGCGTCACCGTCCGGATATCCGCCTGGATACCCGCGCCGCCGCCGCTGTCCGATCCGGCGATGATCAATATGCGTGCGGGCGTCATGCCTTATGGCGGCGTTGGGTGGTTGCGGGATGACGGGCGAGCGCATCGCCCATGCGGGTGGGACGATCCATCAACTCGCCGCCGCAATTGGGGCAGCGATCGTCCAGCACCTCGGCACAAGGCGCGCAGAAGGTGCATTCGAAGGAGCAGATGAACGCGCCCGGTTCGTCGGCGGGCAGGTCGGCGCCGCAGCGCTCGCAGTCGGGGCGCATTTCAAGCATGGCCGAACCCCGTCATGCCAGCGGAAGCCGGCATCTTTGGACGAAGGACACGACTCATCCGAAGGAAATCCCAGCCTTCGCTGGGATAACGAGGGAATGGAAAGCTCACGCAGCCACTCTCGCGACGGCGTTGCAGATGCGTTCGACGACGTCCTTCACCTGATCCTCGCGGTCGCCTTCGGCCATCACGCGGATCACCGGCTCCGTACCCGAAGGACGGATGACCAAGCGGCCGCAGCCGTTGAGTTCCGACTCGGCCTGCGCGATCACGCGCTTCACCTCCTCATGCTCCAAAGGCTTGCCGCCCGAAAAGCGGACATTTTTGAGGAGCTGCGGCACTGGATCGAACTGATGCAGCACTTCGCTCGCAGGCTTGCCCGCGCGGACAAGCGCCGCCAGCACCTGCAGCGCGGCCACGGTGCCGTCGCCGGTCGTCGCATAGTCGGACAGGATCATATGACCGGACTGTTCGCCGCCGACATTGAAGCCGCCCTCGCGCATCCGCTCCAACACATAACGGTCGCCGACCTTCGTGCGCTCCAGATTGATGCCCTGGCCCGCAAGATGCCGTTCCAGGCCGAGATTGGACATGACCGTCGCCACCAGCCCGCCACCGCGCAGCGACCCGTCGCGAGCGAAATTGCCCGCGATGAGCGCCATGATCTGGTCGCCATCGACGATCTGGCCCTTTTCATCCACGACGATCAGCCGGTCTGCATCGCCATCCAAGGCTATGCCGATATCGGCTCCCGATGACACGACCGTTTCCTGACACAGGAGCGGAGACGTCGATCCGCATGCGTCGTTGATGTTGACGCCGTTGGGCGTGACCCCGATCGCGATCACTTCCGCGCCCAATTCCCACAAGGCAGAGGGAGCGACCTGATAGGCTGCGCCATTGGCGCAATCGACGACGATCTTCAGCCCGTCGAGGCGCAGGTCCGCGGGGAAGCTGGATTTGACGGCGTGAATGTAGCGGCCGCGCGAGTCCTCCACGCGGCGGGCTCGGCCGATGTCGGAAGGAGCCGCCAGCGGAATATCCTGCTCCAGCATCGCCTCGATCTTCAGCTCATCCTCGTCGGACAATTTGTATCCGTCAGGGCCGAACAGCTTGATCCCGTTGTCGGCATAGGGATTGTGGCTGGCGGAGATCATGACGCCCAGGTCCGCGCGCATCGAATGGGCGAGAAGCGCCACCGCAGGCGTCGGGATCGGGCCGAACTGGACGACGTCCATGCCAACGGCGGTGAAGCCCGCAACAAGGGCGTTTTCGACCATATAGCCGGAAAGGCGCGTGTCCTTGCCGATCACCACACGGTGGCGGTGACTGCCGCGCTGGAAATGCTTGCCCGCGGCCATACCGACCTTCATCGCCAGTTCGGCCGTCATCGGCCACTGGTTGGTGCGGCCCCGGATACCGTCGGTGCCGAAATAACGCCTGCTCATGATTCTCGTCCCGCAAAGCGACCTAAGCTGCCGTCATCCATAGCAATCTTTGTTCGACTTTCCACCGGAGACCAGTCATTCCTTAGCAGATGGACGGGTTCAATGCAGCGGTGGACGCGCTGGCGGGCGCCGTCTTTCTCAAGGTGCCGCTGCTGGGCGCGCAGATCGAACTGATCGTGCTCTATCTGGCTGTGCCGATGCTGTTCTTCACGATCTGGCTGGGCTTTCCCAATGTGCGCGCCGTTGGAAGAGCGCTGCGCATCTTGCGGACGCAACCAGGCCCTGGCCAGGCGAAGGGTGACATTAGCCAATGGGGTGCGCTGACTACTGCGCTGGCCGGGACTATTGGCTTAGGCAATATCGCTGGGGTCGCTGTGGCGCTGACCATGGGCGGGCCGGGTGCGATCCTGTGGATGTTCGTCATCGGCTGGTTCGCGATGACCGTGAAAATGGCCGAGGTAACGTTGGGCCTCAAATACCGGACCTTCGACAGCCGCGGGCATGTGCATGGCGGCCCCATGTATGTGCTGCGCGCGGTGGGCGCGGCGCGGGGATGGCCCCGCTTCGGACTGGCGCTTGGCGGTCTCTATGCCTTTTTCGCGCTGTTCGGGGCGATCCCGATGGTTCAGGTCAATCAGAGCTTTGCCCAGGTGAAGGTGGTGACGGGGCTGTCCAACGGCTGGGCTTACGGCGTCCTGCTTGCTGCTGCGGTTGCGTTAGTAACGCTCGGCGGCGCGGCTTGGCTGGGCGAGGTGGCGAAGCGGCTCACGCCGCTTAAGGTGGCGGTCTATCTCACCGGGGTTGCGGCTGTGCTGATATTTCATGCGCCTGCGATTCCGGGCGCGCTGGCCGAGATCTGGCAAGGCGCGTGGAACGGCACCGCGGCGACGGGCGGCGCTGTCGGCGCGTTCGTCGCGGGAATGCGGCGAGCGGTGTTCGCAAGCGAGGCGGGTGTGGGCTCCGCCGTGATGGCGCACAGCCTGGCGCGGGTGCGCCATCCGGTGTCGGAAGGGCTGGTGGCCCTGCTCGAACCTCTGCTGGGCACGATGATCGTATGCGCTGCCGGCGGCTTGGCCCTGGTGGTCGCGGGCACATGGCGGTCAGGGTTGGAGGGGATAGCCATCACCTCCGCCGCCTTTGCACAGGTGTCACCCTGGTTCCCTTGGCTGCTTGCTGTAGTCGTGGTGCTGTTCGCCTATTCGACGCTGGTGGCCTGGGGCTTTTATGGCTTGCAGGCTTGGGGTTATCTGTTCGGCAACGGGCCGAAGGCGCAGTGGAGCTACAAGATTCTCTACATCATCGCCCTGCCCCCGGCGGCGGCGATTGATCTGGGCCGGGTGGTGGACATTGTGGACAGCAGTTTCTTCCTGATGGCCATACCCAATGTCATCGCGCTCTATCTATGCGCGGGTGAATTGCGGCGGGATGTGCAGGACTATCTACGCGCTTCAGAAGATGGGGCGCAGAGGACCAGCGGGGCGGGTGCCTTGGGATAAAAGAAAGGCCCCGCCACCGGCGAGGCCCTTGGTTTAGTGAAGGTTTCGATCAGATGTCGTCGCCGAGCGCGCCCTTGATCGAACCCTTGATATCCTGCGCCGTGCCCTTGGCCTTTTGCGCCTTGCCCTCGGCGGCCAGGTCGGCATCGCCCTGATTGCGGCCTACGCTTTCCTTGATGGCGCCAGCCGCCTTGTTGCCAGCGGCCTTCGCCTTGTCGGTTAGTTCGCCCATCGGGTCCTCCTGTCGTTAGCTACGGCAGATCAACAACCCGGAGGAAGGAAAGGTTGCCACCGATACGGGGACGCAACGGCATAAGGCAAAAAGAAAGGGGCCAGAAACCCAGCCCCCTTCCAAAAACTCTTGCGAGTAGAAGCTTAGCGCTTCGAGAACTGGAAGCTACGACGGGCCTTGGCCTTACCGTACTTCTTACGCTCGACGACGCGGCTGTCGCGGGTCAGGAAGCCTTCCGCCTTGACCGCGCTGCGCAGCGCCGGTTCGTACTTCGACAGAGCTTGGGCGATGCCGTGCTTCACGGCGCCGGCCTGACCCGACAGACCGCCGCCCTTGACGGTGGCGATCACGTCATACTGGCCTTCACGCTCGGTGACGCCGAACGGCTGGTTGATGACCAGACGCAGGGTCGGACGGGCGAAATAGACTTCCTGATCGCGGCCGTTGACCGTGATCTTGCCGGTGCCGGGCTTCACCCAGACGCGGGCGACGGCGTCCTTGCGGCGGCCGGTGGCGTAGGCGCGGCCGAGGCTGTCGATTTCCTGGGCGCGCAGCGGAGCCGAGGGCTGAACCGGAGCGATCGGGGCGTCAGCAGCGACGGCATCGGCAGCGGCCGGAGCGTTGGCGGTCAGCGACGCGAGGTCGGACAGGGACTGGCGGTTATCGGACATTATGCACCCACCTTGTTCTTGCGGTTGCGCGACGCGAAATCGAGCACTTCGGGGTTCTGCGCTTCGTGCGGATGTTCAGCACCGGCGAAGATGCGCAGGTTGCGCATCTGCTGACGGCCGAGCGGACCACGGGGGATCATGCGCTCAACGGCCTTTTCAAGGACGCGCTCGGGGAAACGGCCTTCCAGAATCTTGGCAGGCGTGGTTTCCTTGATGCCGCCGGCGTAGCCTGTGTGCTTGTAATAGACCTTGTCGGTAAGCTTGCGGCCGGTGAACTTCACCTTGTCCGCGTTGATGATGATGACATTGTCACCGCAATCAACGTGGGGGGTGAAGGACGTCTTGTGCTTGCCGCGAAGGATGTTCGCGACGGTCGAGGCGAGGCGGCCGACGACGAGACCTTCCGCGTCGATCAGGATCCACTTCTTTTCGACCGTGGCCGGGGTTGCCGGCTTAGTGGTCTTCATCAGCGCCTTCATGGTGCCAATCTCCAGAATGAAATAGTGAATTGAACGTGTTTTGAGGGCGTTCAAAGATGGGCGCTAATGACCGGCACACCTTCAGAAGTCAAGAGATTCGGCCACTTTCCTGACGGGTAAAATAATACCCGTCATTTCGCGATCTGCTCGGCGACCCATTTTGCGTAGCTGAGATCGGCCATTTCGACCGGCAGAGCGAGGATTGCAGGCACATCATAGTCGTGAAGTTCGGCGATCCGCGCCATCAGCGCGTCGCGGCGCGACGGGGTGGTCTTGAACAGCACCGGCACCTCGGCCGACATTTCCAGGACGCCGTTCCATTCATAGATGGACGTGCCCTGAGCCAATATGTTGGCGCATGCGGCCAGACGCTCCTCAACAAGCTGGCGCGCGACGCGCTCGGCGGCTTCGGCCGAACCGAACAGCGTATAGACGAGCGCCACCCCGCTCATGCCCGGCGCGCCCCCACGGCATGCGAGCCCCAGGCGGCAGACGCGACTACCAGCGCGCCGACCGCTTGATGCAGCACCGCGAGCGGCAGAGCGATGCCACTGACAACCGTAGCGATGCCGAGCGCAACCTGCGTCCCGACAGCGGCATTGATCGCGATCGACGCGCCACGCTGCCCCGCCCGCTTTGCCTTGCGCGCGAGCAGGATCAGCATGGCGGCTGCGACCCAGGCCCACCAACGGTGGATGAAGTGGACGAGATAGGGGTCGTTGGAGATCGTAGCCCAGAGCGAGCCCAGCCACTCGATGCCCTCAGGCACCAAATGGTCGTTCATGAGCGGCCAGCTATTGGAGACATAACCCGCGTCCAGCCCGGCGGTGAAAGCGCCGAACAGCAGCTGGACGAACAGGACCAGCAGCACGAGCAGCGCAAATGGCGGCAGGATTGCAGGTCGGGCGGATGGATCACGCGCAACCGCGCGCAGATCGAGGGCGGTCCAGATGAGCCCGCCCATGATGAAGAGCGCCGTCAGGAGATGAATGGCGAGCCGGTAATGGCTGACATCGGTGCGCACCGAGAGGCCGGATTTCACCATCCACCAGCCGATCGCACCCTGAAGCCCGCCGAGCGCGAGCAGCGCGACAAGGCGCAGACCATAACCGATAGGGATGGCCCGGCGCCAGGCAAACCACAGCAGGGGCAGCGCGAAAGCGACGCCGATCAGGCGGCCGAGCAGCCGGTGCACCCATTCCCAGAAAAAGATGAACTGGAAATCGGACAGGGTCATGCCCTGCCGAAGCTGCTGATATTCGGGGATCTGCTGATAGAGGCGGAACGCCTCCATCCACTGGTCGTGCGTGATCGGTGGAATGGCCCCGGCAATGGGCTTCCACTGAGTGATCGAAAGGCCCGATTCGGTCAGGCGCGTGATGCCGCCGACCACCACCATGCAGAAAACCAGCGCCGCGACAGCAAGCAGCCAGCGGGCGATGGATGCAGGGCGGGGAGCGGACATGGCCGGGCGACGGAGAGCGATGGCGGTCATGACGGCGATCCATGCGCCGATGCCCCGATTGTTGCAAGAGGGCGACCCATGGACAAAAGGTCGCAGCGGCCCGCGCGAGCGGGATACAATTCAACAGACAGGCGTATCCCTGTCTATGCGGTTCTTAACAGAGGATAATCGATGACGGCGGCGAACAACATCGCCGGGATGATCGCGGCGCAAGGCCCGCTAGGCGAACTGACCACCCGTATCGGCGAACAGTCGCCATTGGGTCCGGTCGATCAATGGTCGCCCGCCCTGATATCGACAGTGCGACTGATGCTGTCGTCCAAGGCCGAGATCGTGCTGTTTTGGGGTCCGGATCTTTGCGCGCTTTACAATGAAGCATATGCCCCGACCATTGGCGACAAGCACCCCGCCGTGCTGGGCCGCCCCGCGCGCGAAGGCTGGGCCGAGTTGTGGCAAGATCTTGAGCCCCTGCTGCTGTCCGTCGTCGAGAAAGGCGAGACGGTCCATGCAAAGGACCGCCCTTTTTATATCGAGCGTGACGGCGGTCGAGGCGAAGAGGTGTTTTTCGACATCAGCTATTCGCCCGTATTCGAAAGCGACGGGTCCATCGGCGGCGCGCTGTGCATCGTCAGCGAAACCACGCAACGCGTGAAGGCCGAGCGCGAAATGCTGGCCGAACGCAATCGTTTGTGGACGCTGGCGCGAGACCCTTTCCTGGTGGCGGACATGACGGGCACATGGCTGTCGGCCAGCCCCGCCTGGACGGACATATTGGGCTGGAGCGAGGACGAACTGATCGGCCGGACGTCGGAATGGATGGAGCATCCCGAGGACGTCGCGCGCGTACGCAACGAACTGGAGACGCTGCAGCAAGGGGTGCCGACGCTGCGGTTCGAAAATCGCTTTCGGGCGAAGGATGGCAGCTATCGCAACTTCAGCTGGACGGCGGTGCCCGACAATGGACTAATCTATTGCGTAGCGCGCGACGTTACCGAGCAGCGCGCTCATAGCAGGGCGCTGGCAGAGGCGGAGGCGGCGCTACGGCAGGCGCAGAAGATGGAGACGCTGGGCCAACTGACCGGCGGCGTCGCCCATGACTTCAACAATCTGCTACAGGTCGTGACCGGCAATCTGGAACTTTTGCAACGCGGCCTGAAGAACAACGATCGACTGCGCCGGGCGGCGGAAAATGCGATGGCCGGGGCCGAGCGGGCCGCGATGCTGACGCAGCGGCTGCTGGCCTTTTCCCGCCGCCAGCCGCTGACGCCCGAGCGAGCCGATCCCAATCGGCTGGTCAGTGGCATGTCGGACCTACTGGGGCGCACGCTGGGCGAGACGATCGAGGTGGAGACGATCCAGACGGCGCGCGTCTGGCCGGTGGAGATCGACGTCAACCAGATGGAAAATGCGCTGTTGAACTTGGCAGTCAACGCGCGCGACGCGATGCCGGGTGGCGGCAAGCTGACGATCGAAGTCGCCAACACGCACATCGACGACCATTATGCCGCCCAGGAAGAAGAGGTGACGCCGGGGCAATATGTGCTGATCAGCATGTCGGATACGGGCCACGGCATGGACCCCGATACGTTGCGACATGCGATCGAGCCGTTTTTCACGACAAAGGAGGTCGGACGCGGCACGGGCCTGGGCCTGTCGATGGTCTATGGCTTCATCAAACAGTCGGGCGGTCATATCCGCGTCTATTCGGAGGTCGGTCAGGGGACCAGCATCAAGATCTACCTGCCGCGCCATCATGGGCCTGTGCCAGCCAATGACCGGGCGGAGGGAAGCCCACGGTTACCGCATGGCGGCGGCCATGAAACGGTGCTGGTATGCGAGGATGACGACAAGGTGCGCGCCTATGCCGTCGAGGTGCTGAACGAACTAGGTTATCGCGTGATAGAGGCCAATAACGGCGCAGCCGCGCTGGATGCGCTGGACCGCGCCACACCGCCGGTCGATCTGCTCTTTACCGATGTGGTGCTGCCCGGCGGGATGACGGGCGCGGACGTGGCGCGGGAAGCGGCGCTTCGGCGGCCGGATCTCAAGATATTGTTCGCGACCGGCTATGCACGCAACGCGATCTTCCACCACGGGCGGCTGGACCCGGGCGTCGAGTTGCTGACCAAGCCTTTCACCTATGCCGATCTGGCGGGAAAGGTACGGGAAATGCTGGACCGGCAAGAGACGCGGCAGGTGGGGTAATGGGCGGGCTTGGCCCTCGACAAATTGACTGAGATACGTGACGGCCACAAACCTCTGTTCGTATCGAGCGAAGTCGAGAAACGGATTAGAGCGCGCGCTTCACGTTTCTCGACTTCGCTCGATACGAACGGGGAGGCGTAGGAGGTCTTATCCGCTAAATCGCGCGCCAGGCGGCGACCAAGGCTGCGGCACGTTCCCCGACCACATCCGCGCTGTCGCCGGGGCGGTATAGAGCGCCGCCGACGCCTATGCCTTCGCAGCCCGCCGCGAGCCACTGACCGATCGTATCTGCGCCGGTGCCCCCTACCGCCCAGAGGCCGACATGGCGGGGAAGAACGTCCTTCACCGCCTTAACATAGGCGGGGCCGAGCTGCGCGGCGGGGAAAAGTTTCAGGCGGCGGGCGCCTGCTTTGACGGCCACGAATGCCTCGCTGGGGGTCAGAAAGCCGGGCAGCAGTTCAAGGCCGAGTTCCGCGCCGCGCGCGATCACGGCTGCGTCGGTATTGGGCGTGACCATGATGCGACCGCCGACGCGGTGCAGATCCTCCACCGCATCGACCGTCAGCACCGTGCCGCCTCCGATCAGAGCCTTAGCTCCGAAAGCTTGCTGAAGTGCACCGATGCTCTCCAGCGGGTCGGGTGAATTCAGTGGCACTTCGAGAATTTGGATCCCCGCATCGATAAGCGCCGCGCCGATCGCGGGGGCTTCTTCGGGACGCAGGCCGCGCAGGATGGCGGCGATCGGGGGCGCGCCATCCGCGAGCAGGGCGTCGAGTGTCATGCGTCATTCTCCGGAAGGGTGAGGCCGGCGAGCACGCAATCGTCGCCGTCCAGCATATGGGTGGTAAGGCCCTGCGCTTCCAGCGCCTGCGCGTAGTGGGTGCAAAGGCGCTGATCGCCGATCAGGGTGATGTTGCCTGCCTCCCCGAGCATCGCGGTGACCTCCGCAATCTCGCATCCGATCAGCAGGCCGGAAAGATAGGCAGCCGCCCAATCGGAAGACCGTCCGGCGCGCAGCCGCATCGACCGTGCGGCGAAGAGGCTGGTGAGCAGACCGCCCTGCCCAGCGCGGCCAAGACCTTCGGCAAAGCCATCGCCTTCTTCGGCAGGATTGTGCGGTTTCGACTTGGCGCCCAGCGTCGATTGGCCATGCAGCAGCGCGTAGAGTTCGCCAGTGGGAACCGTGCGGAAGGTGAGGATGCGGCCATCTTCGACCAGCGTCCACTTATTGTGCGTGCCGGGCAGGACGATCAGTTGGCGGCCATCGGCCAGATGGGGGTGGCGGTTGATGGCGCCGAACAGCTGTGTCTCCTCGCCCCGCATGACGTCCGGCACGCCATCGCTGCTGGTGCAGGCGAGCCCGGCGAGGATGGTGACGGGCACGCCGCGCCAGTCGAACCGGGCTGCGGCGGAGCGCCAGTCGCTGGAAGTAGCGGGACAATCGGCATAGGGCGCCTCCACCCAGCCGTCGCGCGCACCGGCCATGCCGCAGAGGCGAATGCTGCCGGGCATGCCACCGTCGAGCCAAGGCGCGATGCTGTCTGCGAAGGCTGCTTCCGCATTCGCGCCGACCGCAGCAATGCCGGGACCCTCGAGGCGCGCAATAACCTCACCCTGTTCGATGCGGAACAGGCGCAGTCGGCTCGTGCCCCAATCGCCGACGACGTCATAACCGCTCATATCTGGGGACCTGTGTGCTGCTGGGCTAACGGTTTCACGGGAGAATGCAATCCATCCTTGTCTGTCTATTTGTATGAGTATATTGACCGAGCGAAGACGTCAATCTGTTGCACAGCCCTAGCTTTTCAGGATGTTCTCATGGCCGTATCCTTCCCTGCCGACCGGAAATTGCGCAGCCGCGCCTGGTTCGACAACCCCGACAACATCGACATGACCGCACTCTACCTGGAGCGCTACCTGAACTTCGGCCTCAGCCTTGAGGAATTGCGGAGCGGCAGGCCGATCATCGGCATTGCGCAGACCGGGAGCGACCTGTCGCCATGCAACCGTCATCATCTGGTGCTGGCGGAGCGGATTCGCGAGGGCATAAGGGAGATGGGCGGCATCGCGTTGGAATTTCCCGTTCATCCGATCCAGGAGACGGGCAAGCGGCCGACCGCGGGACTGGACCGGAACCTCGCCTATCTGGGGCTGGTCGAGGCGCTGTACGGCTATCCGATCGACGGCGTGGTGCTGACCACTGGTTGCGACAAGACGACACCCGCGCTGCTGATGGCGGCGGCGACGGTCAATATCCCCGCGATCGCGCTGTCGGTGGGACCGATGCTGAACGGCTGGCACAAGGGCGAGCGGACGGGATCGGGCACGATCGTCTGGCATGCGCGGCAGTTGCTGGCGGCAGGTAAGATCGACGATGAGGGCTTCATCAAGCTGGTGGCGTCGTCGGCGCCCTCGACCGGCTATTGCAACACCATGGGCACGGCGACGACGATGAACAGCCTCGCCGAGGCGCTGGGCATGATGCTGCCCGGATCGGCGGCGATCCCTGCGCCCTATCGCGATCGGCAGGAGGCCGCCTATCGCACCGGCAAGCGCATCGTCGAAATGGTGGCGGAGGATCTGAAACCTTCCGACATCTTGACGCTGGACGCATTCCATAATGCGATCGTGGTGAATTCGGCGATCGGCGGATCGACAAATGCGCCGATCCATCTGGCGGCGATCGCGCGCCATGCCGGGGTCGAACTGCCGCTCAAGGACTGGGAGGCAGTGGGGCATAAGGTCCCGCTGCTGGTGAACCTCCAGCCGGCGGGCGAATATCTGGGCGAGGATTATTATCATGCGGGCGGCGTGCCTGCGGTGGTCGGGCAGTTGATCGGCCAGGGCCTGATCCGCGAGGGGGCGATGACCGTCAACGGCAGGACCATGGGCGAGAATTGCCGGGACGCCGCGATCGAGGATGAGAAGGTCATCCGGCCCTTCGCCCAGCCGATCAAGGAGGAGGCGGGATTCCTGGTCCTCTCCGGCAATTTGTTCGACGCGGCGATCATGAAGACCAGCGTCATCAGCGACGAGTTCCGCCAGCGTTATCTGTCCAATCCCAATGATCCCAATGCCTTTGAAGGGCCTGCGGTCGTATTCGACGGGCCGGAGGATTATCATGCGCGGATCGATGACCCGGCGGTGGGCATCACGGCCGACACGCTGATGTTCATGCGCGGCGCGGGGCCGATCGGCTATCCCGGCGCGGCGGAGGTGGTGAACATGCGGCCGCCCGCATATCTGATCACGGAGGGCATCAGCGCCCTGCCCTGCATCGGCGACGGGCGGCAATCAGGCACCAGCGGCAGTCCCTCGATCCTGAACGCCTCGCCAGAAGCGGCGGCCACGGGTGGCCTGGCGCTGCTGCGGACCGGCGATCGGGTGCGGATGGACTTGAATGCAGGCATGGTGAATGTGCTGATTTCGGATGAAGAACTGTCTGCGCGGCGATCGGCTCTGCTGGCCGAGGGGGGCTACCCCTACCCCGCCTCGCAGACGCCATGGCAGGAGATTCAGCGCGCGCTGGTCGGGCAACTCGACAGCGGCGCGATATTGGAAGGGGCGGAGAAATATCAGCGTATCGCCCAGACCAAGGGCCTGCCGCGCGACAATCATTGAGCGGTCAGGCGAGCATCGGCGGACGGCGGCTGCGGGCGACTTTCTTTGAGAGCGGCATTGCCGTACGGCTGGCGTTCGATGACTGGCAAGGAGCGAGCGTTGGGCAGCGAAGGCAAGCATTCAGCTGAACGCATGTTCGGACATGAGGAGGGCGGCCTTCGCATCCACCAGGCGATCGCCCGGCAGCTGGGCAGCGCGATCGTCGCGGGAAAATACAGACCCGGCGAGCTGTTCGAAGGCGAGATCGAGGCAGCCGAGCGGCTTCGCGTGTCCCGCACCGCTTATCGCGAGGCCGTGCGCATCCTGATCGCGAAGGGCATGCTGGAAAGCCGCCCCAAGGCGGGCACCCGCGTGCTGCCGCGCAGCCGATGGAATGTGCTGGACCCGGAGATGCTGGCCTGGATGTTCGCGGGCGAGCCGGACCCCGCCTTTGTGCGCGACCTGTTCGAACTGCGCGGCCTGATCGAACCATCGGCTGCGGAACTCGCGGCGCGGCGGCGGACCGATGCCC
The DNA here is from genome assembly GCF_042654265.1 of Sphingobium tyrosinilyticum. Lineage (NCBI taxonomy): Bacteria > Pseudomonadati > Pseudomonadota > Alphaproteobacteria > Sphingomonadales > Sphingobiaceae > Sphingobium > Sphingobium tyrosinilyticum. The sequence goes on along the minus strand of NZ_JBHSFZ010000022.1, from coordinate 36,294 downwards.
AACTGGCGACCATGGAGACAGCGCTCTCGACGATGGGCGAGCATGGGCTGGCGACCGAGGAAGGGCGCGCGGCGGATCAGCAGTTCCACAATGCGATATTGGCCGCGACGCAGAATGAAGCGCTGGCGGCGCTGGCAAGCTCCGTGGGCGCGGCGGTCAGTTGGACGACCATGTTCAAGCAGCGGAAGTCAGCGCCGCCGCGCGATCCGCTGCCGGATCATCGCGCGGTTTTCGAGGCGATTGCCTCCCGCGACACGGCGGCGGCGCGAGCGGCGATGACGGAGCTGTTGCGGCTGGCGCTCGCGGATATGGATATCGCGCTTACTGAACCTTGAGAGGTGGGCGGTAGCTTTTCGCCCGGAGAGCCTCGCCGCCTTCAGACTCGGTCCAAGATGTCGCGGAGGCGACTGGCCAGGTCTTGCAGGGTGAAGGGCTTGGGCAGCAGGGCAATGCCCGGGTCGAGCTTTCCGTCGCGCAGGAAGCCGTCGCGGGTATAACCGCTGGTGTAGAGAATCTTGAGGTCGGGTTTCAACGTACGCGCGCGTTCGCTCAGATCCTTGCCCGACATGCCGGGCATCACGACATCGGTGAAGAGAAGGTCGATCGACTGGCCATCCGCCTCAATCAGGCGCAGCGCGGCATGGCCATCCGCCGCCTCCAGCGCTCGATAGCCCAATTCCCGCAAAGTCTCGACCGAATAGGCGCGCACGGCATCATCATCCTCGACCACCAAAATGGTCTGGCCTGAAGCCGAGAGGTCGTGGGCCGTCACTCGGTCCTCCTGCGTCCCCTCCGCATCGCCGGTGAAGCGCGGCAGGTAGATTTTGACAGTGGTGCCCTGCCCCTGTTCCGACAGCACTTCCACATGCCCGCCCGATTGCTTGACGAACCCATAGACCTGGCTGAGGCCAAGCCCGGTCCCGCGCCCGATCTCCTTGGTGGTGAAGAAAGGTTCGAAGATGCGCGACAGTACCGGGGGAGCCATGCCGGTGCCGGTGTCGCTGACCGCGACCATCACATAATTGCCGGGCGCGACATCGCCGCAAGCGGCGGCATAATCGCTGTCGAGATAAGCGTTGGCGGTCTCGATCGTCAATGTTCCGCCATCTGCCATGGCATCCCGCGCATTGACAGCAAGGTTCAGCAGCGCGCTTTCGATCTGGTTGGGATCGGCCTCTACCGGCCAGAGATGCGGGGCATTGACCGTCTTGAGCTGGATCAGTTCGCCTAGCGCCCGCTTCAGCAGGTCGGATAGCCCTTCCACCACGCGATCAAGATGCAGCGGCTTGGGTGACAGAGGTTGGCGCCGGGAAAAGGCGAGCAGGCGCTGGGTCAGCGCGGCGGCACGTTCCGCCCCCTGCCGGGCGTTTGCGATGGCGCGCACCGCCTTAGCCGGATCGCCGCCATTGGTGAGGCCCCGCTCGGCCAGTTCGATATTGCCGTTGATGACGGTCAGCAGATTGTTGAAGTCATGTGCGATGCCGCCGGTCAGTTGGCCAACGGCCTCCATCTTGTGCGCCTGGCGAAGCTGTTCCTCCACCGCGCGCTTTTCGGTGAGATCACGGGTTACCTTGGCAAAGCCGATCAACCGTCCCTGTTCGTCATGGATCGCATCGACGATGATATTGGCCCAGAATTGCGTGCCGTCCTTGCGCACGCGCCACCCTTCGGCTTCGAACCGGCCAGCCGTGGTGGCAACCTCCAGCGTGCGGGCGGGCATGCCCGCTTCCCGATCGGGTTCAGTGTAGAAGCAGGAGAAATGCCGGCCGACAATTTCATGCGCGGAATAGCCCTTGATCCGTTCCGCGCCCGCATTCCAGTTGGTGATCGTGCCCGTAGCATCGAGCATGCACATCGCATAGTCGGTGACGCCCTGGACCAGCAGCCCGAAGCGCCGCTCGCTCTGTTCCAGTTCGCGGAAGGCTGCGCGGATTTGCTCCGTACGCTGCTCGATCCGCTGCTCCAGCGTGGCGTTGAGTTGGCGCAATTCCCCTTCGGCCACGGTGCGGGCCGCGATTTCACGCTGCGCCTTGTGGTGGAGGCGCGCATTGTCGATCGCGATGGATGCGTGCCCCGCGACGCCCGCCATGATCTTTTCATGTTCAGCGGTAAAGCGGCCCGCCAGATGATGGCCGAAGAACAGGCCGCCTTGGACTTCGCCACTATGCGATACGACGGGCACGGCAAGATAGCTGGTGACAGGCAGATGGCCAGGCGGCATGCCCTTGTGCGGAGCGTTGTGGCCATAGCGGGGATCCGCCCGGATATTGTCCGACCGCACAATCCCCTCCCCTGCGAAGGTCGGGCCAAACACGGCGGTGTTGCGCGGCATGGACAAATTGCCGAACGCCTCACGCGGAACGCCGGAAAGGCTGTAGAGCATGTAGCTCTCACCCTTCTGGTCGACGAGATTGTAGAAGAAGGCTCCGAATTCCGCGCCGGTCAGTTCGACGGCGGCGTCGGTGATCGTCTGGACGACGACATCCAGATTCTGTTCCGCCGCAACGGCCGCGCCCATGCGGTTGACGATTTCGAACGAGGTTTGCAGCGACACGTTGCGAATCGCCGCGCCGACCAGCCGAGCCAACTGGCTCAACATTTCGACGGATAGTTCGTCGGGGGCGTCCACCTCCGCCCAGTAGGCGCCGATCGCCATCGGCTTGGACCCCGTATCGACCGGCGTCATCACCATGCTGCGGACGAAAGTGGCGCTGTAGAGATGGTAGGGAACGCGTGGATCGGCGGAGATGTCCGAGATGATCGCCGGTTTCCCATGGGTCATGACCCAGCCCGACACGCAAGACGAACGTGGAAAGCGCTGGCCCGCCCACAGCGGCTCAATCGCATCTTCGGCGACATAAAAGCATTCGTCGCCTTCGCCCAACACGACCGTAATGCCCTGCGCACCCGCAATGCTGCGCGCAGCCGTCCGCACGACCTCCACGACATCGCCGAGCGATCGGGCGTTCGCCAGCCGCTCGGCGGCTGCGAACAGCGGCGTCCAACGCAGGGACGCCTCATGGTCCGGCAGCATCATGTCCAACGGGGGCAACCTCGGGGAAAGCTGTGCCAGCTACCATAACGCTTTGTTTTTGAACAGCCAACTCCTCCATCGTGGGGAAGATGGTGAAAAGTCGGTCAACCTTTGCGGCACCAGGGGGCATTGATAAAGGTCAGGGCGCAACGGGCGGCAAAGGGCTATGGTGACGCTGGCGGCGCGGCCGAGTCGCGTCATTCCGATCAATGGCCCGGAGGCGGCATGGCGGACAGCGAGCGCCTGCGCCAGATGATGGTGGAGCGGCAGATCGCCCGCCGCGGCGTCGGCGACCCACGCCTGCTGGCGGCCATGCGCCAGGTGCCGCGCGAGAATTTCGTTCCAGAAGAGCTGCGCGACTTCGCTTATGAAGACAGGCCGCTGCCGGTCGAGGGGGGCCAGACGATTTCGCAGCCCTATATCGTCGCCCGAATGATCGAGGCTGCGGCGATCCGCGCAAGCGACCGGGTGCTGGAGATCGGCGTCGGGTCGGGCTATGCCGCCGCGGTCATGAGCCGCCTTGCCGCGCATGTCTTTGCGATCGACCGGCTGGGCGAACTGGCCGCACTCGCGCGCGGGCGGATGGAACGACTGGGCTATGACAATCTATCGATCCGCACCGGCGACGGTACGGAGGGGTGGCCGGAACAAGCGCCCTTCGACGCCATATTGGTCGCGGCAGGCGGTCCTTCCGTGCCGCCGCCGCTGCGCGAACAGCTGACGATCGGCGGGCGCCTGGTAATCCCGGTGGGCGAAGCGAGAGAGCAGCAACTTATGCGCATAACCCGCACCGGCGAGGAAGCGTTCGAAACACAGAAGCTGGAGGCGGTGCGCTTCGTGCCTCTGATCGGCGCTCATGGCTGGCATGATACGAAGGCGCGATGAAAGCGCATCCCGGACGGCCGCGTCCTTGTGCAGTTAGTCCGAAACCGTCCGGGATGACGTCATTGCCATTCGAAGAATGACAACGCTGTCTTGGACTTTTAAAGATTTAGTCTGATCGATCAAGCCCTTTTTGACCCAGGATGATCGATTATAATTTTTCGGCCAAATGACGGCCGCGAATGCTTGTTTTCTCCCACTTTTCCGTGCCAAGGATCGCTCATCATGAGAGGTGGATACAGCGAGCAGCCGCGGATCGCGTGGCAGGATCTTCATGCCGAGCATCCATGACGTAGCGGCGGTCGCTGGCGTTTCGATCAAAACCGTCTCGCGGGTGGTGAACAAGGCGCCCAATGTCAGTGCGGAACTGCGGGAACGGGTGACGGCAGCGATCCGTCAGCTGGATTATCGGCCCAATCAGTCGGCCCGGCGGCTGGCAGGCGGGCGGTCCTTCATGATCGCTTTCCTCTACAACAACCCCGTGGCCAGCTATATCAGTGGTATCCAGGCGGGCGCGGTGAACCGGTGCCGGGACCTCGGCTATCATCTGGTGGTCGAGCTGATCCCGCTGGAGGGTGAGGCGCGGTTCGAGATTCTGGAAGGGCTTGTGGCCGCGCTGCGCCCCGACGGCGTGTTCCTGGCCCCGCCGCTGTCGGACGATCCGGCAGTGCTGCAGTGGCTGTCCGAGCGGAAACTGCCCTGCGCCCTGATCGCCGGTTCGGTGAGCGCGCAGGGCCTCAACATTCCCACGCCCGAACGGGCTGCAGGCCGGATGGTAGCCGATCATCTCATCGCGCTCGGTCATCGGCGCATCGGCATTATCACGCCGCCGCCTAGCCATGGCGCAGCCGCCTGCCGGGTCGATGGCTTCCGCGACGGCCTCGCGGCTGCGGGCCTTCCTCGCGAGGAGAGCCTGTTCGTTGAGGGTGGGTTCGACTATGCGTCCGGCATCGCGGCGGGCGAGCATCTGCTCGGCCTAACGAAGCCACCGACGGCTGTCTTCGCGACCAATGACGATATGGCGCTTGGCCTTCTGGCGCTGGCGCGCCGCCGGGGGTTGAATGTGCCGCAACATTTGTCCGTGGTCGGATTTGACGACACGCCGGCTAGCTTCACCGCTTGGCCGCCGCTTACCACGGTGCGCCAGCCGCTCGCCGAAATGGGGGCGGCTGTGATCGACTCGCTGATCAACGGCCCATCGGAGCCGCCAGCGTTCCGCTTCGAATTGGTGCAGCGCGACAGTTCCGCGCCGCCCTTCCCTTAGCCTGCTTAGCCTGCGAACAAGGGCGTCGGCAGGCCCTTCACGCCCGCATCGACCTCGAACAGCCCGCCATCATATTCGCTTTCGGGCAGGCCCACGGCCGCCGAACTTACAAACATGCGGTCGAGATTTGCTCCGGCGAAACAGATGTTCGTGACCTGCCGCGCTGGCAAGGGAATGGCGCGATCAAGCTTGCCTTCGGGCGTGAAACGGCTGATGCGCGCGCCATCCCAATGCGCGATCCACAAATGACCGTCGGCATCAACGGTCATGCCGTCAGGATAGCCATCCTCTTCGCTAAAGCGGATGAACAACTCCCGGTCTGCAAGGCCGCCGCCTTCCGTCCGGGCGAAGCGATAGACGCTGCGCCGCGCGCTGTCCGTATGGTAGAGCCAAAGGCCGCAGGGGGAGAAGGCCGGGCCATTGGGCACCTTGTAGCCGCTGTCCATCTGGAGCCAGCGCCCGTCTGGATCCAGGCGGTAGAAAGCGCCGCTCTCCGCCTGCTCCGCCATGTCCATCGTGCCGCACCAGATGCGTCCTTCGGCATCCGCCTTGCCGTCATTCATCCGGTTGCCGGGCAAATGCGGCTCAGGGTCGCCGATCGGTTCGATCGCGAGCGGATCGAGCGAGAGACGGGCGAAACCGCTCTGCAATCCGGCGATGAAGTCACCGCCCTGCCGCTCGACGATCCAACCGATCGGCTCAGGCATGGCCCAGCGTAGGATGCTGCCGTCGGCAAGTGACAGGCGATTGACCGCTGGTGCGACTATGTCGGTCCAATAGACAGCATTATCGCGCGCGGACCATAAGGTGCCTTCGCCCAGCGTGTCGCGAATATCGCGCTGGATCAGTTCCCACTGCGCCATCGGATCAGCGCATTACCGACAAGCGATAGATCATGACATGCCGATAGGGCTTGCCGGGGTCGAGCCGCGCTGACGGGAAGTTCGGATGATTGGGCGAGTCCGGGAATTTCTGGGGCTCAAGGGCGAAGCCGTCGCCCATCCGGTAGAGATGACCATTTTTGCCGACGAAAGTCCCATCGAGAAAGTTGCCCGAATAGAATTGCAGCCCCGGCTCCGTGCTCAGCACCTCAAGGACACGGCCTGAAGGAGGGTCTTCCAACCGGGCGGCAAGTTCAGGGTTCGCGGTCGTCCCCTTGTCCAGCACCCAATTATGATCGTAGCCGCGGCCCGACCGGATCTGCGGATCGGCGCCGTCACGGACTGCGTCATCCACCCGGCGGGGCGTGCGGAAGTCGAACGGGGTTCCCGCGACCGGCCTTATCTCACCAGTGGGAATAAGCCCGGCATCGACGGGGGTATAATCTTTTGCCGGAATCGTCAGCAAATGGCCGAGCGCACCGCCCGGCGCGCCCTCTCCGGCCAAGTTGAAGATGGCGTGATTGGTCAGGTTGACGACGGTCGGCTTGCTTGCCTCCGCCTCGAAACTGATGGTCAGCGCACCGCTTTCGTCCAGCGCATAGCTGATCCGGGTGTCGAGCCTGCCGGGATAGCCCGCCTCTCCATCCGGACTGCTGTAGGACAGGACGAGTTGAGGCCGGGGGCCGCCGGTCAGGGACACGACCTTCCACACTTGCTTGTCGAACCCTTTGCCGCCGCCATGCAGCGTGTTGCCTTTGTCGTTGAGCGGCAGCTGATAGCTCTGGCCGTCAAGGGTGAACTTGCCGCCTGCAATGCGGTTCGCATAGCGGCCCACTGTCCCCCCGAAATAATCGGGCCGCGCCAGATAAGCCGCGAGATCGTCATAGCCCAGCAGCACGTCGGCCTGCTTGCCATTGCGGTCAGGCCCGGTCAGCGACTGCAGCGTGGCGCCGTAGGTCAGTATCTTGGCGGAAACGCCGTGCCCGTTCGACAGCGTGATTGCTTCGACGGGCGTGCCCTCGGGCAGATGACCTGCAGGCGCGCGGCTCGTCTCGGCGGCCAATGCTGATGCGCTTGCCATCACAAGCGCCAGATAATAGGACGATGATGTTCGAAAAGCATGGCTGATCCAGGCCCTCTGCATGCATGCCCCCTTGCTACCGAGATATTGACGCCCGACAGCGAGCTATATACTCGGACAAATTGAAAGAGCACAAGCCTGTTAGCGCCTGTTGGAGAAGATGAATGCCCGCACCTCCCTCATCATCAGCCACTCTGACGGCCGAACATCACCCCGCTACTCGATATGGGCCGGCGCTGACGCTGCTGGCGAGCCTGTTCTTCATGTGGGGCTTCATCACCGTCATCAATAACACGCTGCTGCCCCACCTGCGCAGCGTATTTGAACTCAACTATACCCAGACGACGCTTATCGAGTCTGTCTGGTTCATCGCTTACTTCGTGGCATCGATCCCCTCGGCCAAGCTGATCGAGCGGGTAGGCTATCAAAAGTCTCTGGTGATCGGCCTGCTGGTCATGGCCGCCGGATCGCTGGGCATGATGCTGGCGGCGAGCCTGCCTTCCTATGGCGTGACCTTGGCCATGCTATTCGTCATCGCCAGCGGCATCACGCTGCTGCAGGTTGCGGCAAATCCCTACGTCGTCGTGGTGGGCAAGCCGGAAACCGCATCGTCGCGCCTCAACCTGGTGCAGGCGATGAATTCTGCCGGAACGATGCTGGCGCCGCTGTTCGGCGCTTATCTGATCCTGGGGCGGTCGAAGGGCGGTACGGCTGCCGCCGGAACGGTGCTGACCGAGGCGGAGCGGATCGCCGACGCCCAGTCGGTGATTTTGCCCTATGCGCTGGTTGCGGTGGTTCTGGTAGTGCTGGCCATCGTCATCGCCCGTTTCCCGCTTCCCGCCATGGGATCGGCGACGGCAAGGCTGGCCCGGGAAGAACGCAAGAAACATTCGCTCTGGTCGCACCGCAACCTGGTTTTCGGCATTCCGGCGATCTTTATCTATCTGATCGCGGAGATTGGCGTCGCCAACCTCTTCGTGAATTTCGTCAGCCAGCCGAACATCGCGAACCTTACCCATGAGCATGCGGGCCGTTACCTGACGTTCCTATGGGGTGGCATGATGGTCGGCCGCTTCGTCGGTTCGGCGATCATGCAGAAGGTCGATGCAGGCAAGGTATTGGCCGCTTTCGCCACCGGCGCCTTCATCGTCATGATCGTCACCGTCCTGTCCGACGGCCCTGTCGCCATGTGGTCACTGATCCTGGTGGGTCTTTTCCATTCCATCATGTTCCCGACTATCTTCTCGCTCGGCATTCGGGGTCTGGGACCGCTGACCGAGGAAGGGTCGGGCCTGCTGATTATGGCGATTGCAGGCGGATCATTGGTCGTGGTGCAAGGATGGCTGGCCGACAATTATGGCCTGCAGACGTCCTTCCTGCTGACCGCGGTCTGCGAACTCTACATTCTCTTTTATGCGCTGTGGGGTTCACGCCCCACGCACGTCCTGCCGGACCAGCATCTGGAATAAGGGGCTGACACGGTCGGAGAATAGGAAGGCCGGGGCGCGCATCGCTCCGGCCTTTTTTGCTGCGCACTATTCGGCGGCAAGGGGATAGGCAGCGCGCGGGCTTTCCGCAGAAAGTGCGTCGATCAGAGCCCTGATGATCGCCTGAAGCCGCGGCAGGCCGGGGCCCGGCCGATCGAGCGCCGCGTCGAGATAGAGGCTGCGGTCCACCTCCACCTGCAGCGCATAAAGATCACCGGCAGGGTTCCCATGCCGTTCGATCATATGATCGCCCGCATAGGGATGGTTCTGCGCAACTGTCAGCCCATGGCCGGTCAGCACATCCGCCGCCAGCGTCATAAGGCGCGCCGACGCAGCGCGGCCGAAGCGGTCGCCCAGCACGACCTGCGGAGCGGCCTGCCCCGCGGCGGCGGGTGGAAGCGGCGGCATGGAATGCAGGTCGATCAGCACGGCATGGCCGTGCGCGTCCCTCGCCGCCCGCATCATCCGGCTGAGGCTCGCATGATAGGGGCGGTGAATGAGGTCGATCCGGCGGCGCACCTCGTCCCAGCCGACTGGCCGCTGCCACAACTCATAAGCGCCGGGCAAGCGCCGGGGGATCAGGCCCAGCCCTCCGCGCAGCTTCGCACTGCCCTGGAATGAGGCGTCGCGCGGCAGGCCCGTCACCATGGCGGGATCAATCTCCCGCTCATGGCGATTAAGGTCGATCATCGCGCGTGGCGCACGCGCCACCAGCACATGATAGTCCCGTTCGATCAACGGATAGGCAAGCAGGTCCGCCCACCGGTCCTCTAGCCGTCGCAACACGTCCGGCGCGACTCTGGCTCCGTCCAGCAGCGCCGGGTCATAATCGCGCCCCGCATGGGGCACTGAAATGATGACCGGCGCGATGGGGCGTTCCGGGCCGTAAAGGTCATGCGATGCGGTGGATTCGGCCGGAGCGCGCGGTGCGGAATAGCTCAAATCATCTCCTTCCACAGGACGCCCCCAAAAATGGTTACTCGGCTGGATATCTCTGGCTGTTCTCGCATATAATGGCATGCAGCGCCACCCAGGAGGGGTGCCGCACCGATCGGCCGAGACCGGCCAGAGACGAGACTGACTTAAAGCGATGGTTCGAATTCTGCTGGCCGAAGATGATGACAGCATGCGCACCTATCTCGCCCGCGCGTTGGAGCGGTCGGGATATGAGGTGGTGGCTGTGGCGAACGGCTCGCAGGCCGTGCCGCACATCGACCGCGACCGATTCGACCTGCTGCTGACGGACATCGTCATGCCGGAAATGGACGGTATTGAACTGGCCCAGCATGCTGCGGCGGTAGCGCCGGACATGCGAATCATGTTCATCACCGGCTTCGCCGCCGTGACGCTGAAAGCCGGCAAGGCGGTGCCGCAAGCCAAAGTGCTTTCAAAGCCGTTCCATCTGCGTGATCTGGTGCTGGAGATCGACCGCATCTTCGGCAGCACCAGCATGACGGGCCTTAACTGAATCGATCAACCGGCGACGACTTCCTCCATATCCGGAGTCGGGGGCAGCGGTGCGCCAGCCATGGCGGCGGCGAATCGCTTCCGATCCAAGCCGCCCTCCCATGCCGACACCACAATGGTGGCGACCGCATTGCCGATGAAGTTGGTGAGGCTGCGGCATTCGCTCATGAAACGATCGACGCCCAGGATCAGCGTCATGCCCGCAACCGGAACGGACGGCACGATCGACAAGGTCGCCGCCAAGGTGATGAAACCCGCGCCGGTAACGCCCGCCGCTCCCTTGCTGGACAACATCGCCACCAGCAGCAGCAGGATCTGATCGCCCAGGCTAAGATGCACATTCGTCGCCTGCGCGATGAACAGCGCCGCCAGCGTCATATAGATATTGGTGCCATCGAGGTTGAAGCTGTAGCCGGTAGGCACGACCAGGCCGACGACGGACTTGCGGCACCCTGCCCTTTCCATCTTTTCGATGAGGCTGGGCAGCGCCGCTTCTGAGGAGGAAGTGCCGAGCACCAGCAGCAGTTCCGCCTTCAGATAGCGGATGAGGTGCAGGATGTTGAAGCCCGCCAGTCTGGCGACGAGCCCGAGTATGAGCAGGACGAACAGCAGGGAGGTCAGATAAAAGGTCGCGACCAACCCGATCAGGTTGGCGAGCGCGCCCACGCCATATTTGCCGATGGTGAAAGCCATCGCCCCCAGCGCACCGATCGGCGCCGCCTTCATCAGGATGGAGACGAGCTTGAAGATCGCATGGCTCGCCGAATCCAAGACTTGCATCAGCGGATCGGCCCGGTCGCCGATCAGCGTCAGGGCGATGCCGAACAGGATAGCGACGAACAGCACCTGTAGGATGTTATGCCCGTCCGCGACCGCCGAGATCAGCGTTGCCGGGATGATATCCATCAAGAAGCCGGTCAGCGTGCGATCATGCGCCTGCTGCTGATATTCCGCGACCTTGCCCGCGTCGAGGCTGGCGGGATCTATGTTCAGCCCGGCCCCCGGATGCACGACATTAGCGACGATCAGGCCGACGATCAGGCCGACGATCAGGGCCAGGGTAGAGAAGGTCAGGAAATAGTCGAAAGCCTTCGCCGCCACCCGCCCTATCGCGCCCAATTCCTTCATGCCGGCAATGCCGGTGACGATGGTCAGGAAGATGACCGGGGCGATGATCATCTTCACCAGCTTGATGAACGCCTCACCAAGCGGTTGAAGGGCGATGCCAGCCTGCGGGAAGAAGTGGCCGATGAGGACGCCGATGCCGATCGCGACGAGCACCTGCACATAAAGCTGGCGGTAGAAGGGCAAGGGTGAGGTCGCTCCGGCCGTCGCATCGTCGAACTTTATCATGCTGCTGAGCGCCCCCTTTGCACCGCAGCATATGAACTGCGCACCTTCTGTCCAGAGAATTGAGTGAAAGGCGAATTTCCCGCTTGCGCCCCCCCCGGACCGCCGCTATTGGCGCAACTCCCGTGGGCGTGTAGCTCAGTGGTAGAGCACTGTGTTGACATCGCAGGGGTCGCAAGTTCAATCCTTGCCACGCCCACCATCGAAAACCCCGTCAAATCAACGATTTGGCGGGGTTTTTGTTTGCTCGGAGGAGGCCAATGGCCAACCCGGGCCTTCGGCCCTTTCGGCAAATTTTGGGCAAATCCCCCGCTTCTTTTGGCAATTTCTGGGCATGCGAATGCCGGGCGATCGCAGCCACTTCCCGAGTCGCGGACGCCATCGAAACAGACTGTGGGTGTGGCAGGCGACGTCCGTTCGCTGCTGCTCAGCCAGACCGATATGGCAGCTTCGCCTAGGCCAAGCTTGGTCCGATGGAGCGCCCTTAGAGATGGTCTGTGCACCGACCCGCAGCGACCAGCCTCAAGGGCTCGGGCGCCACCTGAAGTGATGATCAATTGCCTCCAGGCTCGCGACACTCCGCCTTGGCCCGGCATCCAGCCTCCGGCGAAAGGGTCCGCGGAATGCGAGCGATCTTCATCAGACATGGCTCGTCGCTCGTCCCGCATGCGGAGAGATCCGCCCGGCGCAGGCGGCGAACAAAATTAAAGGAAACCAAGATGCTATCCATCCGTACCCGTGGGAAGCACGGCATCTATTACATCCGCGGCTCAGTCGGACTGGGCAAGAAGAAGATCATCGTCAAGGAATTCAGCACAGGAACGAGCGACCCCGACGCCGCAGCCCATCTGATGGCTGAGCATGAGACGAAGCTGCGTCACCAGCTGATGTTCGGTCCGGCCGCTCTCGTCGCGCAGGGAACCATCGCCCAGGCCTTCGACAGCTACCTGACAAAGGCAAAGCCCCCATGTGCGTCCGACGTCCTGCGCATCGGGAAGCTCAATGGCCTCATCGGCGACTTCAGCCTGCGCGAGCCCAAGCAGGCGTGGGAGCATTTTCGCCGCGCCTATCTCACCGGGCATGACCCGGCGGGCCAGGACCGCTATCGCTCAGTGTTCCAGGCGGCAATCAATGTCTATCATGAGTTACATGATCTCCCGCCGCTGCGGATAAAAGCCATCCCGTTCAACAATGAGCGAGTGCGCTTTCTCAGCAAGGAAGACCGCGACCGGCTGATCGCAGCCTATTCGCCTCACATCCAGCCGATCATCACCATGCTTGCCTTCCATGGTCCGCGCATCCAGACCGCATTGCAGTTGCAGTGGGGCGTCGAGGGCGTCGATATGCAAGAGGGATCGATCCGGCTCAATCACACAAAGAACGCGATCATCCGGTCCGTACCGATGCATCCTCGCGTGATGGATGTGCTGCGCCCGCTTTGGGAGAAACAGGGGCGGCCCACAAAGGAGCATGTTTTCCTCAACCGGTTCGGTAAACCCTATCAAGACACCCGCAAGGCGAAGATCCCCGGTGGCAACCCGATCAAGAATCAGCATGCCACCGCCTGCCAGCGCGCGGGGATCGAGGATTTCACCGTCCATGACTGGCGCCATCACTGGGCGTCTCACTGCGTCATGGCGGGCATCGACCTCATCACCATCATGAACATGGGCGGCTGGAAATCGCTGCGGATGGTCCAACGATATTCAAGCGTCAGCGTGGATCACATGCGGGAGTCCATCAACAGGTTGAGCTGAGGCAGATCTTTTGGACCTGGGGCAGACCACATGGTCTGCTCCGTTCCGCCGGTGAGCAGATGAAGCAGCTTAAACCAAATGCACTCGAACTGTCATCATATGATGCTATATTCCGTGCATCAGAAGGACGAGGTTTATGCGAACTACCCTGGCATTGGATGACGAGCTAATTGCGAAGGCTCAGTCGTTCACCGGCTTGACCGAAAAATCAGCGCTCATTCGTGAAGCGCTTAAAGCTCTCATAGAACGGGAGAGCGCCGCACGCCTTTCCCGTCTTGGCGGCACTGAGCCTCATAGTGAAGCCGCTCCGCGCCGACGTCCCGATCCTGCATGATCCTGGTCGATACCTCCGTCTGGATGGATCATTTTCGTCAGGATGATCCGGCGCTCGCCCGATCACTCGACCAGCGGCAGGTTCTTTCCCATCCCTTCGTTATCGGGGAGTTGGCGCTGGGAAGCCTTCGGCAAGGAGATCTCATCCTCGAAGCGCTTCGCGGATTGCCGTCAGCTCTCGTCGCGCACGATGACGAGGTTCATGCCTTCATTGACCGCCACAGACTGTTCGGCCTGGGCATTGGCTACATCGATGCACATCTGCTGGCAGCAACCTGTCTGACGCCCGACGCCTGCTTCTGGACACGTGATAAGCGCCTGAGGGCTGCTGCCTCGCAGCTCGGCGTGGGTGCGAATCTGGATCAGTAGCCGGCTTATCTCCGGCAGCGACCTGATCCAGAACCGGCATCCGGCCGCCTGCCAACGCGCCAGGATAGAGGATTTCGCCCCTTCATGACTGCCGTCATCATTGGGAATCCCGCAGCGACATGGCGGAAATCGTCATCAACATCATCATGAACATGGGCGGCGGGAATCGCTCCGAGTGGTCCGGCGCTATTCCAGCGTCAGCGTCTCCGCAGGATAATTTCGCATTTCCTGACCTTCCCGCCTGAAATGTCCTCCGCTTGAGAACGTGTACCAGCTTCACCCTGAAAGAACTGGCGCGAATGGCTGGGCAGGCAGCGCTGCCTCAGGCCCTCGACTGGATGGCGCCCGGGGAAACGATCGCACCGTTCGATCAGCTATGGGATTGGATGCGGTGGGAGTTACCGCTCCCGTCCAATCGGCGCATCATCATTGAACAGAACAGTGCCACTCCCCCTTTTGTTTGAACAGAGCGCTTTGCGCGGCCCAAATCTTAAGTGCTGGAACGTAAATGCAGCTTAATCCGATCTGCTTAGCTCCCTCAAGCTCGTTGTAGCCGCGTTCCCTCGGAAGTGGCCGATTGAGGTTCGGCGATGGATCTGGCTCCGCGTCTAGAGAATTGCGTGAGCCCAAGCAGAAGCGCCGCCATCATGCTGATCGCCAGCCCGACCTTCTCCTGCCAGATCGCAACCCGCTCGATGCGGTAGATGCCAGGCTGGGCGTCAAAGCTGATGAGCGGCCCCTGATGCGGGACGGGCGAGCCGTCCTGCATCACGCGCCAAATCGGAAAATCCGCCTGATGGACTGTAACCCGCCCGGCTGTCCCGACCCGGATCTCGTTCCCGCGCGGCAGAGCACGAAATTTCTGCACGTCCGTCCAGCGATACTCCTTTTCCACCAGGGAAGTATCGAAGCCTCGCGGCAGATATTCCGGCGCGTCTGGTTTGATCCGGTCGATCAAGGCATAGTCCACTGGATGGTGAAGCGCGTCCATCGCCCGCGAGGCCATGAGTCCGTAGGCAAAAATGAGGAGGGCCGCGCCTGCTCCAAGAAACAGGCGGATGCGGTGTAACTGGCAGGACAAGAGCGCTGTGATCGCGGTAAACTCAACGATGCCCATCATGCGCCAGGGAAACTGTGCCTTGTTGAGCAGGGGAATGTCCCAGACGAAAGGAAGGAGACGCACAGCGGCCAGCGCCCCGATAACCGTCAGCACGGTCCAGAAGGACCGCGCCGGCCGGGCGAGAACGATGAGTGCCAATGCCGGTCCGGTAAACATCGTGAAGTTCGTGTTGTAGATCGACCAGTCCGTCGCCCGATAGCCTGGACCCCAGAGGAGAACCGTGGAGATATGGTCCTGAAGCGTCGCCGCCGGCAGCAGGAAGAACGCGGACAGCCCCAAGGCGATCACCCCTGCCGCAGCGCCAGGTAGAAGCGCCGTCGGCTCATGCCAGATGCGCCGGAGCATCAGCGGCCCTATCAAAAACACCCCGGTGAGCACTGCTAGCGGCAAATGGGTGATGATGAGGGCACCATAGGACAGCGCCAGCAGCAGAAGGCCACGACGATGCGGCAGGCGCTCGATCCCAAGCGCAATCAGCGGCAGCCAGACAAGAGCGGCGAATTCCGCCAAGGCCCCTCGCACATGAAAGTTATAGAGATGATAGGGTGCCAGCATGTAGAGAATGGCACCCAGCAGCGGGTAAGTGTCCCGCGCTGATAGCCAGGCATGCATGGTGAGCCCCGAAGCGATCAACAGCAGCAGGCCGGCACCATTTATCGCCTGAGGCACCGAGAGCCCCAGCGCATGCAGTCCGCCAGACACCCAGTAGGCGAGAGGTGGGTAGAAGTAGAAGGTGGGAGCGCCCAGACCCTCAAAACTGTTCGGAAGCCAGCGCTCATAAAGATGGCCCGCCGCCATCTGCTCGCCGAAATGGGCCGTCCACATGTGGTTATAGAGATGCGAATGGGTCGCCCCGGGCCCCAGTACAAAGCTGGGCAACAAGGCCCCAATGCCGACCAGGGTCAGGATGAAAGCGGGCTTTGCGATCAGGGCTCGGAAGTTGGGCATAACTCCTCATGCCAGCCCATGGTAAATTTTGCCTTTAACCTCGCCCCCCCTCATCTTCCATTAACCATTCTGGCCGATAGCCTAAGGTCTAATCCCGGGTGGACCAGGCCAAGACCCATGCGCATTTCGCTGTCGATCATCGTTCCGGTGTTCAACGAACAGGAAAGCATCTCGCTTTTCCTGGACGCAGCGCGTCCTGCGGTCGCTCAGGCGCTCGACCTGATCGGCCCTGACGCCCGCGCAGAATTTCTCTTCGTTGATGACGGCAGCACGGATCGCACCGGTGACATATTGACAATCCTTGCTCGTCTGAGCCCCGACATTCGTTTGGTCACCCTGTCACGCAACTTCGGCAAGGAAGCAGCGCTTGCGGCCGGTATTGATCGGGCAAGAGGGGACGCCGTCGTTCCGATCGACGTCGATCTCCAGGACCCGCCTGAAGTCATCATCTCGATGGTGCGCCACTGGCTGGCGGGAGCGAAGGTGGTCAATGCGCGGCGCGCTGACCGGTCGAGCGACGACTGGTTCAAGCGCTGGAGCGCACACGGCTTCTATCGTCTGATCAACCGCCTTTCCGATCATCCCATTCCGGAGAATGTCGGCGATTTCCGGCTGCTGGATCGCCAGGCAGTGGACGTGATCAAGCAGCTCGGCGAGCAGGCGCGCTTCACAAAAGGCCTCTTCTCCTGGATTGGTTTCCGCGTCGCCACCATCGATTATGAACGTGCCCCGCGTGAGGCCGGAATCAGCAAATGGCGGGTCGGCAAGCTCTGGGGGCTTGCGATCGACGGAATCACCGCATCCACCACGATGCCGCTGCGCATATGGTCGTATATTGGCGGCGGCATCGCCGTCATGGCCTTTGCCTATGCCGCGTTCCTAGTGCTGCATACGCTGCTGACCGGGGTGGATACGCCCGGCTATGCCTCTATCATGATCGCGGTGCTGATGCTGGGCGGCCTTAATCTTATGAGTCTTGGCATCATCGGCGAATATCTGGGCCGCGTCGCGCAGGAAGTGCGCGATCGGCCGCTTTATGTGGTGGCTGAGGAAAGCGAACCGGCAACACGGTCCGTGAACAAACCCCATTGCGAGGAACAGGACGAATGGATCGATCAGCCTATGCGAGCATGAGCGCGCAAGAGCAGGATCATTGGTGGTTTGTCGCTCGCCGCGCCATCATTGACAGCCTGGTCCGCGCCCATGTTCCACTGCCATCCGATGCTCGCATCCTCGAGGCGGGCTGCGGCACCGGCGGCAACCTCGCCCTGCTCGCGCAATATGGGGCGCTAGACGCCATGGAATATGACGAGGATGCACGCGCCTTGGCGAGTGCGCGCGATCTGTGCCGTGTGGAGGAAGGCGCCTTGCCCGACGCGATCGGCTTTGGCGAAACCCGCTACGATATGATCGCGTTGCTAGACGTGCTTGAACATGTCGAGGAAGATGAAGCTGCACTTCGCGCCTTGGGCGCGCGGCTGGCGTCCAACGGACGGCTGCTGCTGACCGTGCCCGCAGCGCCTTGGCTCTGGTCGGATCACGACGTGCTGCATCACCATAAGCGCCGCTATACGCACGAGGGTCTGCTCGACATTGTCCGTGAAGCAGGACTGAAAGTCGAAGTCTCAGGCTATTTCAACAGCCTGCTCTTCCCGCTCGCGGTGGCGCAGCGCTTCGCCCACCAACTGCTGCGGCGTGACACACCGCTAGACGCGCGCCCCGCGCCGCTCCTCAATGCCGCGCTTCAGCGTATCTTTGCAGCGGAGCGACACCTGCTCGGTCGCGTTCCCTTTCCCAGGGGCCTGTCACTTTACGCCATCCTCTCTGTCTGACAGGGCATTGCGCGGGTCATAGGGCAGTTTCCAGGAGCCATCCCAACAACGCGCCGGCTCGTGTGCATCGGCAGGGGCGGGATCAACAGGGCGGATGAGTGCTGGAACCTTGTCGAGAGGGGCAAGATAGGATCCTTTGGGAAAGGCTGCGAAGGTCTGGTCCCAAGCCTTGAAGAAACTGCAGCGCACTTCAGGTGCTGCGGGATAGACCAAGGCACGGCGGATTTCAGCAAGGCCGGTCAGGCTGCCGATGGCAAGCACCACCATGAGCCAGCGCCGTCTCTCGCCCCGTTGCACCACATGGTCGCTGACCATCGCCGCGAGCACAGCCAGCCCCGTGATCGAACCGCGCATCATGAAATCGGTCGACCAGCCGATCTGCACGAAGGGAATAAGCATCAGCCAGGCGAAGGCCAGCCACAGGCTGTCCCGTCCGAACCGCGTCGATCGTCCTGCGATCGCCAGAGGTATCAGGTAAGCCAGCGTCTCGAAGGATTGGAACAGCAGCCATTGGACGAAAGGGATCGGCTGCCAATGAAAGCCAACATCATCCGATCCGGCGGCCAGATAGATGAGCGACGGAACGCAAAGGAGAAGGGAAGCTGCGGGAGCTAGAAGGTCGCGCAAAAGAAGGGAACGCGAGATCAGCGTCCGCAATCCTGCCAAGGCCGCGAAAGGCATCGCTCCCATCAATCCCAAGGGCGACCAGAGTGCCGTCAGTGGGAGCACTGCCAGCCAAGGGGCGAGAGGGACACGGCCCTCGCGCCATAGCATATAGCCGACAGCGCCCAGCCAGCCGGCAATCGCATGTTGCGGCACCCAGAACAGCAGGGTGATTGTCGAGGAATATTGGATTTCGGCCCAGTCTTCCAGATGACCGGTGAGCATTCCTTGCATCAGAAGGTCGCCGATCGCATCCATGCCGGAGAACAGGATAAAGATCGTGAGGCCGATCAAACGCGAGCGCCGATCGGCGAACAGCTGGCTGCCGAGGGCGAGCAGGAGCGCGATCAGCGTCACATTCTGCAGCAGCAGCGCCGTGTCTGCCGCCCTCGCACCAAGGACCTTGAAGACCAGCGCGGGCACCAGGAACATGCCTATCGGCGCGCGCAGCAGGTCAGGCTCGGCGCGCGCCGTATAGACGAAGGGCCAAGGATTGATCCCCATGTCCCGCAGCACGGCAAAGCGCACTTGCCAATCCACATTGGCATAGAAGAACCGGCCTTCGCCGCTCAGCGCCAGCAGGCCTAGCGCAACCAGGAAACAGGTCAGCAAGGTGCTCAGCCCAACACCGCGGCTATCCTTTGTGATTTTGACCGTGAACAAGCAAAGGAAGGCAACGACCATGCCACCGACTGCGTAGACCCAAAGAGGCGCGACATTGAGAAATCGCCAGAGCAGCATCTGGCTGCCAGCAAGCCAGGCGATAAGAACCGCCCAAATCCAGCCCGGGGCGACGGGACCGGAGCGCCGATTTTTTCCTGTCTTGTGGTCGGCACCGGAGAATAACCCAGCACCTTCAATCATAGGTATTTCTCGCATTTTTCAGGCCCTAAGACTGTGCGCTAGAGTCCACAGGTGAGCAGCGTTTGATAACGAAAGTATGCCCCCGAGTTGGTCCTCCGCTCTAACCTCTCAGCATGTCAGGGTAAATGACATGACTTACGACCCCGGCGAGATTGACTCTGACGCGTGCGTCGATGTCGCATCAGCCTCTAACTCGGACAAGAGAGGGATCAGCACGGTTTAGAGCGCTTTGGCATATACTTAATATACGCGAGATATTAAGCGGAACGACGCAAGAAGCCGAGGCCTTTAGAGATGCGCAACATCCGCTTATGGATCGATAAGAGTCTTACGATCAGCGACACAAAAGCGCCAGTTGAACCGCAACAGCAAGCGGCTCCCCAATTGCTCCTGCGGATCGCTGTCCAGTGCCTGATGGCGATGGTTGTACTTTTCGCCATCGCTTTATTCGTCCCTCAAGTTCGGCTTTTCTGGGTGACAACAAAGCTATTGGTACAGCAGGATCTCTGGTTGCTTGAAGCGTTCTTGTTTCTGTCCGTTCCGCTTTTTATCTCAGCCCGTCCCATGCCGAGGGAATTGCAGCTTCGTGACGCGCATACCTTACTTATAGCCCTTGCGCTGGTGACCTTGTGCTATCTCGGGCACCGCCTTCTCCTCATGGACTATGATCTTAGCCGCGATGAGCAGATGGCGAATTTCGATGCTGCGATATTCTCGCATGGCCGCTTTGCCTGGCCACTGGCTGCTGAATGGCAAAAGGATGCATCAGCTCTAAACTTGGAATTCATGCTTCCGGTCGGGAACCCGGCCGCTTGGGTTTCGGCATATCTCCCCTTCAATGCAGCGCTGCGGGCGGTCGTCGGCAGCATCGCCGACCCCGCGCTCACCGGACCTTTGCTGACGGCCGGTTCGCTGCTGCTAATCTGGAGCATCGCTCAACGCATCTGGCCAGCAGACCGGGAGGTGCCCACCATCGCCGTGCTGCTTCTGCTCGGATCCGGCCAATTCGTGATTACAGGTATGACGGCCTATGCCATGCCTGCCCATCTGTTCTTCAACCTGTTCTGGTTGCGGCTCTTTTTAGCTGATCGTCGTCCGTGCGACGGATTAGCGATCCTGGTGGGGTTCATAGCAACAGGGCTGCATCAGCCGCTGTTCCACCCCATGTTTGTAGCGCCTTTTCTGTTACTGCCTCTGTTTGAGCGCCGGTGGCAAAGGTTTGCCATTTTTGCGCTCAGCTATGGCGCCATAGGTATTTTCTGGCTCTCCTGGCCGATCTTCATCCATAGCCTCGTAGCAGGTCCTGCATCGATAACAGCTGCTGCGGGGACAGATTATCTGTCCAGAATTGCTCAGGTGTTTTCCCTGTCGATAGCCAATCCGACGCTAACAGCGGCGAACATATTGCGGTTCTGCACGTGGCAGCATCTTTTCCTTATTCCTTTGATGACGGTCGGCATTCGCGCTGTGCGCCAGAATCGGCTCGCTGCTGCCTTGGCAGCTAGTTTCCTGCTGCCCATTGTGGTGATCGCCGTCATTCTACCCTACCAGGGAATAGGTTTTGGCTATCGATATCTTCATGGAGTCCTTGGAAATGCAGTGCTGCTGGCGCTGTTTGGCTGGCAGACACTGGTGATCCGCCATGAGGAGTTGCGGCCGATCATGCTCCGAGCCTGCGCGGCCAGCTTATTGATCCTTTTGCCGGCTCAGGCATGGATGGCACATGCCCGTTATGCCCCGTTCGCGCTGATGAGTGAAAAAATCAAGCAAAGCGGCGCGGACTACTTCCTCATCAAGGCGACTGATGGCCCGTTGACGCACGACCTTGTGCTCAACCGCCCTGACCTTTCCAATCGGCCCCTCCGACTTGGATTTGAAGACATTGAAGATGCACATCTGCTCGCCCGGCGTATATGCAAGGCCGGGGGGACAATGGCGTTCGGGACGGATGCGTTCTACGCTCCAACATGGTCCTATTTTGGTAACAAGCCCGAGCGTCTAGCCAGCATGAATCTATATGAAATCAAAGCGCCGTTCATCAAGGCGGGATGCAAGATTAAATTGATCTCGTGATCGTTCGGGGACTGGTTCCTATGGTCAAGGTCACCGTCCGACGAGCGATAAAGAGGTCCCGCTGCGGCCATCATCACGCCTTCATGAGTCTCCGACCGAGGTCGAGCCGCGGGCGCAGGCGGTCAAGAATCCGTGATTTGTGAAGGTAGATAGCTGCACCAACTGGACCCAGCTTCACAACTTCAATGAGCGCAGGCAGCAGGCCCGAGAAATCGCCACAAGAGGCAGCGGCCAGCGCACAATTCACAGCGATGGATGCACGGACCTTGTTCTTGTTAGCCAAAGAGAGCTGCTCGAAAGCATCAGCGTGATTGTTCAACACGACTCTAAATTGGCCTAGAAAAGCGGCTGGATCACGGCTGCCCTTTATTGTCAGCGACCCTCCATGGATCCGAAACCCTGTGGTAACGGCATTTCGAACCCCAACCCTTCCTAACTTCATGATCTTCAGATAGAGATCCCAATCCGCTGTATACCAGAGGGCTTCCTCCATTCCGCCGATTGCGAGCCAAGCCTCACGCCGAATGACCGGGCTTGGGATCGCGATATTGTTCTGTACCAGCAAAGTATCTCGCAGTGACGCCCCCTCGTGGAGGCCGGCAGCAAAAGGTAGCCGCCAGTGCCCCAGCAGGCGACCCTCGGCCGCGACGAAGCGCGAGGCCCCAATCGACATGACTGCGTCAGGCCAGGACTGCAGCGCGGTCCGAACGGCATCCAAATGACCAGGTAGCCACAGGTCATCCTGATGGAGCATGACCACATGAGGGGCGCCTGCGTCGTGCACGCCCTTGTTGGTCTTGGAAGTCCACGGCAGGAGATCTGGTACATCTTCCCATATGATGTTCATACGGCCGAAAAAGGGGGCAGCAGCGCGCCGCGCAGCCCCATTATCGTCGCCCGAATTATAGATGCGGAACTCGACACCGGCGGGATTCTCGGCCGCCGCGCTGGCCAGCGTCATGGGCAGAAATTGTGCGCCCATGTGGACGGGAATGATGACGCTAAGCCAAGGTGTCATGGTCATCGCGCGCAGATTTGGCGCTTCCGTTCAGGAAATCTCGAAAGAAATGTGCCTCATTCCCGCCGACAATCGCAAGGGCGAAACCGCCTAGTGCCGTTTGGAGGCCCAGCGTAATCGACAGGGCTCCCAGGACGGGGGGCAGAATGGAATTGGTTGACTGGAAATCTCGCTGGACCCATCCGACCGCGACGGAGATCAATATCATCAGCCCAGCAGCTATAAGAGCGAACCCGACGAGCAACATGCCTTCGAAGTTGGTGAATCGGGTAATCAGTCGAGTGAACAACCTCGATGGCTGGTATCCTGCATGGATACCGCACAGGCAGCCGATCAACGTCATGATGAAGGCCATGTGCCCCGACGCCACCAATGTGGAACCAAGCAAAGTCCAGTAGGAACCAATTTGCGGCACTGTTCCCGGCAGAAAATATTCCGCGCTAGATCCCACCAACAACATGGAACCCGCCGTCAGTGCGATCAGGGCGGGCAAGCCCAACACGCGGGTCGGCTTGAGCATCAGCAAATATCGCAAATGTCGCCAGCCGTCACGCCACGGGCGAAGGTGCGGCTCACGGCTGCGCAGGTCGGGTGACAGGGTTGCAGGCGTCTGATCTATACGGAGTTGCTTGAGGGACGCCTTGATGATCATCTCACTGGCAAACTCCATGCCCGTGGATGTCAATCCGCATTTCTGAAATGCTTTCTTGCTGATCGCGCGCAATCCGCAGTGGGCGTCGCCGATCTTTGTACCGAAGAGCAGATTGAGCGTTCCGGTCAGAGCGGGGTTACCGATGTAGCGGTTCTTCCACGGCATCGCGCCAGGCGCAATGCCGCCCTTGAAGCGCGAGCCGATGCACAAATCTGCTCCATCGAGCAGTCGCTCGATCATGGGGACGCCTTCTGTGAAGTCATAGCTACCATCTGCATCACCCATCAGCAGATATCGTCCTCGAGCGGCTTCACAACCGGCGATGAGTGCTGCGCCGTAGCCGCGGCGCACCACGGGCACAACGCGAGCGCCCATGGCTTCCGCCAGAGCTTGGCTGCCATCGGTCGAACCATTGTCAGCAACCAGGATTTCGCCGACCAGCCCGTGAAGGTTCGCCAGACAGCTAATTGCGCGTGAGGCTTGTGCGATACAGTGCGGAAGGCTCTCGCGCTCGTTCAGGCACGGGATGACGATCGACAGTTCGACCTCTGGATCGCAGCCCTGCTCCGTCGGCTGATGCCCGGCCGAAAAGGGGCGATGGGCCGCTCCGAGAACTGATCCTACATCCCCCATTTCAGCACCCCTGTCCCGACGAACGCAAGTTGCTAGCGTTCAGCATCATAATGAATGATAGATCGAAAGAAATGGTTAATGGATAGTTAGGCTCAAACGATCGTAGGGGACCTTCTCAAGCAGCGGTGATGAACGCGGTCTGTCAGCCTTTAAATCGTCCTATTGAGCGGTTGAGCTACCGTTCAACGATCGAAAATTCCGGAAGCGGGAATACCAAGGTGCGCCCGGCGAATGCGGGGGACTGCTCAAAAAAGCTTCTGAAATGCCACGGCAGCACCAGCAGATAATCAGGGCTCTGTTCCAGCAACTTCTGTTCGGAAAGGATTGGGATGAGTGAGCCCGGGGTGAAGGAGCCAAATTTATCGGAGTTCACTTCGCCAACGGCGAAAATATCCTGAGCAGTGAACCCGCAATATTGCAGGAGCACATTTCCTTTCGTCGAGGCGCCAAGACCTGCGACGCTCCTACCTTCTGCTCGAGCATCGGCAACAAACGCGCTGACCGTCTCGCGGGCGCGTTCGACCCGATCCTCAAATGCGCAGAATGGAGCCAAGCCGTCCAAGCCAGCTGCGGCCTCATCGTGGAGTATACGGGTTACAAGGCCATTCTGCGGTTCTTCTTTGAGAGATTTGCGCACCGTGACGGAGAAGCTGCCTCCGTTCACATCGTTGAACTCGACGTCATCGATCTTCAGCCCCGTACGCTCTGCCATCCACTGGATCTGTCTGAGCGCATAGAATTCGAGATGCTCATGACAGACCGTGTCGAAGGAATTGGTCGCCAGCATGCTCGGCATATAGCTCTGCTCAAATACCCAGATCCCATCATCGGCGAGGATTTCGCCGACCTCGGCCATGAACGACATCGGCGCCTCAAGATCGTAGAACATCGAAAACGAGGTCACCACCTTGGCCTTCTGGGCGCCAAATCGCGCCCGGATAAGTTCGGCCGAAAAGAACTCAGGGATCAACTCGACATGTGGCGGATAATATTCCCGGAATTTGGAGCCTGTCGGATCTACCCCAGCCAGTTGCAACCCGGCTTGGGTATAGGCCTTGAGGGTGGTCGCATCGTTGCTTCCGATGTCGATAACCAGATCACCTGGCTCAAGTGACACCTGGCGCGAAATCCGCTCCACCTTGCTGTTAAGGTGAGCAACCATGCTGGCGTTCAGGCCTGAACGGTAGCCGTAATTTTCGCCGTACATCTCACTGAGAGCATAGCTATGCTCAAGCTGGAGCAGGCCACAGGCGCTCTTAACGTCGCCAACGCATTTAACGAGTCGCAGGGGACCGCTTCCGACCTTCTGTTCCCTGCTGCGAGGAAAGACGCCGGTCAGCGCCTGCTCACCAAGATCCAGCACGCGCTCGAGATGAGAGTTGCCGCAGATCCTGCATCGCGTAATTTGGGTGAACATTTTTTACCTCGGCTTATCGTTGGTTTGATCGAGCCGCTCCAACTCGGCGTCGACCATCATGTTGACCATGCTCGCAAAATCTATTTCGGGCGCCCAGCGCAAACGTTCCCTCGCTTTGGACGCATCGCCAGCGAGCGGCACGATTTCAGTAGGCCGGAAGGCGTCTTCGCCCTCTTGGACATAGTATCGATAGTCCAGGCCGACGCGTTTAAAGGCCACATCGCACAATTCCCGGACCGAATGGCTTTGTCCCGTGGCGAGCACATAGTCGTCAGCCGTAGGCGCCTGCAGCATCAACCACATCGCGCGCACATAGTCGCCGCTGAATCCCCAGTCCCGCCGCGCATCGAGATTGCCCAATATCAGTTCCTGCGCAAGTCCGGTCTTGATATGCGCAGCCGCCTCAGCAACCTTCCCGGTGACGAACGCAGATCCACGTCGCGGGCTCTCATGGTTGAAGAGAATGGCCGAGACGGCAAACAGACCATGGCGACGGCGATAAATGCCGACCATTTCATGCGCATAAAGCTTCGCCGCGCCATAAGGGCTGCGCGGCCGAAAGGCCGTGTTTTCACATTGGGGACTTTCTAGCGGCTCCCCGAATAATTCGCTGCTAGACGCCTGACAGAAGCGGATGGAGGGATTGGTGCTGCGGATTGCCTCCAATATGCGAGCGACAGCCAACCCGTTTATGTCACCGATACCAACAGGCTCCTCGTACATCGCTGCTCCCGATGCATAGGCCGCGAAATTGTAAATTTCTGTTGGTCGTACCGTTTGCAGGAGCGCAGCGAGCGCAGCCTCGTCCTTCATGTCCCACTGCACGACATCGACGCCCGAATGGGTTTGTCCATCTGCGCCGCGCAAATCGCGCGTCGTTCCAATGACCTTATAGCCCTGTCGCAGCAGCAACTGCGAAAGGTACCAACCGTCCTGTCCGGTGATACCAGTTATGATTGCACATCGGGTCGTCATAGCTGGATCATGGGAGCGGCCGCTTCAACCGGCCCAACCAGAAGCTGGTCAAAAAACGGCTTGCTATATTGGAGAAGCGACTGGCGGCAACAAGATCGTATGCCACCGCTCCCCCTCCCTTCCCGACCAGCGCTAGTACAGCCACTCCGATCAGGTTAGCCAATCGCCCGGGGAAGATTGCGATCAGGCGCGGAACGAAGCGTTCAGAACGGGAAAGTGTGTGGGCGAAATAGAGATCATATTCAGAGCGCGAGTATGCACCAAGCGCCCGATAGCCCAATAACCACCAAAACCGCCGCCAAGGCTCGCTCGGCGTCACCTTTGCCTTTGTTGCATCCGAGTACCCTTCGAAACTCCAGATCAACGATGGCCATTTGAAGGCCCAGATCTCAAATCCCCGCGCCCGCCACATGGCGTTGCCGGCACGAATCATTACCAGCGGTTCGGCCAGGACTTTCGCCAGCCTTATGCCGCGCTCCTGAAAAACCACCCCGACATGAATGAACAAGGAGCCAAGATAGGGCTCTCTCGATCGCGATATCCATGAGTGCCTGCGGATGATGACTCCGCCGATGAACGACAAACAGTATCCCGCGTCCGCCAGAAGAGCTTCCGCATCCTCCGGACCATAGCGGCGCTCCCCACTGAACGCGAGGCGGCTAGACTGCAATGTACGGCTGAGAGTTCGGTCGCGCACCTCGGCATCTACTATAAGCAAATCGACTGCGCCACCTTCCAAGGCTTCGAGGACACGATCGAGCGCACCTGCTGCTAACAGGTCATCGTCTGGAAAGAGCCAGCAATGTCGACCGACCGCATAGTTAACTGCTTTGTCATAGTCGCCATCAACACCGGAGTTCTCGGTTTCACGAAAATATCTTACAGCCGAAGATCGCTCGAGGTAGGGAGCGATCACTGCCGCGGTGTTGTCCGGCGAGGCGCCATCAACAATCACAACCTCGATGCCGGGTCGGAGCTGCGGGAGGATAGAATCCAGCGTCTCACCAATGAAGGCACCGCGGTTGTAAGTCGCGATGCAGATCGTTAGCTGCATCATGCCCGCTTCCGTCGACCAAGGAGGAGATCTCTGACGAAAACTACCGCTGGAGAGCGTCGCAATAGGGGCGCGATGGGCGTCATCGCCTTTAGCACTGCCATCAGCATCCTGCCGAATATCATAGAAGGGTAATAGGCGATCCGCCGCCGGAAACTCGTTAGCGCCAGGTTCGAGACATGCGCATACCAGTCGTTGACGCCCGTCCGCCGGAAGCGGACATACCCATGAGCCTTGAGATGATCTCGCACCGACGTCTCCCACATCGACGAATTGTCCTCGACAATTAGAACCTTTGGACGCCAGCAATCCAACGAGAACCCCCTAAGCAGTTCGAGTTCATGGCCCTCGACGTCTATCGAGATGAAGTCTATATCGGCTGCTGGTTCAGCTTCATCGAGAATGTCATCCAACCGGCGCAGGGGCACCTCAACGGGTTCGGTTCGGAAACCATGCTCCTTGAGGATCTGCGCTGACCTCCGTTCATCTCCAAGCGCGGAGACGGCGTGAGACTGCTCAGCGCCGACGGCCACATGAAGAATCGCACTTCCTGAGACGCTAGAGGCGGCGCATTCAAACAGCTGAGCCTTTCTCCTCGCGCGTATTGCCCGACACAAGGCTGGGTTGGGCTCGACCAAGATGCAGTTCCAGCCGATTTCTTCGAAATACAGGGTCGTGCTCCCGTCGACTCCATTGTTGGCGCCAACCTCGATGCAGACGCCTTGACGTTTACCTTGGAACAGCTTGTCCAGGAGACGGTCCTCACCGAACTGAGAATAGTACATCGCACATGTGCCCCCCATGGCCTATGCCTTCGCACTCAGCGGCGGTGCCCGCAACACGAACATGCTTCGCGCGAACTCCGCCATGCCGGATGTTGAGAGGAAGATCGTCAAAAAAGTAAGGCCAGCCAAAAGCAGGCCGATCGCAGCAGCGGCTGGAGCAGGCAGGCCCACCGACTGTAAACCCAAGCCGCCGCCACCAACGATGACTAGGCTTGCAAACAGAGGGAAGCCTACGTCGCTACCGAGCCAGCGCATCCCTATGCCCGGCAACAGCCTTCGATGCGTGAGCCACGTGCCCAAGAACAGATAGAGTGTGTTGAGGATCGCCCATGCTGCCGCCGCACCTAAGATGCCCAAGCGTAGGGACAACAGAATGAGGAGTGGGGCAAACACCGCCATCAAAATGATGTTGATTATCATAGGCAGGCTGGATTGCCCGAATGCCAATTGCAGCGCGTATGGAAAATGCATTGCGCTATTAAGCGCGGTGCCCAGAAGTAGGAGGCCTACTATGGCGTACAAGCCCTTCGCAAGTTCCGGATTCCCGGTCCAAAGGGTGAAAATCATGGTCGAGAACACCGCCAGGAAGATGGCTGCCGGGAATAGCACCGCCATTAACAGCCGTGTTCCGAGCCGGTAGAGTTGCGCGATCTCCTCGATGCGACCGCCGGCGTGCATCGATACCATCTGCGGATAAGCCGCACTGAACGCAGGAGCCGTTAGAACGTAGAGGCTCCGCGCCACGATGCTCGCTAAAGTATAGCGTCCGAGATCGCTGAGAGGCACAATCTTGCTGAGCACCACCTTGTCACTCTGCACGAACATCGCCCCTAAGATCGCCGTTACAGCCAAGCCGGCTGAGAAACGCCAGATGCGGTGTACACCGGTCATGTCGAAGCGGGGCCGTCGCGTACCTCCGCCTTCGAGAACTCGCCAAGCGATCGCCTTGACGAGCAGGATGTTGATCATCGCTACCAATGCCTGCCAGAGAAAGAACCCCTCGAGGGTGGGGGAGACCTTGGCCAAGATGCCGACGACACCCAGATTTGCGACGGCGACCATGATGATCTCGATCGCGCTGGCCAAACCCATGCGGCGAGCGCCCATCAAGGCGCCGAGATAGAGGGAGAGAGGAAAACGGCAGGCGACCGTGAATCCCATGAGCGCAATCACGTTGGAAAGCGTGCCTGTGTCGGTGGATGCGCTCAGCCAATGTTTTGAAATCAATGGCGCGGCGGCCCACATCCCAATCGCAATCGCGAACGCAACTGCCCAGTACCCAAAAGCCAGCGTGTGGAGCAGGTCCCGGGCGCGCGCGCGCTCATCTTCGCTGTGGGCGCGCGCGACTTCCCGATTGATCGACTGTGAAAGGCCCAGATCGAGAACGGCAAACATCGCTTGGAGCGCGGTATAGAAGCCGATCAAACCGTACGCTTCCATCCCCAGATAGTGGAGATAGAGCGGCACCGTGCATATGGTGACGATCGCTGTCCACGCTGTACTGGCGACCCCCGCAGCGAAGTTCCACCCCAATCTTGGTGCCTGCTTATTCGTGATGGTCATGAACCTGAAAGCCATGTCTTTTGACCAACTGGTCCCGCTGCGCCGTCCTAAGGTCCTCCAGGACCATTTCGCGAACCAGATTGTCGAAGGACGTTGCCGGGCTCCATCCCAGAAGTTTGCGAGCCTTCGCCGCGTCGCCCAGCAGGGTTTCAACCTCAGCCGGGCGGAAATAGCGGGGATCTACTCGAACCAGACAGCGGCCCTTTTCATCATATCCCTTTTCTTCCAGCCCTTTGCCTTCCCAACGCATCACGATACCGAGTTCGGCGGCCGCTGCGGTGACAAAGTCGCGGACGCTATGTTGGACTCCAGTGGCGATCACGAAATCCTCTGGCGCGTCGAGCTGCAGCATGCGCCACATGGCTTCGACATAGTCCTTCGCATGTCCCCAATCCCGTCTGGCGCTCAAATTGCCGAGATAAAGCGTCTCCTGAAGACCGAGCTTTATCCGCGCCAGTGCCCGAGTGATTTTTCGCGTAACGAAATTCTCTCCGCGTAGGGGAGACTCGTGATTGAACAAAATACCGTTGCACGCGTAGAGGCCATAGGCCTCTCTGTAATTTACAGTTATCCAATACGCGTATAGCTTCGCCACGCCATAGGGCGAGCGTGGATAGAAAGGTGTCTGTTCTGTCTGGGGTGTCTCGCGTACTTGACCGAACAACTCGGAAGTGGATGCTTGGTAAAAGCGAGTGCGCTTAGCCAGACCAAGA
Organism: Sphingobium tyrosinilyticum; assembly: GCF_042654265.1. Taxonomy (NCBI): domain Bacteria; kingdom Pseudomonadati; phylum Pseudomonadota; class Alphaproteobacteria; order Sphingomonadales; family Sphingobiaceae; genus Sphingobium; species Sphingobium tyrosinilyticum. Next base: position 6,079 of record NZ_JBHSFZ010000022.1, on the reverse strand, counting down.
ATTCTTATAGCCTCCAAAAGGCGCAATGTACCCAGCGCATCAGAATTAGCCGTATAGACCGGCTCCTCGAACGAAACGGCGACATGGCTCTGCGCGGCTAGGTTATAGATCTCGTCGGGCTGTACCTGCTGGATAACTCGGATCAAATTGCTTGAGTCAGTCACATCGCCATGGTGCAGAAAAAACCGGACATCCTCTTCGTGAGGGTCGCGATAAAGATGATCGATGCGCACCGTATTGAAGAGTGACGCACGTCTCTTGATGCCATGAACGATGTAACCTTTGGACAGCAGAAGTGCCGACAAATAGGCTCCGTCCTGACCCGTCACACCGGTGATCAATGCAACTTTGCCATTCTTCTGCATGACGTTCCCCTTGCGTACCCTCATTGCTCGTTCGGCTTCGAAGCGATGGCCAAATTAACCATAACTTCTTAACGAACTTTAGCCGCAAGAAAAAAGATTGAGAAAACAACCGCGCCCGCAGGATTTATCCTAACACTAAGGCACGACCTGTTCGCGCGCTATTTTAAACCATGTAAAAATAGCTTTTCAATCAGGCTGCTCCGCGTAAACCACGGCTCACTCAGAATTGTCCTGACCATCCCATCGGCAATGAAGCGTGCGGGGCTCCTGACCGCATCGCCTCACATCACATCCCGATGTTCAGTCCTCGTCCTCGCCCAAGATCAATGCCATGGTTGAGCGCCAGTTCTGCCCCTAGCCTGCGGCCACTGTCGATGGAGATGCCGAGTTCTCGCTTGCGGCTGGCCAGTATCGATTCCATTTGCGGATCGCGCTCGAGGGATGTCGCCATCGACCGCATGCTATCCTGATAGGTACGGCGCTTTTCATAATCGCCCTCCACATAGGCCCGCTCGGCAGCGCGGGAGTAGCGGTTCCACCGCTCGACAAACCGATCGGCGCGCAGCTCCGGATTGGTCCGCACCTCCTTTTCGTGGAGAATAGCGGCGCGCGCGGGCTCAGTGTCGCCGCGCGCTGCTGAGGCTGCGAGGGCGGGGTTGCGCGCATAGGCTGTCTCGGCATCGAGGGCAGCCTTGGGCCGCAGGTCGTTCAGCCCCTTGCGCGCATCGTCGAGCTCCCGCGCTTCATCCGCTGACAGGCCGAGCCCCAGATCCTGCATGTTGTAGATCATCTGAACGGCGCGGGCGTGACGCGCAATGGCGCGATCCCGCACCTGTATCATATCCGGCTGCTGCTCAGGCCTCTCTGGAGGATCGGCGCCGAGCCTTTTTCCTCCCGGAGCAGCGATCGACCTGCCAGCCGCTGCCTGCCGCTCCGGATCGCGCGCCTGTGTGTAGTCGGACGCCATATCCTTGCCCCGCTCGCGGCTCAGCGTGCGCACCAGCCTGCCCCGATCGGCAAAGTCATCCTGGGCATAATGGAGATCGACCGTGCCGCGATGCCGCGACAGCGCGACATAGGCGGCATGACGGTCCAGCCCTGGCGTGGCGAGCACATGCACCTTGTCCACCGTCATGCCCTGCGCCTTGTGGATGGTGGCGGCATAGCCATGATCGATCGCGGCATAGTCCTTGAGGTCGAACGCCACCCTCCGGCCATCATCCAGCATCACCGCCATGCGCGCCTGGCTGACGCTCTGCACGGTGGCGAGGGTTCCATTCTTGACCCCAAGGCTGCGTTCATTTTGCAAGAACATGACCCTATCACCTGCAGCAAAGCTGCGTGTCCCGCGCTCGACGGTGAGCTCGATCTCCTCGCCCAGCCCGCCAGCACGCTGCAGCCGCTCGCGCGCTGCTTGGTTGAGCGCGCGCACCTCGTCATTGGTATGAGTGAGAATGATACGGCTGGCCCCTGGCTCGGTACCCCGATCCCTATCCCAGCGATCGATCAACTCGCGCCGTGCGTCGTCCCGCGTCTCGTCCGCATGGACATGCCCCGCTTTGTCATAGGCGTCGATCGCCTCGCCCGTCCGTCCCGTGGCAAGCGCCCGTGTCGCCTGGCGCTGCCATTCCTCGCTCTGGCGGCGGATGGTGCCGATCTCCACGCTGCCATGCCGTTCGGCCACCGAGCGGAACGCGGCCCCCGCCTCGATCGCCTGCAGCTGCTCGGGATCACCGACCAGCACGACCTTCGCGCCGCGCTTTTCCGCTTCCTTGATCACCCGCTCAAACTGCCGCGTGCCGATCATCCCGGCCTCGTCAATGACGAGGACGGATTTGTCGGTCAGCAGTTCGCGATCCTGCGCCCATTGGTGCTCGAGGCTGGCGATGGTGCGCGACGCAATGCCAGAGCCACCTTCGAGATTTTCAGCAGCAATGCCCGAGAGCGCTGCGCCATACACCTCATAGCCCGCATGCTCCCAGGCTTCGCGAGCCACCCCCAGCATCGCGCTCTTGCCGGCGCCGGCATAGCCGATGACATTGCTAAGCCCGTTCGCGCTGGTCACATGCTCGAGCGCGCCGCGCTGTTCTGCTGACAAGTCCAGCCCGCGTCTGCTTGCCCGTGCGAGCGCGCGATCGACATGACGCGCCGCGACGCCATGGTGGCGGCGCGCGTCGAGCGCGGCGGCGCCACGCTCAAGCCGCTGCTCGATCTCGAGCATGGACCGCGAGGTGAAGCGTTCATCGCCACGCCCATCCTTGCCCAGCGCGACAAGATCGGGCGACGCCTTCACCGCCCCCATTAGCCGATCGAACTGCTCCTTTCCCTCGCTATGCCGATGCACGAACATGGCGAGGTCGCAAGTGGTGAAGGTCGCCTGTCCATGCGTGATGGCATCCAGCGCGATATTCGGATCGGCGAGGATCTTCTCGCCATTGGTGCGGGCGATGGCATGATGCTCTTCGAGCCGCTCGCTGTCATGGCCTTGGCTTGCCATCCGCGAAGCAGCCGGGCCGATCTTGTGCTGCGGCTCAAGATCGATCCCCTGGGCCTCCAGCCTGCGATGATCGATCCGCGCGTCGATATCGAGTTCGGCCAAGCGTTGATTGACGTGTTCCGCCCAGGCTTCGCGCCAGTGGGTGAGCAGCTCGGTCCGGTTCCAGTCGCGCACCTTGGCGCCAAACCCCTCCTGCGTCACTTCGCGTGAAGAGAGCATCACATGGGCATGGGGCTTGGGACTGCCATCGGGCGCGACATCCCAGTGGACATTGAGGTCAGCGACCATGCCCCGGCTTACAAATTCCCGTTCGACGAAGTCGCGCGCCAGGCGAATGCCTTCTGCCTGGCTCATCTCGCGCGGGATGGCGAACTCCACCTCGCGGGCCAGTTGCGCGTCCTTGCGCAGTTCGGCCGCCTCGACATCGTTCCACAGCTGCTCCCGGTCCCGCCATTCTTCCGGCGCGCCTTCGGGCAGCAGCACCTCGCTGTGCACGACGCCTGGCTTGTTGGAGAAATCATGATGCCGGCCAAGCCGCTCGTCATGCAGGCGTGAAGCCGAGCGATAGGCCGCCGCAGCCAAGGCAGAGGAGCCCGCAGCGCGGGAAATGATCTTGGCGGAGAAATGGTAGATCGCCATGGCGGCCTACCAATTACCGCCAAAGCAGCACGTCGGCACGACGTATAAGCGCGCCCTCGAAAGATTTCATCACTCTCGGGAAGCGGCGATCTCAGGAAATTCCAGAGCATTGCCGCTGATCGAGAGCAGCGATAACTGACATGTCCTTCCGTTCACAAGAAGGACATACTCCATGCGCAAGCCAAGAGACTTCGACGCCGAGCTCAAGGCCCTGACCGACAAGGCTCGGCTTTTGAAGACCCGCAAGCAGAGCCAGCTGGGCGAACTGGTGATGACGACCGGCGCCGATAGCCTGAGCGCCGAGGAGCTCGCCGGTGCGCTGTTGGCGATCGCCACGACGACCGACAGCGTGAAGCGGGAGGCGTGGCGCAAACGGGGCGCGGCCTTCTTTTCAGGAAAGCGCGATGAATCTGGCAGCGGCGCTGGCGACAAGCCGGGGAGCGCTGCGCCGAGTGACGATCGCGCGCCACCGGCTGCAGGCGCGAGCGGCACGGTATGATCACCGAGAGTGGCAGGTGAAGCGGCGCGAGCGCACCCGGCATCTGATCGAGCTCGGCGGGCTTGTGATGAAGGCGGATCTCGTCGCGCTTACTGATGATGATCGAGCCGTGATCCTGGGACTTCTCGGCGAAGCGGCAAGCCGCCTGCGGACCGGGGAGCGCGACAGGTTGCTGATGCTCTGGCGGAGGCGCGGGCAACGCATGTTTGCTGCTGACACATTGCCGGATCAGGACTGACCGGCCATAGGCTGGACTCATGACTGAAGAGGCCAAAGCGATCATCCTTGGCGTGCTGGAGCGCGCGCCGCAGTGGATCAGGCATGATCTGGTGGCGAAGGATGCCGCTGCGCGCGCCCGCGCCGAAGAGACGCTCGCGGCGATGATTGCTGACGCACTGGGCAAGGAGATTGGCAGAGCGGCCTGACCGACGCGCAGGTCCTCAGCCAGCGTCCCGCGCGGTCTGCTCGAGCTGGGCGATGCGTTCCGAACAGATGGCGTGTACGACGCGGCCGAGTTCCTCGACCTGTTCGCCGAGCCATGCCAGCTCTTCCTCGGTGATGCGATAATGTTTGGAGTAACGGGCCTTTACATAGGCCTCTTTCAGCTTCTCGAACCGGCCGCGCTGCTGGCGATTGTCGCTCGGCCAGACATGGCAAAGCCGCCGGTCAATCCGCTCGGCCTGCGTACGCAGGAACGCCAGATTGTGAACATGTGGCGTGTAGAAGGTGCAGACTAATAGAACGCAGTGATAGAGCCGTTCGCTCGCCTGGTGCATCAGAAAGGCCGCATCCCGCAACCGCCCCTGCTGCTGACTGAACTTGGCTGTCTCCAACATACCAGATGCGCTCGGCATCCAGTCGTCAAAATATTCCTTGGCCATCTCCAGCGCGGCATGCGGCGTCTTGGGTTGCGGCTTGTGAAGTTCGCTGGGCTCTGACTCGTACAGCGCGATGCCGTCCTTGGCGACATCCATGAAGAAATAGCGGCCATGGGCAAGGCCGTCATTCACCTCCTGCAGGGTGTGGACGATGAAGTTGACCGGGGTCTTGATGCTGCCGGTGAGGCCATATTCACGAATCAGCCGATCATCGAGCCTGGCCCAATATTTGACGCGGTCGGTGAGCCGCTTGTCGCTCACGATGATGAGAAGATCATAGTCCGACTTGTAGCCCTTGGCGGTATGCGGCTCATCGACCCAGGTGCCGCGCGCATAGCTGCCATAGAGGATCACCTTGAGGATCCGGCCCGCCTTCTTCCACTCATGGCGCGAGAGCGCAAAGGCATCCTCGAATTCCTCGAAGATGATCTGCCGCACGCGCTCGAGTTCACGCTGCTTGGTGGCAGGAAGATGATCAAGATCGCTACGCATCAGATGCTTACCCTGTAGGAGCCGCCGCCCGATGGCAAGCCATCGGGCGTAACGGGGCTGTTACAGACGGTGGGAAAGCCTGCGCCACCATGGCTCAGGCCCGCGCAGGGTGCGCAAGTAGATGCGCAGCGCGGCGGCAAATTCCGCCTCGGCTTGGGTCGCGGTAATACCATGACGCTCCGCCAGTTGATCATGGGTCAAACCTTCCATGCGCACATCGAAGAAGATGGCGCGCTGCAGATCGGTCATCCGCCGCAGCGCACGGCGTCCGCGCCGCAGGAAAACACGCAAGGCGAGATCGCCGCTCATGACGCCTGCCCTTCGAATGCCAGCAGATAGTCGGCGGCCTTCGAAGCAGCGCTCGCGGCACAGAAGATCGCCCGCTCGTCTGCCCGGAGCACGGCAAGCCATGCGCCGATATAGTCGCTGTGCCGAACGGTGGGCTGGATGCTGAGCGATGCGCAGGTAAAGGCGCTCGCCATCTCGGCGACCAGCTCTTCTTTAGCATAAAGTGCTGACCCGAACGCACCGCTCTGATCGCGGCTAAGCCGACTGGGATGGCCAGTCCAGTGACCCAATTCATGCAGGACCGTGCGATACCAGTTGATGGAGTGTCAACGGCACAGTAATTTTCCCCAGAACGGGCAAAGTAAAATTCCCCACTTTGCGGTTTGAGGTTCACGATGTGGGCATGGGTGCAGCTCCATCT
>NZ_JBHSFZ010000021.1:0-71957 GCF_042654265.1 Sphingobium tyrosinilyticum | reverse complement strand
ATACTAACAATGTCAAAGAGCCGACAAACTAAGAGGGACAGCTAACCCTCCTCGAAACTTACTTCCGAGGGAGATGCTTCCCGTCTATGTTGGCGACCGATCGAAGCGAGAACCAGTGGCGCTCACCGCGTCGGTGGAGTGGCATCTAGGCTCGTCGAATGAGTCGGTCAACAGGAAAAAACAGCGACCTTCAATTTTCTTCGTCTTGCCCCTCCAAATGGCGGCAAACTGGCCTTTCCCGCCTCACTCCACCAACTCTCCCGGCCACGTTTCCGTGTCCGTCTGCGATTGCGCCAGGCGGCTATAGCGCGCGCCGGATGCCACGCCTGCGGGGAACAGCGCATCGACCGCCGCCAGCACATCGCCCGGCAGATCCAGGGAAAGAGCCGCCAGATCCTCATCCAGATGGGCGATGCTGGTGGTTCCGGGAATGGGCACGATATGCTCGCCCTTGGACAGCACCCAGGCGAGGCACAGCTGCGCCGCGGAGCAGCCCGCTTCGTCGGCCACGGCCCGCAGCTTCTCATAAAGCGCAAGATTATGCCCAAGATGCGGCGGCAGGAATCGCGGCATGTCGGCGCGCATGTCGCCCTCGCCCACGCCATCATCATTGATTCGCCCCGCGAGAAGCCCGCGGCCCAGAGGCGAAAAGGCGACAAAGCCGATCCCCAACTCCTTGCACGCATCCAGCACGGCGATTTCGGGATTGCGCGTCCAGGGCGAATATTCGGTCTGTACCGCCGCAATGGGATGCACCGCATGCGCCCGCTTTATCGTCGCGGCCGACATCTCGGACAAGCCGATCGCCCGGATCTTGCCCGCCTCCACCGCGCGCGCCATCGCGCCCATCGATTCTTCGATCGGCACCTTCGCATCCAGGCGGTGCATATAATAAAGATCAATATGATCGACCTGCAGCCGCCGCAACGCATCGTCCAGCACCCGCGTGATCGCTTGCGGAGAGCCGTCCAGCCCCCTTTTGCCGTCCACCTCGGCCAGCACGCATTTGCTCGCCAGCGTAAATTCATTGCGACGGTGCATCAAAGTGCGGCCCAGCAGTTCCTCATTGCGGCCGAATCCATAAATCGCCGCAGTGTCAAAGAAGGTCACGCCTGATTCGAGCGCATGCAAGAGCAGCCGCTCGGCCTGTGCTGTATCAGGCCGCGGCAGATAGCCATGGCTAAGGTTCATGCACCCCAGCCCGATGGCGGAAACGGTGAGCGGGCCGATCTGGCGCACGGGCAGTGGACACGGCATGGCTTTTGCGAAAACCCCCGACTAAAGATAAGCAGACGCTATTTAGCCCCACCTTATTCCTTAGCTTCGCTTCCCATGCAACATCATCCTCTCGCCCCTCCTGCAGGATAAGCGCATCATTAATCGGCGCTGATTGCAGAATTGAAGTATTTCTGCGATAGCATTGCGAATTGAGCTTCAACTTCCTGTTTAGGGGCGGAAATGAACGCAGTTGTGGACCAGATCGGCGACCTGGCCGAAGCCGGCGAAAAGATGGTCGAAAGGCTGCGGCGCAAGGCTTTTCTGCCCGACAGCCGCAAGGAACTCAATGTCCGCTTCGGCATAGCGGAGGCGGCGCAACTGCTCGGCTGCTCCACGAATCGGATTCGCATGGCGGAGGAGGATGGCCGCCTCCCCCCTGCCCCGCCGACGGAAAATGGTCGCCGTCCCGGCTATAATGTCGAAGAGCTGCTGAACATGCGGCAAGTATTGGGCGCTTCGCCCGAACGCGCCCCGCTGGACATTCCCGCGATCATTGCCGTGCAGAATTTCAAGGGTGGCGTCGGCAAATCGACGGTCACCACCCATCTCGCCCATTATTTCGCGGTGCAGGGCTATCGCGTGCTAGTCGTCGATTGCGACAGCCAGGCGACCACCACGACGCTGTTCGGCTTCAACCCGCATTTCAACATTCAGCGGGAAGAAACGCTTTATCCCTATCTGTCCATCGATCCGACGCAGGTCGATCTTCTCTATGCGGTCAAGCACACCGCTTGGCCCAATGTCGATCTGATCCCTTCGAACCTTGAACTGTTCGACGTCGAATATGAGCTGGCGGCGGCGGGCAGCGATGGCGGCTCCGTCCTTGCCGCGCGCTTCCGTAAGCTGAAGCAGGGACTCATGGACTTGGCCCGCCATTATGACGTCGTCCTGCTCGATCCGCCGCCAGCGCTCGGCACCATCAGCCTCGCGGTCATGCAGGCGGCCAACGCGCTATTGGTGCCGCTGGCCGCGACCACGCCTGACTTTTGTTCGACCGTCCAGTTCCTCTCGATGATGGACCAGGTGATCAATCAGCTGCAGACGGCGGGGATTGAGGTCGATTATCAATTCGTCCGCCTGCTCTGCTCGAAATTCGACAGCAATGATCCCAGCCATTCGATGGTCCGCGCAATCATGGAGCAGAGCTTTGGCCCTGCCCTCCTCCCCATCCCGATCCTCGACAGCGCGGAAATCAGCCACGCGGCGCTGCGCATGATGACGGTCTATGAACTGGAACGGCCGATCGGCACGCCCCGCACGCACAAGCGTTGCCGCGCCAATCTCGACGAAGCCATGGGCCAGATTGAGGCGCTTGTCCGCCAGGGCTGGGGCCGCGTCGCCCCCGCCCGGGAAGAGGATATCGTCAATGCGGCCTGAGCCTTTCGTAACGGGGAGACCAAAATCGCCTCTGTCTTACATGGATACGTTCCCCATATGTTCCCCGCGAACTGGAGGACAGGCTCATGGCGCGTAAGCAATCGGATTATCTGGCGGCGCTGCTGGCCGACGAGGCGGAAGGCGCTGCCACCGCCCCCGTGGTGGAAAGCCCGCCCGCGGTGGAGGACGAGCCAGCCCCCTCCCCTGCCCCTGTTGCTCCGCCGCGTGCCGATCGAGCGCGGGGCGCGACGCTGTTGGGCCGTGAAACCGCGCTCGCCCGCTTGGCGTCGGGCGAAGTACGGCAAGTTACGCAATTGCTGCTCGATCCGGGAAAGGTCCGCATCTGGCGCGGCAATGCGCGGCTTTACCAGCATCTTACCGAGGAAAATTGCCGCGAATTGATCGACTCGATCATCGCCGAAGGGGGGCAGAAAGTCCCCGCCGTCGTGCGCCGCGTCGAAGGCGATCCCGATCATGATTATGAGGTGATCGCAGGCACGCGCCGCCATTTCTCGATCAGCTGGCTGCGCGCGCACAGCTATCCTGAAATGATGTTCGTGGCGCAGGTCGCGCAATTGGATGACGAAGCGGCTTTCCGCCTCGCCGACCTGGAAAATCGCGCGCGCAAGGACGTCACCGATCTCGAGCGCGCGCGCAACTATGCCGAAGCGCTCGGCGCTCATTATGGCAGCCACCTCACGCGCATGGCCGAACGGCTGAAGCTCTCCAAGGGCTGGCTTAGCAAGATGATCAAGGTCGCGGGCATCCCCGACGACATCATCGACGCTTTCCCCTCGCCCGGCGACGTGCAGCTGAAGCCTGCCTATCCGCTGGCGCAGGCGCTCGACGACCACAGCGCCGCAACGGTCATTCATGCCGAAGCCGCCCAGCTAGCCACGACACAACGGGAACGGCGTGCCGCAGGCGCGCCTCCGATCCCGGCGGCCGAGATATTGAAGCGACTGCTCGACGCCCCGCGCGCCGCCGTGTTGCAGCCGAAGGAAGAGCCGTTCACCTGGGTCACCCGCTATGGCCGCCCCGCCCTCACCGTGCAGTCGGTTAATCGCCAAGGCGTCACCATCCGCTTCCACGCGGGCTCGGGCGCTGACATGGAAACGCTCGGCCAGGCGCTGCGCGACGCACTTGACCATTTGGAGCGCCAGGGATTGGGCCTGCAGCAGTGACGCGCTCGGGGGGGCATCGCAACATGGCCAATCTTCGCTCCCTTCGCTTACGGGAGGCGATTAAGGGAAACAGTCTCTGTGTTTCCCCGGGGAAACATCTCCGGGGCAGCACGCCTCCCCTCCCCTTTTCCACCTCGTTTCCCCGGGGAAACAGCGCAGGCTTTACGCCGCAGACTGTCGGCCGCCCATGACCCGCACCAGCAGGACGGAGCTAAACGACCAGTTCGAACTGTTCCTTCCCTATATTGCGGACATGCCGCTGCGCGATCAGCGGGAGATGATGGAGCGGCCCTTTTTCAGCCTAGCCAAGTCGAAACGCGTCAAGCCGATCGACTACACCTCCCCGGACGGCAAGGCATGGGTCCATGTCTCGGCCAATCCTGATTATGGCATGGCTACGATCTGGGACGCGGACATCCTTATCTATTGCGCGTCCGTCCTCGCCGACATGGCCCGCCGGGGCGCTAACGACATTCCGCGCAAGCTGCATCTCATGCCTTATGATCTGCTGCGCGCCATTCATCGTCCGACCACCGGCCGCGCCTATGAGTTGCTGGGCCAATCGCTCGACCGACTCGTCTCCACCACGATCAAAACCAACATACGCGCTGAAAACCGCCGCGAAGCGACCTTCAGCTGGCTCGATGGCTGGACCCAGTTAGTTGACGAGCGCACCGAACGGTCGCGCGGCATGACCATCGAACTGAGCAACTGGTTCTATGAAGGCGTGCTGATGCAAGGCGGCGTCTTATCCATCGATCGCGCCTATTTCGACCTGACCGGGGGGCGCGAACGCTGGCTCTACAAGGTCGCGCGCAAACATGCCGGCGGGGCAGGGGAGGGGGGGTTCGCCATCTCCATGCCCACCCTGTTCGAGAAATCCGGTGCGGAAGGCGCCTATCGCCGCTTCAAGTTCGAGATCGCCAAGATCGCCGAGCGGGATCCGTTGCCCGGCTACACGCTCGAGCTCGAACAACTGGACGGCAAGCGCGAACCCTCGGTCCGTATGCGCCGCCGCCCGGCCGAACCGCAGTCCGGCGCTGCACGATCAATGGCTCCGGCGCGCAGCACTCCCGTTCATCCGACAAAGTCCGACGGCGCGGCGACTCTGACTCTCGACGCTCCGACCGGAGAGGCCGAACCCCTGTTTGACGCGCGCGATGTCATCCGCCGTACGCTGACCGGCCTCTCTACCAAGGCCAGCGCAGGCGAACTGACCGACGCGACGCTTGCTGCGCTTCGCGCCGAGTGTCCCGGTTGGGACTATCAATCGCTACATCAGGATTTCCGCAACTGGCTGGATGCCGATCCCACGCGCACGCCGGTCAATTATCAAAAAGCCTTCATCGGCTTCGTGCGCCGCTTCCACGAAAAGAACCGTCACCGGCTCTGAGCTGCCGTCCCTTGGACTACATCCCATCTCAAATGTTGCCCCCTGGCGGCATCTGCACCCTCACCGTTCCCGAAGTGTCGGTTCGCCCCTCTTGATGCTCACGGTGGGGAAGGGTGGCAAAGCCGCGCGCCAATCTAGTCCACAGCTTTTGAACGACATTCCAAGGTCGATCGATGGAACTGATTCAACCATCGCCGCACCACCCACCTGAATTGGCAAGCTTCGACATTCCGGGAACACGCTACGCACCTTCGGGAACGCTTTCCCGACATTTCAGGAACGGTACACCCGACACTCCGGGAACGGAAATACGATCCTTTAGGAACAAGGCAGTCTTCCCGACTCGCGCATTCCCGCGCTTTTCTCGGTGATCCCCGGCCGCGTAACTCTCTAACTTTCTTAGAAACTTTATAACTAAGGGGGAGAGCCATCTTTTTTGGAAGAGGAGATAAGGCATTGTTTCAAACGGCCTGCCCGCCACTCATGTTCCGCGCGGCGACAGTCCTTCTGCCAGTTGCTCCACCTGCAGGACCAACTTCGTAGCCCCCTGGTGTGAAATGCCAAGCAGCCGGGCAACTGCCGTCTTGCTGAGGCCCGGATAAGCCAAGCTCAGCCGCATCAGGAGCGGCGCTTTGCTTCTCTTCGTGACCTGTAATTCCGATGGCAGTTTCTTCAACCGCGTCTCAAGCCGATCCAGTTCCGCCAAGCCCGCTTGCGCCTGCCGCCCGATCATCGCTGCCAATTGCCCTGTCAGCGTCTCCACATCCGCGCCTGGGAAGCGCGGCAGTTCGACAAAGGAGGGAAATCGCCGCAGCGCCAGCCCCGCCGCCTCGAGCGCCGCCGGCACATGCGCCGCCACCACCCATCCCAGATCCGACCGGCGGGGATCAAGGCGTAGTTGCCGCCCGTCAGCCGTCGTCAGCAGCTGCCCGCCACTCACCGGGGCCGCCAAACTGCTCCTGGCAGCGATGAGGCGCTCCGCAACGCTCTCCAGCCCCGTAATAGGGTAGGGGGCCTCCACCAGCGCCTGAACCGCCCTCCAGGCCGGGCCAAAGCGCACCAGATCGTCCGGCGCCCATAATTCTGCCTCCTTCCGATCGTCCAGCAGCAGGCGGGATATGTTCAGCGTTGCGCGCGCGATCGGATCCCGCTGGCTTTCCGTCGCAGACAGTGCGAAGTGGACGAGCGCCGCGATCGACAGCGGGTCGTTCAATCCCTCGCTATGCCGGGGCGGCAGCGTCCGTCCGCAAATCCAATCCTGTAGCTCCTTAACCCCGATCGGCACCGACGCGACAGTCGCCAGCATGGCCGCCCCTTTCAGCCGCGCTCTTGCCAGCCAAATGTCCGCGGCTGCACTGTTGGCTAGCCGCCCATCAAGCCTCCCGAGCAATAGCAAAGCCTGTTCGGACGATGAGGAAAAACCCAGCATTTCCCTGCCTTAGCGGCATATGGCGTCCAACTAAAGAGATAGGTTGGTTGGATCGTCTTTTTCTGGTCCCTCGGGCTGTCGCTCGGACCAAAGCGCCCGCGTCCGAGACAAAAGAGGAGAAGAAGACGGCCGCGGGCCCACAATGCTTTGAAAGTTAACCATAAAATTCATTATTTTTCGTTAGACCGTAGAACCAATGGGCGACTTTGGAGTTGTGCAGATGGATCGATCTCGAAAAAGGCAAACCGATGGTGACATCGGGACGCAAAGTCTCCGGCCTTGGTTGCAAGGTAGCGGGGCTACCGAAGGAGCCGAGGTTCAGGTGATTTGTGCAGTGCCCGTCGCCATTCATGAATAGATAACGCGCCGCGTCCTGCACGCCTTCTGATTGTTCGCTCCCGTTCGCGTGGCCGCCGTCTGCCCGCAGAAATGCCGGTTCAGAAGGAGAAGGCTGATGCTAGAGGGACATTCCTATGATCGAACATCGCGCCGTGGCGCGTTCCTGACCCTTACCGCCTGTTCCGCCGCCATGCTGCTGCTCAGCGCCTGCGAAAGTACGGGCGGCACCCGCTTCAGCAGCGTCGGCGCGGGCACGCCCGGCTCGGGCTCGGGCGGAAGTGTTGGCGGCGGCGGAACGGGCAGCAGCGGGGGCGGCACCGGCACCGATGGCGGCGCTGACACCGGCACCGGAGGCGCGGGAACAGGTGGCGGAACCGGAACCGGTGGAGCCGGCTCCGGGGGAAGCGGATCCGGGTCAGGTTCCACCGGCTCGGGCGGCACGCTCGGCGCCGCACTTCAGCAGGTGTCCCCGGTCCTGGTGACCGCAGGCAATGCCGTGCTCGGCGTTTCGGACGGGCAGGGCAGCGTAACCACGCCCATCGCGACGGCCGTCCCGCTGCTTCAGCCGGTGACTGGCACCATCACGCGCGTTCTGGACGACACAGGAACGGTGCTGGTCGATGCAGGCCAGGGCCGCACTCTCCTGCTGCAGGGCGCGCAGGGCGTGGTCGGCGATCTCGTCAGCATCGATGTCGGCGGCCAGACGGTGATCCAGGGTCTCGACGGCACCCCCGGCGCGATCGGCGCGGGCGTGCTCGGCAGCACGCAGCCTGTAGGCACCGTGGCGAGCGTCGGCGCCCTTAATGCGGGCAATACCGTGCTGGCGTCCGTCAACGGTATCGCCGATGTGCAGGTCACCAACGTCAGCGCGCCGACAGGCGGCATCGCGACGAACCTGCTCGACGTAGCCCTGGGCGGCAATCAACTGATCGGAACGGGCAGCCCCGCCGCCATCCAGGCCAATGTCCTGCCAGGCGGATTGCCCACCACCGGCGCAGGCGGCACGGGCGGTCTGCTCGCGCCGGTTGAGTCGGTGGTCAACGGGGTAACCTCCACCACCTCCGGCCTTACCTCGAGCGCTCAGCAGGTGGGGGGCGAAGCGCTCGCGCCGATTGGCGTAGCAGTGGGCGCAACGGCAGGCGGAACCAGCGCCGGAGCAGGCGCGACAGCCTCGCCCGGCGGCGTCCTCACGCCAGTGACGGGAACCGTGTCGGGCACCCTCAACAGCCTGACCGGCGGTCTCGGCCTCACCAATCCCTGATCGATGATCCGGAGGCGCTCCCACGCGCCTCCGGCTCCCCTTCCTTCTCCCCAGGACATCGCTGATGACGGCTGCGCTCCTCTCCGCCGCTGCGCCGCTCCTGCTGGCCGCGCAATCCTCGCCTGCGCTGCTTGCGCCCCCGCTGATCGAGCAGGCCACCCAACCCGCGTCCAAGGAAGCGGCCGAGCCCCAGGCCACGCCGCCCACCGGCAATCTGGTCGCCGTTCAGGCCGGTGACCCCGCCACGATCATCCGGGGCATCGACTTCATCGGTGTACAAGCGCCCGAGCCGGTCGCGGCCGCCGCCCGCACCTATCTGGGGAAACCCGCCTCGGCCGAAAATCTCAAAGCGCTGGCTGAGGCCATTTCAGCCGCCTATGCGAAAAGCGGCATCGCCCTCTACACGGTCGCCATTCCTCAGCAGGACCTGTCCGCCGGACGGGTAAAGCTGCTGCTGGCGGAGGGCTTTGTCGAGGATATCGTTTATCCCAAGGGCGCCAGCCCGCTCATCCGCGCCTATGCGGAAAGACTGCGCGCCGAAAAGCCGCTGACCCGCCGCGCGCTTGAACGCTATCTGTCCCTGATGCGCGACATTCCCGGCGCGAAGGTGGAGGTAGGGCTGCTGCGCGGCGCGACCGCCGGAGGCGTTCGCCTGTCGGTCACGCCCCAGCGCAAATATAGCGATTTCAGCTTCGGCATCGACAACCGCACCCAGGCAGGGCTCGGCACCGGCCAGCTGCGCGCCTCGGGCCAGCTTTACAGCCTGCTGCGCGACGGCGACCGCACTGACATCACGCTGCTCGCCGCCACAGACCTCAAACGCTACCGCTATGCAGGGATCAGCCACCAGACGCCGATCGGCTCTGACGGCCTGACCTTGGGCCTGACCGCATCCCATCTGGACACAAGGCTCAAGAATTTCCCCATAACTGGCGAGGCTTGGACGCTGGGCGCATCGCTCAGCTACCCGATCATCCGGGGCTATAAGCGCAACCTGACCGTCAGCGCCGGGCTGGACGGCCTCAACAGCGACGCGGCCTTGCTCGGGTCGGTATTGTCATCCGACCATATCCGCGCGGCGCGTGCGGCGGCAGGCTATTCGATGATCGGCAAGAAAAGCCTGTTCAGCGCATCGCTGGGCGTCAGCCGGGGCCTCGACATTCTGGGCGCGCGGGGGACGCCGGGCTTCACCGCTACCGTCTTCACCAAATTCACGGGCCGCATGGGTTATGACCGGATGCTCGGCAAACGCTTCGTCGGCCGGTTGCGAATGGCGGGCCAATATAGCGCGGACCGCCTGTCGGGAAATGAGCGATTCGCCATAGGCGGCCTTGAATTCGGCCGCGCATTCGACACCGCAGTGTTGAGCGGCGACCGGGGCGCGGCGGGTTCGCTGGAACTCGCCTGGCGGCCCGATATCGCGGCCAAGCTCAAGGACAGCGAAGTCTATGGCTTCGTCGATGGCGCAAAGATCCATGTCCTGGAACGCGCGACCCTGGCATCTGCGAGCTATGACCTGGCGTCGGCAGGCGGCGGCTTGCGGATCGCCTATAATCCATACGCCTCGCTCAGCCTGGAAGGCGCGAAGGTGATCGACCGGGCCTATGTAGGCGGCGATCGCGGCTGGCGGTTCAACATCGGCTGGCATCTGAAGTTTCGCCGCTAATCGTAAAGAGCATGATCCTTTGTAGCGTCTCGTCACCCCGGACCTGTTCCGGGGTCCCGCTTCTTCTCCGACATTGCCAAGCCCGGGTGACGGACAGGCTTGATGCCGCCATAACAGACGCGGGCAATAATATTTGCCTCACTATCGGGAGGGTGTGATGGAGGCGTATCGGGGATCATGCCACTGTGGCGCAGTGCGATTTTCGATCCAGAACGATCCAGACTGTTCGGGTGCACTGCGATTGCTCACTGTGCCGGCGGCATGTTTCGGTGATGTTTCGCTGTGATGAGGCCGATCTGCAAATCCTCTCGGGGCAGGACGCGCTCAGCACCTACCAGTTCAATACGCGTGTAGCGGTGCATTATTTCTGCCGCCGTTGCGGCGTCTATACATTCCACAAGATGCGGAAACTGCCCGATAAATATGGCGTCAAAGGGATCAAAAGCGTGAAGGGGCTTAGGGTTTGGCAGTCCCAACCTAGTGAGTTTAGCGCCTGCTCCCTCCACCCCGTTCCTCCTGAGTAGTCGCTGACGAAGTCGAAGCGACGTATCGAGGGATTATGCGCCACGCGTGATGCTTCGATACAGGTCTTCGCTAACCTAAGCGCGCTGCTCTACCCGAATTTCCCGTCACTCCAGCGGAAGCTGGGGCCTCGTACGGGGCAGGGCCTCCATCTGTTGATCCCAGCTTGCGCTGAGATCACGTTGAGGCGGGTCGGCCAAGCTGGCCCTAAAGCGCCGCCCTCCAATGCTCATTAAGCGGCCCATCCGCCCCCGCGATCGGATCGGACGCGGGGAAGGGCAGGGCGGCCATCCTCTCCCGCGCCACAGGATCGGGAGCGTTCCGGCAAATGTCCCACTTCTGCCCGTCCGGATAGCCCCCGACGACCAGGAAATCCTCGCTGCTCTCCAGCGAGCAATGGCCCGTTCCTGTCGGCAGCAGCAGCGCGTCGCCTGCGCTCACCTTCACCTCGCGCCCACCTGGTCCACCGATCATCAGCCGCGCGGAGCCGGCGGCGATCCCCAGCACTTCATGCGCGGTCGAATGATAATGATGATAATCATAGATGCCATCGCGCCACTGCGCGGGCCAGCCATGGCGGGCGAAGGCATCCTCGAACGCGCTGGCCGTTTCTTCGCAGGATGCCGGGGCGAGCGCACGCCGGTAGAGGATGACCGGCAACCGTCCGTTGTTCGGCACCCAATCATGTTCGGCCATCAAATAGGTTTCAACCTGCACCCATGCCTCCTTCGTTAATCGGGGGTGAAAGCGCCGGACCGGGCATCTCGATCCATCGGCCATCCTTATTCTTGCCGAACTTGAAAGCGGCGGCCGCCCACGCCATCTGTCCGGCGGCCAAATTCACAGGAGGGCATGAAAGACCGCCATGACGAACCCGACCGACGTTGCTCCGGAAACCCGCCCATTCGAGGCGGACGTAGCCAAATTGCTGCACCTGATGGTGCATTCGGTGTATTCGGACAAGGATGTGTTCCTGCGCGAACTCATCTCCAACGCTGCCGACGCGTGCGAAAAGCTGCGCTATGAAAGCCTGAGCGATCCCGCCCTGGCCGCCAGCGAGGGCGCGAAGGTCACCGTCACGCTCGATCCCGACGCCCGGCAGATCATCGTTGAAGATAATGGCATCGGCATGAGCGAGGCGGAACTGGCCGAAGCGCTCGGCACCATTGCGCGGTCGGGGACGAAGGCGTTCATGGACCGCATCGCCTCCGCGAAGGAGGCGGAAGGCACCCAGCTCATCGGCCAGTTCGGCGTCGGTTTCTATTCCGCCTTCATGGTCGCCGATCGCGTGGACGTCTTCTCGCGCCGCGCGGGGTCCGATCAGGCCGCGCATTGGTCGTCGGATGGGCTTGGCGCCTACAGCGTTCAGCCCGCCGATGTGGCCCAAGCGCCCGACCATGGCACGCGTGTCATCCTGCACCTGAAGGATGACGCCGCCTCCTACACCGAACGCTATCGCACGCAGCAGATCATCAAGGATCAGTCGGGCCATGTCCCGGTGCCGATCTTCCTCAAGGAAAAGCCCGATGCGGAAGCGGAGCAGGTCGCCGACGGCGCGGCGCTCTGGATCAAGCCCAAGAGCGAGATCAGCGCCGAAGAATATACCGACTTCTACCGCAGCGTGGCGGGCCAGTTCGACCAGCCCGCGCTGACGCTGCATTACCGGGCGGAGGGGCTGCATGAATATGCGGTGCTCGCCTTCATTCCCGAAATGAAGCCCTTCGACCTGTTCGATCCTGACCGGACAGGCCGCATGAAGCTCTATGTCCGCCGCGTCTTCATCACAGACGAGGCCGAAATCCTGCCGCGTTACCTGCGCTTCGTACGCGGCCTCGTCGATTCCAGCGACCTGCCGCTCAACGTCTCGCGCGAAATGATCCAGCAGAGCCCGGTCCTTGCCGCGATCCAGAAGGGGGTCAGCAACCGCATCCTGTCCGAACTGGAAAAGCTCTCCGCCAATGACGGGGAAGCCTATATCAAATTCTGGGACAATTTTGGCGCGGTCCTGAAGGAAGGGGTTTATGAGGACTTCGCCCGCCGCGAGCAGCTGCTTGGCCTCGCCCGCTTCAAATCCACGGTCTCCGGCGAAGGCTGGCGCTCGCTGAAGGATTATGCGGAAGGGATGAAGGAGAACCAGACGGCGATCTATTATGCCACCGGCTCCGATCTCGACCGCCTGGCCTCTTCGCCGCAACTGGAAGGTTTCCGGGCGCGCGGGATCGAGGTGCTGCTCCTCACCGATCAGGTGGACAGCTTCTGGGTCTCCGCTGGCGTCGATTATGATGGAAAGCCGTTCAAGTCGGTGACGCAGGGTCTCGCGGACCTTGGCCTCATCCCCCTGGGCGAAGGGGAAACGGCCGCGCCCGCCGCTTCGGAAGAAGTGACCGGCTTCATCACCTTCGCCAAGGATCTGCTGAAGGATGAGGTGTCCGACGTTCGCGCCTCGGAGCGTTTGACCGAAAGCCCGGTCTGCCTGGTCGCGGCCGAACATGGCATGGACCGCCAGCTTGAAAAGCTGCTCGCGGCTGCCGGTCGCGGCGGCGCGGCCTCCGCTCCGGTGCTGGAACTCAATCCCCGGCACGCTCTCATCGCGAAGCTGAGCGCGCTTCAGGATGACTCTGCCCTGCGCGAGGATGCTGCCAGGCTGCTGCTGGACGAAGCCCGCATCGCCGATGGCGAACTGCCCGCCGATCCGCGCGCCTTTGCCGAACGGCTCGGCCGGGTGATGGCCCGGGCGCTCGGCTGATCCATAATGGCTGGCCCGGTTCGCCGGGCCAGCCCATCAGGCCATGGTCACGAAAATCTCCGCTTCGATCATCCAATCCCCGCCAATATTGCGCCATTTCGCACTATAGGTGCCCGACGCTACCGGCGTACCCGACTCCGCCGCCACCCCCGTCCATTCTCCCTGCTCCAGCGCGATCGGCTCGACGGGGGAGGGGAGGATGCTCGTCGGCGTCCGCGTATAGATGGTGCGATCGGGCGCCGCGAACTCCTGCTTCCACGCCAAAAGCTGCGCTTTCCGGCCGGAAAGCACCGCACTGTCGCTGCCGGTAACAAGGACCGCGTCCTGCGCCAGCAGCGGGCCGATGGCGGTCAGGTCACCTTCCGCCAGCGCTCTATTGAACGCGGCGCGGCGCAGGCGGATGGCAAGGTCTATGGATGGGTCCACGAGCATATCCTATTTGATCCTAATTGACGGATATGCCCGCCATTCCGTCCCAGGCAAGTTTAACTCGCTACTTCATTCTTGAAAAACCGGCCGCCGCCCTTTCGCATCATTTCGGCGGACCTTCGCTAGAGCTGGGAACGCAGCCCCGCCAAGGCCGTTAGCTCCCCGGAACACAGCATAGGAGGCGGATCATGGATGCCCGGCGTGTTAGTCTTAGCCTTGGTCTATTTTCGATCGCTCTCGGCGTCGTGGAAGTCGCCGCGACCCGCCGCATCGCCCGCGCCTTGGGCAATGATCATCGTATAGGCCGCGCTACGTTGCGAGCCTTCGGCGCGCGCGAAATGCTGGCGGGTGCAGGATTGCTCGCCGCTCCCGCCCATTCGACCCTTGTCTGGAACCGTGTTGCAGGCGACGCTCTGGACCTCGCCGCGCTTGGCCTCGCGGCCCGCAACGCCCCGCGGCATCGGGCGGTATGGGGCGCCATCGCCTTTGTCGCGGGAGCGACGGTGATCGACGCACTGGTCGCACGCGCGCTGGACAAAAGCACCGGCAGCGCCTTTCCAGCCCGAAGGGCGGCGAGATCATGGGGCGAGAGGTCATGGACCAACCCCGCTGCTCATTCAGATCGTCACCCCACAACGATCGAGCCGGACGAAATGCCCTTCATCCGCGCGCCCGAAGTGACCCATCATTGACAGGATGATCATCATGATCCGCAAGCTTGCCCTTCTCGCCGGAGCCGGGTTCATCGCCAAGAAGCTGCTCGACCGCTCGCGCGCAGATATGCCTTCCCCAAGCCAAAGCAGCACTCGGCTCCAGCCCCAGGCAGGGCCATCCACGGCCTCAGGAGGGCATGTTCCCTCCGATCTGCAAGGCGGCAGTCATCCCGACGGGATGGTGCGGGCGGAAGAACATTATCGTCCTGATCCCACCGCGCCAGTGCCGCCTGAAGACCGCGAAAGCTTGCGTCCGGTGACGGCTCCGGCCCCCCGCGATCCCCCCGGCCGCTGACGCGCTTTCACCAGGATGCAACTGGCGGCGATCCCCCGGCGTTATGTGCGCATGGCAACCAATGCGGCGCGTGCCTTCGGGTGATGATAGGCGGTAGATCTTCCTATGGTGATCGATATGCTGACGGCCGTACTGAGGGAGGTGCGGCTGAATGACGGGAATTTTCGATCGGATTTCGACGGGCAATAAAGGGCTGGATTCCGTGTTGGGCGGCGGACTGCCGGCGAAGCGACTATATCTGATCGAGGGGGCTCCGGGATCGGGCAAGACGACCTTGGCGCTGCAGTTCCTGCTGGAAGGCGTGAAGGCAGGCGAACCGGTCCTCTATGTCACACTTTCGGAAACGAGCGAGGAATTATCCGTAGTGGCCGCCTCCCACGGCTGGAGTCTGGATAATGTGAACCTGTTCGAACTGGCCTCCGCCGATTCCGTGCTAGGCGTCGGCCGCGATCAATCCATCCTTCATAGCTGGGAAATGGAGCTGGGCGGGATCATCGAACTGATTCGCGAAGAGGTAGGACGGGTAAAGCCCGCCCGGATCGTGTTCGATAGCCTTTCCGAACTGCGGTTATTGGCGCAAGATCCGCTGCGCTACCGCCGCCAACTGCTATTCCTCAAACAATTCTTCGCGCGGATAGATACTACCGTTCTGCTCGTCGATGACCTCACGGGCGGGTCTGGTGTGCGCGATAATCATCTCCACAGCCTGTGCCATGGCGTCGTCACGTTGGAGCGGCTGACACTAGATTTCGGCGCTGCGCGGCGGCGGATGCAGATCCAGAAGATGCGCGGCGTCGATTTTGTCGCGGGCTATCATGACATGATCATTCGCAAGGGCGGCATAGATATTTTCCCCCGCCTGATCGCCGCCGACCATCACTCGACCTTCGTAGGCGAGCCGGTGCCAAGCAAGATCGCGGCTCTGGACGCGATATTGGGCGGAGGCCCGGCCCGCGGCACCAGCACTTTGATCAGCGGGCCCGCTGGCGCAGGTAAGACTACGCTGGCGCTGCAATATTTGATCGCAGCATGCGAACGGGGCGAAAATGCCGTCATCTACCAATTTGACGAACGTGTTGGCACGCTGATCGGCCGAGCCCGCCATTTCGGCATGGATCTTCAGGCGTTCATGGACGAGGGCAGGCTGGTGATCCGACAGGTCGATCCGGCGGAAATCACGCCGGGCGAATTTGCCGCCATGGTTCGGCAGGCGGTGGAGCAGGGGGACGCGCGCATCGTCCTGATCGACAGCCTCAACGGCTATGTCGCCTCCATGCCGGAAGAGCAGCAGTTGATCCTGCAACTGCATGAACTGCTGTCCTATCTCAGCCACCGTGGCGTCGTGACCTTGCTGATTAATCCGCAACAGGGCTTTTTCGGGACGATGAGCACCAATGGGCTAAATGTGTCCTACATCGCTGACATCGTCATCCTGCTGCGCTTCTTCGAGGCGGATGGGCGGATCCGAAAGGCGCTGTCGGTGGTCAAGAACCGCAGCGGCCCGCATGAGGATGCGATCCGCGAATTGCGTATCGATACCCAGGGTATCCGGGTCGGCGCCCCGCTGTCCGACTTCAGGGGCGTTCTGACGGGAACGCCGGAATATCTCGGCTCCACAACGCCGCTGATGGACGACCGGCCGGGCCGTGCATAAGCCCACATCTTCGGGCCTGCGGGTCCTTGTCAGTGCACCCTATGGCAGCGACGCGGAAAGCGCCGCCCAGCTGCTGCGCGGCGAAGGGCAGCGCGTCCTTGTCTGCCCCACTTTGCACGACATAGCCGAAGCGATCGACGAACAGGCGGGCGTCGTGCTGGTCACCGAAGAGGCTCTGTTCGCCGACCTGGGGCCGCTGCACCGCGCGCTGGAGGCGCAACCCGCCTGGTCCGACGTGCCCTTCATCCTGCTTGCAGGAAGACAGGCGGGCCGCCTGTCTTCCAGTGAGGCGGTGCGGCGGCGATTGCCTGAGAATGCCCTGAGCGTCATTTTGTTGGAACGGCCGGTCAGCGGTGAATCCTTGGTCAGCGCGGTCGCTTCGGCGATGCGCGCGCGGCAGAAGCAATTGCAGATCCGCGACCAGTTGGCCGCTCTGGATGCGGAGCGGAGCCGGCTGAATGCGCTGCTGGACAATCTGCCTGTTGGTGTCGGCTTTGTCGATCGCGACGGCAATACCCTTTTGTCCAATCCCGCCTTTCTCCGGTTTCTACCGAGCGGCGAAATACCCGCGCGCTTGCCCGATGCGGAGCAGCAGTGGGAGGGCTATGATGAAGAGGGGGGCCGCATCACCCGCGACCGCTTCGTCACCCCCCGTGCGCTCAAGGGCGAGCATGTGACGGGCGTTGAGTTTCTGCACCATCCGCCCACTGGAAAACCCGTCTGGACGCGGGTAAGCGGCGTGCCGCTGCGCGACGCCAGCGGCACGGTGACGGGCGCCATTTCCGTGATCGTCGATATCGATGAACAAAAGCGCGGGCAGCAGGCGCTTGCGCAAGCGGCGCAGCGGTTGGAGCAGGAGGTCGATGCCCGGACGCTCGAACTGCGCGAAGCGCTCGCGCGGCTTGAAGCCGAGGCTGAAGATCGCGCGCGCGCCGAAGAGGCCCTGCGCCAGGCGCAGAAGATGGAGGCGGTGGGTCAGCTGACGGGCGGCATCGCACATGACTTCAACAATATGCTGACCGGCATTATCGGCGCGATCGACATATTGAAGCGGCGGATCGCCAGCGGCCGGCTGGAGGATCTCGATCGCTTCATGGACGCAGCCAGCACTTCAGCGCAGCGCGCCGCAGCGCTGACGGCGCGGCTGTTGGCCTTCTCGCGGCGGCAGTCACTCGACAGCAAACCAACCGACATCGGCAACCTTGTCCATTCGCTGGAAGATCTGCTGCGGCGCACGATGAGTGAATCGATCGAGGTAGAGATCGTATCGGCGACGTCATTGCCGCCAGCCCTGGTCGACGCTAACCAGCTGGAAAGCGCCATCATCAACCTGGCGATCAACGCCCGCGATGCGATGCCTGATGGCGGGCGTTTGACGTTGGCCTGTGAGGAACAGGAGCTGGACGCGGCCTTCTGCGCGCGCAACCTGGGCGTCACGCCGGGCCGCTATGTGGTGGTTGCGGTGTCGGACACGGGCGTGGGTATGGATGCGGCAACCTTAGACAAGGTGTTCGACCCCTTCTTCACAACCAAGCCAATCGGCCAAGGAACCGGGCTTGGGCTGTCAATGGTCTATGGCTTTGCAAAACAGTCGAACGGACTGGTCCGCATCCACTCGACGTTGGGCGAGGGCACATCGGTCAAGATTTTTCTGCCGGTCGCTGATGCAGAACCCGAAGAGCAAACCGCGGAAAGCGCGCCGATCCATCATGGCGACGGGCAATCGGTGCTGCTTGTGGAAGATGATGAATCCGTGCGGCTGCTGGTGCGCGACGTACTTGAAGAGCTGGGTTACAAGGCGACCGAAGCGCCCGATGGGCAGCAGGCAGTGCGCATATTGGAGGATGGGCAACGGTTCGATCTCATGATTTCCGACGTCGGGCTGCCGGGGATGAACGGTAGGCAACTGGCGGAGATTGCGCGCGAGCATCTTCCCGATCTGCCCATCCTGTTCATCACTGGCTATGCCGAAAGCGCTGCGGTGCGTGGCGGCTTCCTGTCGAACAACATGCAGATGATTACCAAGCCGTTCCAGATCGAGATGCTCTCCGCCCGTATCCGGGAGATGCTGGAGAGCTGAGACTTTGCGACATCTTTCCTGCGACCAACTGCGCGCTGGGACGTTAACAGGCTGAGGAGCAGGATATGGCCGTCACTGGATGGAAACTGGATGAGACGGAGCGTCCCGGTTTATTGGAGCAGATCCCGCCGCTTTGGCCCGATGTCATCGCCGATCATATCACGCTGGACGCCAACGCGGCCGCGGACGACCCACCTCCGCCAGCTGAGTCGGCCGAGATTATTGGCAGCATCAGCGATGGCGAGGGACTGCAAGCGTTGATCGTCGCGGTAGGCGGCGTTACTGGCCGGCCCGATGGCGGCACCTATCACATCACCTGGTCGCTTGACCGCAGCAGGGGCCGGGAGGCGGTGCAGAGCAATGAGGTGATCGCTGATCTGGGATGGCGGCGATTGCCCGAGCCGGTGCCGATCCGCATCATTCCCGCCCGGTTCTAGACTATGCGGCTGTTCCTGCTGGGCGAGCGGGTGCGAGCCGAAGTAAAGGACTGAGAGATGAAGGATGCTGCTTCACTCCTGCCGATGATCGCAGTGGCCGCTGAACCGCTTCCGGACTTCAGCGACCCGGCTTTCGGGGCGCTGTTCGATCGCTTTGCGGATCGGCGCGTCGTGCTGCTGGGCGAGGCGAGCCATGGAACAAGTGAATTCTATCAGGCTCGCGCTGCCATCACCCGACATCTGATCGCCCATCATGGGTTCACGATCGTCGGGGTCGAAGCGGATTGGCCCGACGCGGCACGGGTCGATCATTATGTCCGTCATCGGGCGGGCGAGAGGGGAGGGACGGAGAAACCTTTCCAGCGCTTCCCGACCTGGATGTGGCGCAACACCGACATACAGGCGCTGATCCACTGGATGCACGACCATAATGGTAGGATTGCGGCGATCGAGGAGCGAGCCGGTTTTTACGGGCTCGACATTTACAATATGTCCGGGTCGATTGGAGCGGTGCTGGACTATCTTGACCGGGTCGATCCAGAAGCAGCAGCGGTGGCGCGCGAACGCTATGGCTGCCTGACCCCTTGGCAGAGTGATCCGGCCACTTACGGCCGCGCGGCGCTATCGCGCGGCTATGCCCAATGCGAGGCAGCGGTGATCGAACAATGCCAGTCCTTGCTGCGCAAGGAGCTGGATTATGCGCAGAAGGGCGGCGATGATTTCTTGGACGCGGCGCAAAATGCGCGGCTGATCGCGTCGGCCGAACGCTATTACCGGATTATGTATTATGGCGGCGCGGAAAGCTGGAACTTGCGCGACACCCATATGTTCGAGACGCTCGAAAATCTGCTGGAGGCCAAGGGGCCGGACGCGAAGGCGATCGTCTGGGCGCATAATAGCCATATCGGCGACGCGCGTCATACCGACATGGGCGCAACGCGGGACGAACTCAACATCGGCCAGTTGTGCCGGGAGCGTTTCGGCTCGGGCGTTGCGTTGATTGGCTTTGGCACCCATGGCGGCACGGTAGCGGCGGCCACCGACTGGGACGGCGATATGGAAGTGAAGCGGGTCAATCCCTCGCGAGCTGACAGCTATGAACGACTATTCCATGACAGCGGACTGTCGCGCTTTTTGTTGGACCTGACACCCGGTCGTCATGAGATGTTGCGCCGCAGCCTGTCCGAGCCGCGCCTCGAGCGGTTCATCGGCGTCATCTACCGGCCCGAAACCGAGCTTTGGAGCCATTATAGCCAAGCCAATATCGCTGAGCAGTTCGATGCTTTCGTCTGGTTCGACGAGACACGTGCGGTAACCCCGCTGGGGCCGGAGCATCATCGCGGCGTGCCGGAAACCTATCCCTTTGGAGAGTGATAGAGGCCATTTAGTAGTTCGACTGGCCTTGATAATTTTCGGCGACGTTATTCCCTGCTTCCTGATTTTCCTGCAGCTCTTCCCCATGCCAGATGTTGCGGGCGAAGAAGATGATCAGGATGATCGCGGCGATTACCAGAAGGACCAGCACGGCCGCCTTCCCTGGCTTGCGGGGGGGCGGCGGCGGTTCGGCGCGGTTCATAAGTAGTCAGCGGTTCCGGTCGAGATAATCGGCCACGGCGTTGACGTTGTGACCAACCCGTTCGACCGCATCCTCAAGCAATTGCCGGGAAGTCTGGAAGCGCTGCGACCAATATTGCACTTCCAGATCTGATTTGATCGACACATGTTTGAGGTCGCGGGGTACGGGTGGCGCCCGGTCGTCAAGCCGCGGTTGTATGTTCAAACTGGTCATGGCGGTTAGTTCCTGCGCTGTATCAGTCCTTATGCTTCGCACTGTCATGTGTGCCGCCGCTGTCCAGCATCTGGAGGTGATGTTGGACGACCGGCACGATCTGAGCGGCGGCCGCCTTTAGCGGCGCAGCGGAGCCGGTCGAGGCATAGCCCTGATGCAGGGCCAGTGCTTCCTTATGGGCTGCCTTTTGCTGCTGCCAATAAAGCTGGTCGCGGCCCTTGCCGCTTGCGTCGGTCAGCGCTGCGATCTTGCTCTTCTGGTCAGCGCTCATCTGCGGGGGAGCAGCCTTGACCCCTGCCTTGAGAGCTGCGGCCTTGACCATGGCGGTGCTCTTGGCGTGGTCGCGCACCATCATTGTGGCGAAGGAGCGAACCTTGGCATCCTTTGTCGTGCGCAGGACAAGCTTGCTGGAAGTCTGCTCGAAAAGGTCCCCCGCGCCAGCTGTGGCCACGTAGGTCGACGGGGTTTGGGCATAGGCCGCAATGGGCACGGCAGCAAGCAAGGATGCAATGATCAGCGATGTTTTGGGCATCATGAACTCCTCTCGGCGGTAGAGCGAGTTACGGGAAATGATGTTCCAGAGGCTGCGAGGAAAGTTCATAACCTGCATTATTGACCGCCGGATTCATTGCAAGCTTGCCCATTGGCGCAGGAACCAGAGCAGGGCCTCATCGGTCTGGGCAGGGAGAGGGGAAGCCTTCCCCGCGCTGAAACCATCTGCATCAGGAGAGCTTCGCATGGCCCGGAAGATCGGTGAGGACAAGGGTGCCAAAAGTGCTGCCCGCGAATTCGAGACTCAAACAGGCGCCGGGGGCGAACTGCATCAAATCGCGGGATCGTCGGGCGATGTCCTAACGACGCAGCAAGGGGTACCGATCGCCGACGACCAGAACAGCCTGCGGGTGGGAGAGCGCGGCCCGACGCTGCTGGAGGATTTCCACTTTCGCGAGAAAATCTTCCATTTCGACCATGAGCGGATACCGGAACGTGTCGTGCATGCCCGCGGCTTTGGCGTGCACGGCACCTTCACCCTGAACGAGAGTCTGGAGGAGTTCACGACCGCTAAGGTGCTGACCGAAGTCGGCGAGAAGACGCCGATGTTCGTGCGCTTTTCGACGGTGGTCGGCAACAAGGGGTCCTTTGATCTCGCCCGCGATGTGCGTGGGTTCGCCGCCAAATTCTATACCAAGGAAGGCAATTGGGACATTGTCGCCAACAATATCCCGGTCTTCTTCATCCAGGATGCGATCAAATTTCCCGATCTGGTTCACGCCGCCAAGCAGACGCCTGATCGCGGTTTTCCCCAGGCGCAGACCGCCCATGACAATTTCTGGGACTTCATCAGCCTGACGCCGGAATCAATGCATATGATCATGTGGGTCATGTCCGACCGGGCTATCCCGCGGTCCTTCCGCTTCATGGAAGGGTTTGGCGTCCACAGTTTCCGCCTGATCAACGCTGAAGGGAAGGGCAGCTTCGTCAAATTCCATTTCAAGCCTAAGCAGGGTCTGCAGTCGGTGATGTGGAACGAGGCGCTTAAGATCAACGGCGCGGACCCTGATTTCCACCGCCGCGACCTGTGGGATGCGATTGATCTCGGCAGCCCGCCTGAATGGGACTTTGGCGTGCAGATTTTCGACGATGATTTCGCCGACCAGTTCGAGTTCGACGTGTTGGACCCGACCAAGATCATTCCCGAGGAGCAAGTGCCGGTGCGCCTCATCGGCAGCTTCGTCTTAGATGCGCGGGTCGAAAATTTCTTCGCCGAAACCGAACAGGTGGCTTTCTGCACGCAAAATGTCGTGCCGGGGATCGGATTTTCTAATGATCCGCTGCTTCAGGGCCGCAATTTCTCCTATCTTGACACGCAGCTGAAGCGGCTTGGATCGCCCAACTTCACGCACATTCCGATCAACGCCCCCCGTGGCTGCCCAGTGCATAATTTTCAGCAGGACGGCCATATGGCGATGAGCAATCCCAGGGGCCGGGTGAATTACGAGCCCAATAGCTGGGGCGGCCCGCGTGAGTCTCCCGATCGCGGCTATCGCCATTTCGCGGCAGGCGAAGCAGGACCAAAGCTGCAGATCCGCTCGCCCAGCTTCAACGATCATTACAGCCAGGCGCGGCAATTCTTCATCAGCCAGACGCCGATCGAACAGAAGCATATCGGCGATGCCTTGGTGTTCGAGCTGTCGAAATGCGAGCGCATCGACATAAGGCAGAAGATGGTCGCGCATCTGCGCAATATCGACGAAAAGCTGGCGACGGTGGTCGCAGGCGGCCTGGGCCTGTCCAAACTACCTGATCCCGCCCCGGCCGCCGCCGCGCCGCGAACCAACCTGCCGCCCTCGGAGGCGCTCAGCATCGTCCGCAACGGCCCGGAAAGTTTCGCTGGCCGCAAGCTCGGCATATTGGTCAGCGATGGCGCGCCGGTCGCGTTGGTGAAGGCGCTGACCCAGGAGGTGAAGCAGCTTGGCGCCGTCTATGAAATCATCGCGCCGAAAATCGCGGGCGCGGTGCTAGACGATGGCACTTTAGTCGAAGGGAAGCAGAAGATCGATGGCGGCCCTTCGGTTCTTTACGACGCCGTCGCTCTCATCCTCTCCTCTGATGGCGCAGCGCAGTTGGCGCAGGACAAGGCGGCCAAGGATTTCGTCAGCGACGCTTACGCCCATTGCAAGTTCATTGCCTATGTCGATGACGCGCTGCCGCTGATTGATCGTGCGGGGGTCAGCGAAGCTGACATGGACGAAGGGTTGGTGCGGTTGGAAGGACCAGAAGATGTCACCCCTTTCCTCGCGCTCTGCGGGCAACTGCGGCTGTGGGATCGGGAGTTCAAGGTGGACCTGGACGCTGCAGGATTCCTCGCCACCCAGAAGAACGGGTCGACTGATCAGGATCAGGAAAAGTAAAGCTAATATTAACGGCGAACCATTTTGTCGATGAAGACGCTCATTTCATCGTAAGTTTAATAAGTTGTCCAACATGGATAAAGTCCCGCTTAAGTAGGTTGGGTATGTTGTTGAAGGGGGCTTAAACAGGGAATCGCCCATGTTAGGCCAGTTTGCTGCAAGCGAAACGCATTGCCATTTTCGCCCGCACCAGTTTCTGGCTCGGGAGGATGAACAGCCCGACGCGATCTATCGGATCGATGAGGGCTGGGCCTGCCGTTACAGGGTGTTGCCGGACGGGCGCAGGCAGATCACCGGCCTGTTTCTGCCGGGAGACATTTGCGAACCGCATTGGGCACTGGGCAAGCGGCCTTCGCAGCCGATCGTAGCCCTTACTAACGTGAGGGCTACCAATCTGCCCTCGAGCCCTCATGGTGTCCTGCCAGCGGAAAGCCAGCAAGCCTGTTGGAAAGGCCTGGCGGACATGATCGAGCGACAGACCAATTGGTTGGTGACGCTGGGACGCAAGACCGCGATAGAGCGGCTGGCCCATCTTCTATTGGAGTTGTTCGAACGGATGCGCTCGTCGGGCCTCAGTTATGGGCAGCAATGCGCCATGCCGCTGACGCAGATGGAGATTGCTGACATGACAGGCCTGACGCCTGTGCATGTCAACCGTACGCTGCAGACGATGCGGCAGCGGGGGCTGGTGGAGTTGCAGTCCAAATGGCTGCGCATCCCGGATCTGGCGGCGCTACGGGATGCGGCGGCGCTCACGAGCAATGAGGTTTTGGCTTAAGGTCTGCGCTAAGACGGGCAATAATTCCCAGTTCGCCCGAACGGAGGGCTGCCAGCCCTCTTTACAAATCGTCTTCAGGGTTTTTGCGCACCTTCATGATCGGACTGTGTGCCTGTGTCTGGTTGCACCTTGTCCTGCTTGGTCACGCGCGTGGGTCCAGGATGGCCGCCTCGCGCAGTCTTTTCCTCGACGCGTGAGCCGATGTCGCGTGCGGTGTTGCCGCCTGCCGCGCCGCCCTGACCGGGTGCGGCCGGATCGTCATGCAGGTCGCTGTCGTCGCGGCCTTCACTGCGATTTTGGTTCTCGATCATCGTCCTGTCCTTGCTGTGCGTTCCCGCCCGAGACGGGATCGCTGTCAAAATCTTCGGGATTTCCGCTTCCGCCCGCACCAGCGCCGCTTCCCTCCACCACGCCTGACCCAGGGCGCGCGCGGTGTCCGCGATTATCCTCCCGGCCGGTTGAGATAGGGAGTGGCTTGTCCGCTCGGATATCGGCGTCCTGATCGCCCTGGTAGATGGGGGGCAAGTCGCGAACTCGCTTGTCTTTAGTCATCGGCGCGGCGCGACTTTTCTCCTGCGCCCTCCTGCCCTGCACGGCTGTCATCCTCTTCGCCGCGGCGGGTCATGGTTTCAGGATTGTAGTTGGAGGGGATGGACCCGCCGCTGCGCGGGTCGCGCTCCGGCTCGCGGTCGAGCGTCGCGCTGGGACGGCGGGCGGCGCCCGGAGGCTGGTTCTCCGTCGAAATATTGGGATTGCGCGTCTGCTGCGTAGGCACGTTGCGCTTGCTTCGGGTTGGGTCTGTCATATCGCTTCTCCTGGAGCGCTCAGGCGAGCTTCAGCCCCTCCTGGTTCATGCGGCGGGTGAGGGTGCCGTTTTCCTTTTCGCTGATCGCCTGCTTGAGACGAGGAAAGAGTTCCTGCTCCTCACGCCGGATATGCTCCTCGATATCGCGGCGGAATTGGGCGAGCTTGGCTTGGAAAGCGGTGTGGTCGCGGGTGAGGTCGGTCAGTTCGTAGAGATATTGCTTCACATAGCCATGGTCGGCGTTGAGCGCGTCGGCTTCTTCGCGCATGCCTGCGGCGCGCATCGCAGCATAGATGGCGTTCTCCTCCTCCATCGCATGCTTGCCGAGCGCATGCTTAAGCTGGGTCAACAGCATGCTGCGCCTGCCATGCGCGGCCGGTCCCGCCTCACGCAGCTTGTCGAATAGCCCAAGCGCCATCTTGTGCTCCAGCGCCAGGGCCTTGTCCCACTCGCCTGCTAGCGCGGTCGGGGCTTGGACAGCGAATTTGCGTCCGGCTGCCCCCAAGAGAGCAAGACCCGCGCCGATGCCCGCCCCGATCAAGGCTTCGCGGCTGGAGCCGTGGGTGAAACGGTGAAGCGGTGCGTGCGCGCCCATGATGATCCTCCTTTGCCTGAATGGTCCGACAACGAGCCTCGCGCAGCCCCGTTCCACCGTGTTTGGAAGACAGGAGAAAGCCCCTAACGCAGGTTAACGAGGCGCGATTTTTGGTCGGGAAAGCGGAACGGCGCATGGCCGTGCTGGTTGGCGAGGGATCAGGACAGACCCCAAAGAGAGGAGCGCAGCATGGGTGACATAAGGACCCCAAGCCAGCAGGACGACGCGCCGCCCGTCACCGCCAAGCAGGCGGAAAAGCAGGAGCAGGCCAAGGCCGGGATCCCGCAGGCCGAGGGCAGCGACATCAGCGCGAAGACGGTGACGATCAATCGGCCCAGGCAGGAAATCTATGACTTCTGGCGCGACTTTTCGAACCTGGCGCAGGTGATGGACAATGTCATCGCCATCGATACGTTGGATGAGCAGCGGTCGCATTGGACGGTCAAGGCGCCGGGTGGCGGCACCGTCGAATGGACTTCGTTAGTGACCGAGGACCGGCCGGGCGAACTGATCGCCTGGATGTCCGAAGAAGGCGCTGATGTGGCCAATAGCGGGCGTATCGAATTTCGTGACGCGCCGGGTGGGCGCGGCACATGGGTGACCGCGACCATCCTCTATGATCCGCCGGCGGGCGTCATCGGCAAGGTCATCGCCAAGATGTTCCAGCGTGAACCGCACATCCAGGCGCGCCGCGACCTGCGGCGGCTAAAGCAGCTCATGGAAACCGGGGAAATCGCCACGGCCGCCCGGACGATGGCGCAATATGAGGAGGAGCAGAACTGATGCGCGCGCTCACCTGGCATGGAAAGCATGACGTCCGCGTGGACACTGTGGACGACCCCGAAATCATCAACCCGCGCGATGCGATCATCAAGATCACATCAACCGCCATCTGCGGATCCGACCTGCATTTATATGACGGTTATATCCCCACCATGGAGAAAGGCGACATATTGGGCCATGAGTTCATGGGCGAAGTAGTCGAGGTCGGGGCGAAATCCACGCTGCAGAAAGGGCAGCGGGTCGTGGTACCCTTCACGATCAGCTGCGGGGGCTGCTTCCATTGCGAAAAGCATCAATATTCCGCCTGTGAAAACGGCCTGCCCGCCGAGAATCAGGAGATCGCCCAGACGCTCTATGGCCATCCCATGGCTGGGCTGTTTGGTTATAGCCATATGACCGGCGGCTATGCGGGCGGGCAGGCGGAATATGTACGCGTGCCCTTTTCCGACGTCGGGCCGATCGTGATCCCCGACGGGGTGGATGACGACAAGGTGCTGTTCCTGTCCGACATTCTGCCGACCGGATGGATGGCTGCGGAGAATGCCGACATAGAGGCTGGAGATACGGTCGCCGTCTGGGGTTGCGGCCCTGTCGGGCTGTTCGCCGTGCAATCGGCTTTCCTGATGGGCGCTGAGCGGGTGATCGCGATCGATCATTTCCCCCGCCGCCTGGAATTGGCGCGCCGTTTTGGCGCGGAGACGATCAATTATGAGGAAAGCAAGACCTATGACGCGCTGATGGAAATGACCGGCGGCATCGGGCCAGACGCCTGCATCGATTCGGTTGGGCTAGAAGCGCATGGCCTGTTTGCTGACAATGTAATCGATCAGATCAAGGTATCGACCTTCCTTGGCACCGATCGCGCCCATTCGATCCGCCAGGCGATTATCGCCTGCCGCAAGGGCGGACGCGTGTCGATGCCAGCGGTTTATGGCGGCATGGTCGATAAATTCCCGCTTGGCGCCTTCATGCAAAAGGGGCTCACGCTGAAGACCGGCCAGACTCATGTGCAACATTATATGCCGGCCCTGCTGAACGCGATCATGGAAGGCAAGATCGATACGACCTTCCTCATCAGCCATCGCCTGCCGCTAGAACAGGCGGCGGAGGGATATCGCATGTTCCATGACAAGCAGAATGAAGTGACCAAGATCGTACTGAAGCCCGGCATGGATCCGGCGCTGCCGGCCTGAAGAGGAGAAGGACCATGGCTTCACGCAAACTCGCGATTGTGACCGGCGCATCGACCGGCATCGGCTTTGAACTCGCCCATGTGGCGGCGCAGGAAGGATGCGACCTGCTGGTCGTCGCCGACGAGCCGCTGATCGAGGCGGCGGCGAGAGATTTCGCGCGGCATGGCACAGTCGTGCAATCGGTGGAGGCCGACCTTTCCACCTTCGAAGGTGTGGATCGGCTGCTCGCGGCGGCGGGGGGACGACAAATCGACCTGCTGTTCGCCAACGCCGGGCGTGGCATCGGGCACAGCTTCCTCGAACAAGATGTCGCGACCTGGCGGCGCGTGATCGACACTAATATCACCGGAACGCTCTACCTGCTGCAGAAGGTGCTGCGGCAAATGGTGGCGCGTAATGAAGGGAAGGTGCTGATCACCGGCTCTATTGCAGGCTTCATTCCGGGGGCCTTTCATGCCGTCTATAACGGCACCAAGGCTTTCATTGACAGCTTTGCGGACGCGATCCGCAACGAGATCAAGGAAAGCGACGGCGTGACCATCACCAATCTGATGCCAGGGGCGACCGATACCGAATTTTTCGAGCGCGCCGACATGTTGGATACCAAGGTCGGCACGATGGAAAAGGACGACCCGGCCAAGGTTGCGCGTGACGGCTGGGACGCGCTCATTGCAGGCAAAGCGCATATCGTGTCGGGCTGGAAGAACAAGATCCAGGCGGCGGCCGCTCATGTCGCCCCCGCCGGCGTCCTGGCGGAATTCCATCGCAAGCAGGCGGAGCCGGGAACAGGCGAAGAGTGATACCGAACTGATGTCCTCTTCCGCCTGTGTCCTGTTGACGCCCCTTCGATAGCCCCAGGCGGATGAGTGAGGAAAGATCGCTGAGGTTAAAGAGAAGGGCCTTGCGGCGCACGCGCGTCCCGCTATGAAGAGCGCGCTGGGTCGCGCCGAGGGGGGCTCGCACGGACAGATCCGGCGAGGCTGGGGGATAAGCCTTGAGCGCTGTTTGGAAAATTGGTCGCATACTGGCCGGGCTTGGCGCCTTGGGCCTGTCTTCCTTGTTGTCGGCGCAGGGCAGCGGTGATCGACCGCTATTGCAGGACAGTTTCCGGATCGGCAGCGGAGGCGGTGCGCTGTGCCAAGCGCAGAGCGCCAACGGCGATCCTGCCGCCCGCACCATGTTCGATCGCGCCTGGACGGTCGTCTGCCGTGACTCGGCTCGGCCGGTGGGGCAGCTCTATGCGCTTCGCCAGGGCGCGGGCGATAGCGACGACATTATCCTGCGACGGCTGGCCGCCTCGCGCGGCGCTGCAGTGAATTGCAGCGGGGCGGGCGGTGTGACGCTGCCAGATGTAGGACAGGTCACGGTGCGCAACTGCAGCAGCCAGGCGGGCGTCTATCGCATAGTGACGGTGGCGCGCGGCAAGACGCTTTATGCGGCGCAGGGTTTTGCGCCTTATGCGAGCGCCCTGGATCTGGGCCTGCGTATTGTGGCCCTTGGGCGCACGGTGCCGGGCAAGCTGGACATCGTTACGACAGGCGGAGGCAATGGCGCGGCCTTCGCGCGGATGCAGGCGGCGTCACTCGACCCGCAGACCGTGTTGGCGGAGGGTTATCGCCGCAATGCCTCGGGCAATTATGCCGAAGCCGCCGAATTTTTCGACAGCCTGACCGACCGGCTGGCGCGCGATCCGGACGCGAATGCGATGAGCCCGGTTGAACGGGCGAACCGGGCGCATGAATATTTGGTCAATCATGGGCTGCAGCTGTCTAATCTTGGCCTGTTCGATCAGGCCGATGCCGCCTTCGCGCAGGCGCGCGCAATTCCCACGCCTGACCCGGTGCAGCTGCGCCTCCGCCGCAATTTTGAAGCGGTGCATCATCTCAATCAGCAGGATCTGCAAGGCGCGCTTGGCTTGTTGGACCAGTCGCCAGAAGGTGGCGTGGCGGTCGGCGCAGGCGACGACGGTGCGGTGATGCTGTCCAGCGACGTCGCGGCGGAATTGAGCAGCGGCGCGTCCGGAGCACGGGCGCTCGGCGTACGGCAGGATGCGAAGCTCGCTCCGGGCGAGCGCGCAGCGATCCTCGATGCGCAGGCGCAGCAGTTGCGCGGCACGATTCTGCGCTTGTCGGGCAAGCCACGCGAGGCGCGCGCGGTGCTGGCCCAGGCGCTGGCCGATGCGCAGCGCATCCGCGACGGACGCGTGACGTCGATCACTCGCCTGCGCGCCCAACTGCTGGGCGAGATCGCGCTGACGCAGGAGGCCGAGGGCGATTTCGGAGGCGCGGAGGCGCGGCTCCACCAGGCTGTCACCTTGATCGCAGCGCAATATCCCGAAACGTTGGCGCTGAACGGCGCGCGGGCGCGCTTGGGCGCTTTCCTGGTACGGCGCGGACGGACACAAGAGGCGCTGAAAACCTATCGCGCGATCATGGCGTCCACGGTTGCGGGCCGGGGCACGCTGACGGCGATGGTGAACCAGTTGCAGCCCTATTTCACGTTGCTGGCGGCGGAGATGCCCAGACGGCCCGAACTGGCGGCGGACCTGTTCGAAGCATCGCAGCTGCTAGTGCGGCCTGGTGCTGCCGAAACGCTGGAGCTGCTGAGCCGGGAATTGTCGGCTGGCGATGGAGAAGCGGCGCGGCTGTTTCGCCAGTCGGTCTCCCTCTCACGCGACGTCGAGCGCGGCCGCATCGCGCTCGCCCAACTACGCGAGGCTGGCAAGGACGACAGCGCCACACGGGAAGAAGTCGCGCGGCGGCAGGCGGAGCTTGATGCTCTCTCTAGCGACCAGGCGGCGACGCTGACAGCGCTGGCCGCCTATCCACAATATCGTGCGGTGAGCCCGCAGGTGCTGACGCTGGACGAGATGCGGGCAACGCTTAAGAGCGGGGAGGGCTATTACAAGCTCGCCCAGCTTGGCGACGCGCTTTACGGGCTATGGATCGATGCGCAGGGGGCGACCGGCTTCCGTTTGGGAACGAGCGCCAGCGAGGTGGCGCGCAAGGTCGCGGCGCTGCGCGAGACGATCTCGATCGCAGTAGGTGGCGTGCAGACCACCTATGCGCTGGACCTGCCCGTGGCGCGCAGCCTCTATCTTGACCTCTTCGGCCCGGTTGATCAGCGGCTGAAGAGCGTTGGCCATCTGATCTTCGAGCCCGACGGCGCGATGCTGCAGTTGCCGGTCAACCTCCTGGTGGCGAGCCAATCCGGTGTGGATGCCTATGAAGCGCGGGTGGCGAAGGGGGGCGACGAGTTTGATTTTCGCGGCGTCGATTGGCTAGGGCGCGATCATGCAGTGAGCACGGCACTGTCAGCGCGGGCTTTTCGCGATGCACGGCTGACCGCGCCGTCAGGCGCGGCGCAAAGCTATATTGGTTTTGGCGACAATGTGCCGCTCGCAGGGCTCAAGCTGGCAGCGTTGACGCGCGGCGCCTTGCCCGGCGTCGGCGAGGATTGCGGCTGGTCGCCTGCGCAATGGAACCATCCTATCCCGGCGACCGAATTGCGGCGGGCGGCGCAGGCCATCGGCGGGCAGGGCAGCGAGCTGGTGACCGGCGGTGCCTTCACCGATGCGGCGGTTATGGGACGCGGCGACCTTGACCATTTCCGCATCCTCCATTTCGCGACCCACGGCCTGGTAACGCCGCCACGTGCGGGATGCCCCGCGCGCCCGGCGCTGCTGACGAGCTTTGCCCCGAGCGGCGCTTCGGACGGGCTGCTGCAATTTGGCGAGATTTTCGACCTGCGGCTGAACGCCGATCTCGTGGTGCTGTCGGCTTGCGACACGGCCGGTGCGGCGGGCGCCGAAACGACGCGGGCGGCCGGGCTTTCCAGCGGCGGCGGGGCGCTGGACGGTCTGGTGCGCGCCTTTATCGGGGCGGGGAGCCGGTCGGTGATCGCCAGCCATTGGCCCGCGCCGGAGGAATATCGGGCGACCGAACGGCTGATGAGCGGACTGTTCGCCGCCGCGCCGAATGAGCCGGTCGCCGAGGCATTGCGGGCGACGCAGGTCAAATTGATGGACGATGCCGATACGTCGCATCCCTTTTACTGGTCCGGCTTTGCGGTCATCGGCGATGGCGCGCGCCCCTTGATCGCCCAGCGGTGATTTGATGGCGGCGCGGGCACTGCTGCGCCGGGGCGCACGCGTGGTGCAGGACGCGGGACGTTGGCGGCTAGCTGGAACAGCGCTGCTGTTGATGCTTGCACTCTTCGTGGCTGGATGGGATTGGACGCGGCCCCTGGGTGGCGCGGGGTCGCAGCGCGAGATTGCGACGGCGGATGCGGAGCGCGGGTTATATGACTGGCGGGCGGCCACCTTTGCGCCGCGCGTAGGCCAGGACCAGCAAGTGGTGATGGTTGTTTATGACGACCAGACCCTGATCGCGACGCGCAAACGGTCACCGCTCGATCGTGGGCTGCTGGCGCGGGCTCTGCGCAATCTGGATGCGATGGGCGCGAAGTCGATCGGCATCGATATCCTGTTCGATCAGCCGCAGGACGAGGATGCGCAACTGATTGCGGCGCTTCATGGGATGCGCACGCCGGTTTGGCTGGGCTACGCCAATATCGGCGACAATCGCGAACAGATCATCTTTGAGCAGCAGCAATATCTCGACCGCTTCCTTACAAGGGCGCGCACCGATCGTGTCCGGCCTGCGAGCATCAGACTGGAGACCGACGCTGACAATGTCGCACGTAGCTGGCCCCGGCCGTTGGCAGGGCAGCCCCCGCTGCTATCGCTCGCGATGCAGCCTTCGCCGCGCTTTACCGATTATCGCGGCGCGATCCGCTTCCGCATGCCGCTGGCCCAAGCGGACGGGGCGGAGGAGCCGGTGATCCCTAGCCTGCAGATCGATCTGCTTGCTGACTCCGCCATGACCGCCGCGCTCGCACCGATGGTGAAGGGGCGGCATGTGCTGATCGGCGGGGACATTGTCGATATCGACCAGTTCGAAACGCCGCTGTCGGGCAGGCAGGCGAAATCGACGATGATCGGTCTTGAAGTCCATGCGACGATGCTGACGCAGTTGCTGGATGAAGCACTGCTGCCGGCGATTCCGGGATGGGCAATGTGGGCGGCAGCGGCGCTGGTGGTGCTGACGGCGGGGCTCACCAGCTTGGCGGAACTGCGCTGGTTCTGGCTTGTGCCCGCGCTGGTCGTGCAGGCTGGGGCGATTGTGGGCGCGCCGCTCTGGCTGCAGGCGCGCGGATGGGACACGAAGGGGTTGCCGGCCGCTGGTTGGGCGCTGGGCTGGGTGATCGCTTTTGCGGCTGTGAGCGCGGCGGCACGCGCGGTGACGTCGCAGCAGCGCCGCTTTGCGCAGGCGGCCCTTGGCAAATATCTGCCGCGCGACATAGCGGCGCAAATATTGGCTGACCCCGAGAAGCTCGCGCTGCACGGGGAAAAGCGGCCGATCTTCACCCTGTTTACTGATCTCGAGGGCTTTACCAAGCTTAGCCATGCCATCGCGCCGGAGATGGTGGCGCAATTGCTCAACCGCTATCTCGACATGTTGAGCGACGTCGTGCTGGCCCATGGCGGGACGATTGACAAATTCGTAGGCGATGCCGTCGTCGCCTTTTGGGGCGCGCCGATCGCGCGTGACGATGACGGACGCAAGGCGGCGCTGGCCGCCTATGCGATGTGGCAGGCGGGGGAGACGTTCCGCCGCGACCTGCCGCCGGGCGTCCCACCGATCGGGCGGACGCGCGTGGGGCTGCATCATGGCGATGCGATCGTCGGCAATTTCGGCGGAGAGGGACGGATCCAATATACTGCTCTTGGCGACAGCATGAATACGGCGGCTCGGCTTGAATCGGCGAACAAGGCGCTGGAGACGGCTGTGCTGGTGTCGCGCGAGGCGATGGAGCGGTCCGGCCTCAACTGGTGGCGGCCCATGGGGCGCGTAAGGCTGCGCGGACGGGCCACGCCAGTTGATCTGTTCGAGCCCGCGCCGGATTTCCCTGGCGAGGATCGCGCCCTGCTGGAGCAGGCTCTGGCCGCTTTTGACACCGAAGATGTGGAAGCGCGCGCGGCGGCGCTGGGGCAGTTGAAAGCGTTGGCAGACCGCTACCCGGAGGATGCGGCGCTCGCCAATCTGGTGTATCGCTATGAATATATTGGGGATGGAGGAATTTATGGTCTGGGCTAAGCGGGCGGCGGCGCTGGGCGTGGCGGCTATATTGGGCGTGGCGGGGCCTGCGCTGGCGGAGACTTTGGTGGTGCGCGCGTCCGGACCTTCGGCGCGGAATTATCCGCCGGGCGCGAAGCTGGCCGATGGCGGATCGCTGCTGCTGAAGGCGGGGGATGTGGTGACGCTGTTGGATGCCAAGGGCACGCGAACGCTGCGCGGGCCAGGACGCTTTGGCGTGACGGCGGCGGCGAGCGCTGCGCCTGCCAGCAATGTGACGCTCGCGGCGCTGCTCGACACGAAGCGCGTACGACGGGCAAGGACCGGCGCGGTCCGCGGTGCGCTCGGCGAAGCGCCTGCCGTGGCGAAGCGGCCCAATTTGTGGCTTGTTGATATTGCGCAGCCGGGCGCCCTGTGCGTCGCTGATCCGGCTGCGGTTCGCCTGTGGCGCGTTGATGCAACCAAGCCGCTGAGCCTGCGCATCAGCGGCGGGGGCGTCCAGGCGGCGGCGAGCTTTGCGGCGGGCGAGACCATCGCTGCCTGGCCCGCTACGCTGCCGGTGAAGGATGGCGCGTCCTATCGCCTAGAGGCTGGCGGACGGTCCAGCGATATCCGTTTTGCGCTCCTGAACGCGGCCGATACCGGACTGGATGGGACGGCGGCGGCGCTGATCGCGCATGGTTGTCAGGCGCAGCTTGACCTGTTGGTCGAAACGGCAGCGCGTTAGGACTTGATAGCCAGGCCGGGGAAGTGCAGAGCGCCCGCACCTGGACGGTCGCAGCGATGGGGATGACAGGCCACAAGGCCGCTTCTCCGGCACGGTTGGGGGAAATGGGACGTCTATGGGCTTGCTGGGGGCAGGGGCAATCACTTTCACGAAGCGCGCGCGGTTGGCGTTGGCTTTGACGGCGGTCGTGCCGGTGGCGGCGATGTCGCAGGTCGCGCCGCGCGCGCCGACGCGCGAGGAACTGTCACCGGCCGAGCGGCAAGGGGACGTCGCGCCGCAGGGAAGCCGACTGACGGTCGAAGGCGGGGTTGAACGTGCGCCTTGTCCGCTCGCCGATCCGCGCTTTGCCAATGTGACGGTGAACTTCGCCGCTGTGCAGTTTGACGGGCTGCGCGGAGTAGAGCCGGACGTGTTGAAGGACAGCTGGATCGATCTGGCTGGCAGCGACGTGCCGATCGCCAGCCTGTGCGAAGTGCGGGATCGCGCGGCGACGGCGCTGCGCCAGAGGGGCTATCTCGCCGCGGTGCAGGTGCCCCCCCAGCGGATCGAAAAGGGCGGCACGGTCCGCTTCGATATATTGATGGCGCACCTCGTTGCGATCGAGGTGCGCGGCGACGCAGGCAATAGCGAGCGGCTGATCGCGGCGCATATGGAGGCGCTGAAAGGACAGCCGCTGTTCAACGTGCATGAGGCGGAACGGCATTTGCTGCTGGCGCGCGACCTGCCCGGCTATGACGTGCGGTTGGCGCTGCGCCCGGCGGGAACTGCGCCCGGCGAGGTGGTGGGTGAGGTCACGGTCGTGCGCCGCCGGGTGGAAATGGACGTCAATGTCCAGAATTTTGGTAGCAGGGCGGTAGGGCGCTTTGGCGGGCTGGCGCGGGTGCGCTTCAATGACCTGACGGGCATGGGCGACAGCACGGTACTGAGCCTCTTCAACACCGCGCAGCCTGACGAACAGACGGTGCTGCAGGCGGGGCATAGCATGGCGCTGGGCGGCGACGGGCTGCGCCTGTCGGGGGACTTTACCTACGCCTGGACCAGGCCGGACATTGACGGGTTGGACCTGTCATCAAAGACGATGATCGCGACCGTGGCGCTGTCCTACCCGCTGGTGCGGCGACAGGTGCATACACTGCTGGCGAGCGGTGGGCTGGATGTGATCGACCAGGATCTTCGGATCGGCTCTGCGCCTTTGTCGCGCGATCGGCTGCGGGTGCTGTTCCTGCGGCTGGAGGGCGAGATGATCGATCCTGATAGTCTGATCAGCACGGCGGGCTATTCTGGGATCGAGCCGAAATGGCGGATGGGCGGCAATCTGGAACTGCGTCACGGCCTGGCGGGACTGGGGGCGAGTGAGGATTGCGGCAACGCGGCGACCTGCGTGCCGACGAGCCAGTTAGGCGGCGACGCGTCCGCCCTGGTCGTGCGAGCGGGGGTTCAGGCAGAGTATCGCCCGGCGCCGGCCCTGACCTTCGCATTGGCGCCGCGGGCGCAATATAGTCCGGATCAACTGCTGTCCTATGAGCAGATGAGCGCGGGCAACTATACGGTCGGGCGCGGTTATGATCCAGGCGCGTTGACTGGGGATAGCGGCGTGGGGGTCGCGGCGGAACTGCGCTATGGGCGGATCACGCCCAAGGGCCCGGGCGCGATCGCGTTGCAGCCTTTCCTCTTTTTCGATGCGGCGTGGGTTTGGCACCAGGGCAGCAGCTTTGCCGGGCTTGATCCGCAGAAGCTCTATTCAGTGGGCGGCGGGGTGCGGGCGACGTGGGACAATCATGCGCGGATCGACCTGACGCTGGCGACGCCGTTGCGGAAGGCGGCGTTCCAGACGGAGCGGGGCGATACGCGGTTGCTGATGTCGGTGACGACGCGCATTCTGCCGTGGGGGCGGTGAAGTCATGAACGAAATAGCGAGAAAAACGCGATTCACGCTGCACTGTCGTTACGTAAGTGTAATGGCTCTGGCGGTGGCTTGCTGCAGGCCGTCGGTGTGGGGGCAGACAGGCTTTCAGGGCACTCCAACTGTGCAAGGGTTGGCGAATCCGGACCTTACGACGCCGGGGACCGTGGTGTTGCGCGATGCGGAGACCGTGATCAACTGGATCCCCAACGACACTTCGGGAACGGGAGTGATCGATTTCCTTCCGGCGGGGCAGACGCAGAAGTTCACGAACGAGGTTTCCGGCGTCAATGACTTCACGGTGCTGAACCGCATCCTGCCGGTGGACGGCAGCGGCATTTCCGTGTCGCGGGTGGTCGCGCTGAACGGGACGGTGCAGAGCGAGATCAACGGCAGTACAGGCGGCAAGGTCTGGTTCTATGCGCCCGGCGGTATCGTCGCGGGGGCGAGCAGCATTTTCAACGTCGGGTCGCTGCTGTTGACCAGTAACGACATCGACATGACCGGCGGCCTTTACGGCAGCGGCGGTGAAATACGGTTCCGGGGGACTGCCGATGTCCTGACAT
The DNA here is from genome assembly GCF_042654265.1 of Sphingobium tyrosinilyticum. NCBI lineage: Bacteria > Pseudomonadati > Pseudomonadota > Alphaproteobacteria > Sphingomonadales > Sphingobiaceae > Sphingobium > Sphingobium tyrosinilyticum. The sequence goes on along the minus strand of NZ_JBHSFZ010000021.1, from coordinate 34,966 downwards.
CGGTGGAAGTGCGCAGCGGGGCGCAGATCAGCGCACTGTCTGGCGGCAGCTATGTCGCGCTGGTCGCGCCGCGGGTGGTGCAGGCGGGGACGGTGCAGGTCAATGGATCGGCCGCCTATGTTGCTGCGGAAGCGGCGGATATCACCATCAATGGCGGGCTGTTCGACATCAGCATCAGCGCGGGGACGACCGACGCTAATGGTGTGGTGCATACGGGAACGACCGAGCGGCCCGGCGCGACTGTCACGGATGCCCAGCATATCTTCATGGTGGCGGTGCCCAAGAATAATGCGCTGACCATGCTGCTGTCGGGCAATGTCGGTTATGACGCGGCGAACAGCGCGGTGCAGACGGACAGCGGCGTGGTGCTGTCGGCGGGTTATGATGTGAGCGGCGGCGCCGTGGGCGTGCGCAACGCCACGGCCACCGGCGAGGCGAATATCGCCATCGGCAGCGGGACTTGGCAGCCCGATGTGAATGGGCAGGCGACCGGCGGCATCACGGTCCAGCCTGGCGCGGGCGCGGCGGGCTTTGCGGCCCTCAACCTGACAGCGGAACGCGCGATCGCTGTGCAGGCGGGCGTCGGTGGAACGGTCAGCGCATCTGGCAATATCGATTTGAAAGCGGCCGAGGCGGTAACGCTGCGCGCCGATCAGGGCGGCAGCATCAGCGTCGGCGGCAATTTGAATCTTACCGCTGGAATGGCGGGCGCCGGCGGCAAGATCGACGTGTTGACCTATGGCGGGAGCGCGACGGCGGCTGGCAATGGGCAGATCAGCGTTACCGGATCGATGGTCCTGGATGCGAGCGCCATCGGAGTGGGCGATTTCAACACGCCCGTGCTGGCGGGCGGGGACGCGATCGGGGGCGAGATCAACGTCATCGCTAATGGCGGGTCGATCAGCGCGGCGAACCTTTCTGCCTATGCCGATGCGATCGGCGGGCTGGGCAGTGACAGTTCGGGCAATGCGACGGGCGGCTCCATCACCGTGTCGGCGCGAACCGCTGCTGGACCGAGCGCAGCGCTGGCGGGGACGATCGGGTTCGGCAGCATGTCGCTGAGTGCGTCGGCGGGTGTCGCCAATGATTATTATTCGCCGCAGCTTGTCACCGGCGGCAACGCCACTGGCGGAACGATCAACGTGTCGGCTGCTGGCGGCAGCATCACCACCGGCTATATCGATCTAGCTGCTGATGGCGTAGGCGGCGATGCCACCGGCCTAGGGGGAACAGGCAGCGGCGGCGGCATCAATGTGTCGGCGAGCGCGTTAAACGGGTTGCGTGGCAGTTTCGCCGCCGATTGCTCCTCCTATTGCACCATAACCGCCGATGGCCGGGGCGGTTATGGCCAGAATGGGGCGAATGCGGCAGGCGGGTCGATCCTGATCTACGCCGCCGACGCGGATTTCGCGATGGATGGCGACCTGTATTTGCAGGCGAACGGCATTGGTGGCGGCACCGAGTTCTATGATGGCGTAGCAGGCCGAGGCGGCGATGGGCTGGGCGGCGCGATTGCCATTGAAAGCCGGGCCGGTGCAGCGGGCAGCGCGGATATGCGCTTTGGCAGCGTCTTCGCTTCCGCCGACGCCGCGTCCACAGAAGCGTCTTTCGGGTTTCGGGCGCTCAGTTCCGGAAATCTTTCCACGCTCAGTCTCGGCGGATCGGCCTTCAATGAAGGCGATGGCGGAACCGGCACTGGCGGATCGGTAAATTTCCTGGTGGCGGGCGGCAGCATGACGGCGGCAAGCCTATTGGGCACCGCTGATGGTCGGGGTGGCGCTTCGTCCATCAATTGCCCGAGCTGCGGCGACGGCGTCACGCCGTTTCAGGCAGGCAGCGGCCAGGGCGGCACCGCGCAGTTTTTGATCACCGGCGGCAGCGCCACCATCGCGTCGTTGACGTTGGCGGCAGGCGGCATCGGCGGCGCGGGTGCGGCGGCGAGCGCGCCGGATGAGGTGTCCAGCATTGCGGGACGCGGCACGGGCGGCACGGCGCAGCTGGAATCGCGCGGCGGCGTGCTGAACGCCGATGGGATCAGCATCGAGGCGAACGGCGCGGGCGGCGGCAGCGATTATTATTCCTATTATTCCTACAGCGGCCCGAATGGCGCGGATGGCGGCGCAGGGATTGGGGGCACTGCCCGGCTGCTGATGGATGTGGGCGGGACTGGCCAGATCATCGTCAGCGAGGATGTCAGCATCAGGGCGCAGGGATTCGGCGGCGAGGGCGGCGTCGCCGGATCGGACGGGTCGGGCGGTTTTTACACAGCCGGTGCGGGCGGCAACGGCACAGGCGGCACCGCCGAGTTGACGCTGGCAAGCGGCGCGCTGACCACGCCGTCGCTGCTGGTGTCGGCGGCAGGTGCGGGCGGTAAGGGCGGCGACAATGACAGCGATGGGCCGGGCGGCGCTGCTGGCAATGGTATCGGCGGAACGGCGCGTGTCGCTTATTTGAGCGAAGGCCATGCCATCGGCGCGTTGACGGTGTCAGCGGATGGCGAAGGCGGCGTCGCGGGCGTCAACGGCTATTTCAGTGGTTATGATGAAGGCACTGGAGAGCCGATTTATGCCTACGGCTCCGGTCAGGGCGGCGCGGGCGGTGCAGGGCAGGGCGGCCTCGCTGACCTGCTGATCGATGTCGATCCGAGCTTCGCGAGCCTGATCGTCAGTGCGGACGGATTTGGCAGCGTGGGCGCGGTCAGTGGAACGGGTGGCGCAGGCGGCGTCGGCACGGGCGGCGTCGCGGCGCTCAACATCGGCTTTGGCGCGACCAGCGTCAGCGGCGAACTGCGCGTGTCGGCCTCCGGCTTTGGCGGAGCGGGCGGCGCTGGCACGATCGGCGCTGGCGGGCGCGGCGGCGATGCGTTCGGCGGCAGCGCGGCGCTGGGGCTGACCGGAGCCTCCACCTCGCTCGACGCGGGTGACATTGGGGTGCTTGCACAGGCGCTGGGCGGAATGGGTGGCGCAGCGGGGCTACAGAGTGGCCTTGGCCTGGCGGGCGCGGACGGCGGCGACGCAACGGGCGGCACGGCGCTGTTCGCGGTGAATGCGGGGGCGAGCGCCATCACCGGCGCGCTACTGACATTGAGCGGGGATGCGACCGGCGGCGCGGGATCGGCCGGGCAGGACGGACCGGCCGGAGGCGCTGGCGGCAGTGGCGGGCAGGCGATCGGCGGGGCCGCGACGCTGCGCATCGACGGCGGGCGCTTGCGGGTGAACAGCAGCTTTTCGACGCTGCCCCCCTACAGCATCACGGCGGTGGGCAAGGGCGGCTCTGGTGCGAATGGCGGTGCGTCGATTTCGACAGGTGCCGCCGGTGCGGGCGGAAACGGCGGTTCGGGCGCGGGCGGCATCGCTTCGTTCGAGGCGAGCGACGCCGACTTCGTGCTGGGCGACCTTTCCATCATCGCCAGTGGCACGGCGGGACTGGGCGGCGCGGGCGGCGCGGACGGTCTGACGAGCGGGGGAACGGCGCGGCTGACCCATGGCGGCGGCGTGGTGCTGGGCGCGGGCGCGCAACGGTTGCTGGCGTCGCTGTCCATGACGGCGAATGGCATTGCGGGCGGGCGGATCAGCTTTGCCGACAGCACGAGCGCGGCGGGCGGGGGCCTTCATGTCGCCGGGCCGATGACGCTGAGCGCGAGCGGAACGGTGGTTCCAGGCTTTACCGGCATCAGCTTCGCCGCTTCGGGCAACCCGGTGACCGTCGGCGGGACGGCCGACTTCATGACGCAGGGGCCGCTGGGCTTCGCCTTTGACGGCGGCGGCGCGCTGGCGGTGGCGGGCGCGCTGACGGGTTATTCCGGCATGGGCATCACGATCAGCCATGGCGCGCGACCGGCAGGGCTGGACAGCCTGTCTGCGGACAGCATCCTGCTGACCACGCCGGGCGGCATCAGTGTTGTGGGTGGGGCGCTGCGATCCGCGGCTTTGCTGACGATGCTGGCGGGAGGCGGCGATATTGCGCTGTCGGGCGGCAGTGCGCTGTCGGCGGGCGGCGATTTGCGGCTGTTCGCGCAAGGCAGCGTCGATGGCGCGGGCGGGGCGGTGAGCGCTGGCGGCCGGGCGGCGATCGGGCTTGGCGGGGCGGGCGCTATACGGCTCGCCAGCCTGTCGTCGGGCGGACTGCTCGACATGGCCGATGCGAGCGGCGCTGCGCTGGGCGGGACGGGCATCGCGATCGGCGGCGACTTTGCCGTCAGCGGCGCGCTGACCATCGGCGCGGGCAGCGGGACCCTGTCAGCGGCGAGCATCGGCATCGGAACGCTGAATGCGGGGAGCCAGACGCTGACTGCGCCGGGCAGCGTGCAGATCGGCAGCGCGGTGATGGGCGGCAACCTGATCGTCAATGGCAGCTTGCAATTGGGCGGCGCGGATATTGGCGGCCTGTTGCAGCAGCGCGGGGCGGTGGCGGCCTTTGGCGGGACCGTTGCGGCCGGGTCGATCGACGTGGATGCGGGGAGCATCAGTGCCAATGGGCTGAATGCGCGAACGGGCGATCTGTTGTTGCGATCCGTAGCCGGGCTCAGCGTCGGTGACGCGCAGGCGGCGGGGAATGTCCTTCTGACGTCCAGCGCGGGTGGCCTGACCATCGGCAATGCGGTGGCCGGGGGGGCGCTGACGCTTGGCGGGATCGGGATCAGCGCGCAGCGGCTGGGTTCGGGCGGCGCGGCGCTGCTGGATGCGGGCGCGGGTGACCTGCTGGTCGGCGATATCGTCGCGCAGGGGCCGATTTCGGCCTTTGGCCGCAACATCAGCCTGGGGTCGAGCGGCGCGGTGACGATCGCCGATGCGCTGGCGGGCGGCAATGTGCTGCTGAACGCGGCGGGCGTGGCGACGGTGGCGGGCCAGATCAGCGGGCAGGCGGTGACGATCGGGTCGAGCGATATCGTCATCGGCGCGAACGGGCGGGTCGATGCGGCGGGGCTGCTGCGCTTCACCGCGCTGGGCGGCGCGGCGATCGGCGGCGGCGATGCGACGGCGGGCTACAGCCTGTCGGCGGCGGAGCTGGGCCTGGTGTCGGCTGGCGATATCGCAATCGATGCGGCGGGCGATGTCATCGTCCGCGACCTAACGATCGGCAGCGGCGTGCTGGCAAGCGGCGGTGTGCTGAGCATTGCTTCGCCGGGGTTGCTGCGCGTGCAGGGCGCGGTGGCGCTGACCGGGCGGAGCGGGCAGGGCGGGCTGGCGCTGTCGGCTGGCCAGGCGGTGCAGGTGATCGCAGGACAGGGATCGATCGACATCAGCGACAGTAATGGCGGGCTGGGCGGGGTGTTGAGCATCGACGCGCCGTCCATCTATGCCGCGACGCTGGCCGCGATCGCTGACGTTGAGGCGGCGGGATCGCTGGGCGCGCGTGAGTTGCGGTTGGCGCAGAATGACGGGCTGGCGCAGGACGCGGGGATGTTGCGGGCGGGGGCGATCCGGCTGCAGGCGAGCGATGGCGTCTATATCCAGAATAGCGGGCTTTCGACCGACTTTGCGGCGCGGCGCGGCTTTACGGCCAACAGCCTGACCATCATCGCCGGAAGCGGGCGGCCGCAGATCGCGATCAACGGGCGGCTGGCGACAAGCGCCGGGCTGTTTGCCACGGGGCTGGACACGATCCCGCTGGTGGCGATCGACGGGCGCTATGCCGCGGGGTCGAAGATCAACGGCTGCTTCATCGGCAATGGCGCGTCCTGCACCGGGATCAGCGTCGATAGCCGGGACACGATCGATGGGTTGCTGGACCCGGCGGTGTCGGTGACGCGGATCTTCCCGCTGACGCTGATCCAGCTGCGCGATGTGGTGACGCAGGGCTTTCCGCCGCTGATCGACGAGCCGGTGACGGGCGCGGGCAATGAGGATCTTTGGGACCGGCCGTGCGGCGGTCCCGGGGAGGAAGCCTGCGCGGCGCAATAAGCGGAAAAAGGGGCAGAAACGGATTGAAAGGGCGCGGCGGACGCGGCAAGAGCGTCGCGCGCAGGGGGGCGTGTAGATGGGGGACGTAACAGGCGACAGGATGGGCAAGCGGGCGGCCGGCGTGATGCTGGCGGCGGCGATGCTGCTCGTGCTGTTGCTGCTGGGCGGCCTGTCGGAAAGCGGCCTGCGCGCGGCGGATGCGTCTGGAGGGCGCGGGTTCGTGGGCGTCGCTTCCTGCGCGGGATCGACTTGTCACGGCCGGATGGAAGGCGACGGCAAGGTCGTGCGCCAGGACGAGCTGATGCGCTGGCAGGAGCCTTCAACGCCCGGCGGCGCACATAGCCGCGCCTTTGCGGTGCTTGGTGGCGCGCGCGGGCGACAGATCGCGGCGACGCTGGGGCTGGGCGATCCCACGGCAGCGCCCGCGTGCCTGGGGTGCCATTCTACTCCGGCGGCGGCGCGGGGCTCGCGTTTTCTGGCGAGCGACGGCGTGGGGTGCGAGGCATGCCATGGCGCGGCGGGTGGCTGGATTGCGGGCCACTATGCGGTGGGGGCGAGCCATGCGGGAAATATTGCGGCGGGGATGATACCGCTGGAGAAGCCGCAGGCGCGCGCCTCTGTCTGTCTGGATTGCCATTTCGGCAGCCATCGGGCGGGGCAGTTCGTGGACCATCGGATGATGGCGGCGGGGCATCCGCGCGTTTCGTTCGAGCTGGACCTTTTTTCCTCGATGCAGGCGCATCATGACGAGGATGCGGACTATGCGCGGCGCAAGGGGCGGACGGACAGCCTGAAATTCTGGGCGGTGGGGCAGGCGATGGCGGTGGAACGCGCGCTGACGCTTTACGCATCGTCGAAGGGGAGCGAGGGCGCTTTCCCGGAATTCTACTTCTTCGATTGCCAGAGCTGCCATCGCCGCATCTATGACCAAGCGGAGCGGAGCAAGACGTGGGAGGCGAACCCCGGACGCCCGATCCCGGCGGGGATGCCGCCCTTCAATGACGAGAATATGATCCTGCTGTCGGCGGCTGCGCGGGTGGCCGCGCCGGGCCTGGAGGGGCGGTTCGATGCGGACAGCCGCGCCTTCCATGCGGCGATCGCGACGGATCGGCGGGCGGCGGTGGCGGCTGCGGGCAAGCTGGCGGCGAGCGCGCGGGCGCTGGGCGACGCTTTTGCGGGCGGGGGCATGAAAGGCGACATGGCCTTCGCCATCGTGCAGCAGATTGCGGGCGGAGCGATTGCCCCCCGCTTCACCGATTATGAAGGATCGGTGCAGGCGGTGATGGCGGTCGACACGCTGCTTAACAGCATGGTGAAGTCGGGCCAGGTGACCGTCGGCGCGGCGGCGGGCATCCGGTCGGACGTCAATCGCGCCTATGCGGCGGTGAAGGAACCGAACGGCTACCAACCCGCCGCTTTCCGGTCGGCGCTGGGCAGCGCCGCGCGCAGCATTGGAGCGTTGCGGTGAGGGCTGAGCGGCATGGGTTGGTCAGGCTGCTGAGGGGCGCTGGCGCAGATCATGTGGTCCTGCGCCCGAAAGTGCGGGATGGCGTCGCCATCTGCGCGGCGGCGAAGGTTCGGCCCGACTTCCGCGGTCATAACGCAGCAGATCGGGGAGCCGGGCGGCAACCCGGTGGGGTTTCGGGTAGCGCGCTTCGCGGCGCTGGGGTTCTACGATGAGAGCATTGAGGCGCAGGCTTAGCGCGTTTGCGGCTCTGTCGGCGCTGATGCTGTCGTCGTGCGGCGGGGGCGGGGGCGGTGGAAGCGGTGGGAGCGGGGGAAGTCCTACGCCGACGCCGGCACCCACGGCGACCCGGCTCTATGCCGATCCGGCGCAGGAGGCGTTGAGCGTCGCTGATGTCGAGAGCGTCGTCGGCCATGCCGTGGCGGAGGCGCAGGCGCGCAGCCTGCCTGCGGTGATCGCCGTCACCGACCGGGTCGGCAATGTGCTGGCCGTGTTCCGGATGAATGGCGCGCGGGCCAGCGCGACGACCAGCGCCGCGCCGAATGGCCAGAATATCGACGCGCAGAATTTGACCGTCCCGGCCGAAGCGGGCGCGATTTCCAAGGCTATTACCGGCGCCTATCTGTCGAGTGGCGGCAACGCCTTTTCGACGCGCACGGCAAGCATGATCGTGCAGGCGCATTTTCCGCCCGCCCCCAATACGGTGGGCCTCGAAAGCGGGCCGCTGTTCGGGGTGCAGTTCAGCCAGCTGCCCTGTTCGGACCTGTCGGCGCGCTTCATGTCGTCAGGCGCGCAGGCGATGATCGGGCCGAAGCGATCGCCGCTCGGGCTGGCGGCCGATCCGGGCGGCTTTCCGCTTTACAAAAATGGCGTCGTGGTGGGCGGCATCGGCGTGATGGCGGATGGGGTCTATGGTTCCGATCCTAACGTTACCGATACGGACAATGATCCGGAAGAATATATCGCGCTGGCCGGGACCTTGGGCTTTGAAGCGCCCGACAGCATCCGCGCGAACCGCATTTTCGTGGACGGGACATCGCTGCGCTATTCGGACGCCGCCTATTCGGGGCTGATGGGGAGTGGCGCGGTGAGCTTTGCCGCGATCAACGGCAGCGTCGGGAACCTGGTGCCGGTGCGCGGCTATTATGGCGAGCCCGCGCCGATGGTCCTGGCGGGTGTCGCCTATGGCAGCGAGGCTTCGGGCGTGCGAGCGTCGCGGGCGGGGGAATTTTCCAATCGTGACGCCTTCGTGCTGACGGACGGGTCGGGGAATAATCGCTTCCCGGTGCGGGCGGCGACCGATGCGGGGGATGTGGCGCAGCCCTTAAGCGCGGCCGAGGTGACGGCGGTGCTGGAGGAGGCCTTCGCCATCATGAGCCGGGCGCGGGCGCAGATCCGGCAGCCGCTCGACAGCCGGGCGCAGGTGACCATCAGCGTGGTGGACACGCGCGGCGCGGCGCTGGGAATCGTGCGATCGCCCGACGCGCCGATCTTCGGCACGGATGTCAGCCTGCAGAAGGCGCGGACGGCGGCCTTCTTCTCGGGCGCGCATGCCGCGCCGGACCTGCTGGCGAGCAGCAGTGCGGATCTGGCGGCTTTTGTGGGGAAAGCGCGGACCTTCCTCAACGATCCCACGGCGCTGACGGGCAAGAATGCTTTTAGCGACAGGGCGAACGGCAATCTGTCGCGGCCCTATTTCCCCGATGGCGAGGTGGGGCGCCCCAATGGGCCGTTCTCCCGCCCGATCGCCCAGTTCAATCCCTTTTCGACCGGCCTGCAGTCGGCGTTGGTGGTAGGCGATCTCGCCGCGCATCTGGCCTATGTGACCGGCGCGAGCGCGTCCGACACGCCGCAGCGCTGTTCGGCGGTGACGGGGGTCGGCGCGGCCAACCGCATCCAGAACGGCATCCAGATCTTTCCGGGATCGGTGCCCATCTATCGCGGCAATGTGCTGGTCGGCGCGATCGGCGTGTCGGGCGATGGCATTGATCAGGATGATATGATCAGCTTCTTAGGCACGCATAATGGCGGGCAGCGCAGTGGCGGTATCGGCAATGCCCCGGCGGCGATCCGGTCGGATCAGATTGTCGTGGACATTGGCAACGCATCGGTGCGGCTGCGCTATGTGAGCTGTCCCTTTGCGCCGTTCCTCGACAGTGCGTCGCAGAATGTGTGTCAGGGGCTATAGCCATGGGGCTTGCCGCCTTCCTGCCGCTGTTCGCGCTAGCGCAGCCCGGCGAGCCGGTTCCCCCGCCGCCGCCCGACAATTGGGAAGAGATTTTGAACGCGCCCGAGGTCGGCGCGGACGAGCAGTCGATCGAAGGACGGCGGCGGCCCGGATATGAAGCGCCGCTGCCCGAGGCGGTGACGCAGGACAACAAGGGCGCTCTGCGCGCGCCGCCGCCCGAAGCCTTTCCGGTCGATCAAGTGCCGATCCCCGACCGCTGGCGGCTGATCGAGAGCCTTGGCGTGGTCAAGGAACGCTGGTTCGACCCCTATAATCAGAACACGCTGAAGGGCGACCGGCCGATCGACCGGGAGAAGGTGAAGTGGTTGCCTATCAAGGGCGACGACTGGTTCTTCGTCGTCAATGCCGTGAGCGACACGGTCATCGAACCGCGCACCTTTCCCATTCCCGTCGGCGTGCAGACGACCGAGCGGCCTGGCAGCATCGATGTGTTCGGCAAGGATGCGAGCTATGTGCTGAGCCAGACCTTCATCGGCGGCGTAGCGCTGATCAAGGGATCGACCGCGTTCAAGCCGCCCGAGATCGAGTATCGGCTGACGCTGGCGTATAACATCAATCATGTGAATGTGCCTGAACGGCGCGTGCTGTTCGTCGAGCCGTCCGAGCCGAGCCACCGCACCGACCAGTTTCTGGGCGTGCAGGAATTGTTCGTCGATTATCACCTGGCGAACACGTCGGACCGCTATGATTTCCGGTCGCTGCGCGTCGGCATCCAGCCTTTCCAGTCGGACTTTCGCGGCTTCCTGTTCAACGACCAGCAGCTTGGCATCCGCCTGTTCGGCAATCGCGACAATAACCGCTTCCAGTTCAATCTCGCGGCTTTCTGGCGGCTGGAAAAGGACACGAACAGCGGGCTCAACAGCGTGGTGCAGTCGCCGCGAAGGGATTGGGTGTTCCTGGCCAATCTCTACCGGCAGGATTTCCTGATCCCCGGCCTCACCAGCCAGATCACTGCCGTTTACAATATGAATCGGGAGGCCGGGCGGATCGAGGTTGACGATAATGGCTTCCCGGTGCGGCCCGCTTTGCTGGGCGACTTGCGCGGGCGGGATTATGACGTTGTGTACCTTGGTTATAATGCCGATGGGCGGCTTGGGCGGGTCAACCTGACCGCGTCGCTCTATGGGGCGCTGGGCGAGGATCGGAACAGCTTTTTCACGTCACGGCCTGCGCAGATCAGGGCGTTCTTCGCAGTGGCCGAGGCGAGCATCGACAAGGATTGGATGCGGTTCCGGCTGTCGGGGCTTTATGCCAGCGGCGATGGCGATCCTTACGACGATCGCGAGAACGGCTTCGATGCGATATTCGAAAATCCGGTCTTTGCGGGTGCGGATACAAGCTATTGGATCAGGCAGACCATCCCCTTTGCGGGCGGCGGGCGCGTGATCGGGATCAGCGGCCGGAACGGCATCCTGAACTCGCTGCGGTCGTCCAAGGAGCAGGGCCAGTCCAACTTCAACAATCCTGGCACGATGCTGCTGGGGGCGGGGGCGGATTTCGACCTGCTGCCTGAACTGCGGCTGTCGGCCAATGCGAACCATCTGTGGTTTGAAAATACCGCGACGTTGCAGGCGCTGCGGAACGAAGGGAGCATTCCCAAGGCGATCGGATGGGATTTGTCGACCGCCGCGATCTGGCGGCCGCATGCGAGCCAAAATATCGTGTTCCGGCTGTCGGGCGCGGCCCTGCTGCCGGGCGCGGGCTTTCGCGACCTTTTCACCAATAGCGAGCGTAACCGCGAATATTATTCGGTGCTCGGCAACTTGATCTTGAGTTATTGATGCGCGCACTTTCCGCCCTTTTCCTGCTGATCCTCGCTGCGCTGGCGTTGCCTGTCGCCATCCTCAATGCGTCGGATGCAGAAAAGCCGGTCGAGCGCGTCTATGCGAAGACCGCGCCTGCGCCGATGAGCCAGACGGCGGAACAGGTCGCGGCGAAATCGGACGGTTGCTATAGCTGTCATAACAAAACCGACGAGCCGTCGATGCATGCAACTCCGGCAGTCATGTTGGGCTGCGTCGATTGCCATGGCGGCGATGCGACGGTTCGGGGCGACCCGAGCCATGGGTTCGAGGACGCGGCCTATGTGGCGGCGCGGGACAAGGCGCATGTGCTGCCGCGCTATCCGGGAAGCTGGCATTATCCCTCCTCCGCGAACCCCAAGCGGACCTACACGCTGCTCAACAGGGAGGCGCCCGAATTCGTGCGCTTTGTGAACCCGAGCGATTATCGCGTGGCGCGGGAGGCTTGCGGGTCCTGCCATATGCAGACCATCGAGGCGGCCGAGCGATCGCTGATGGCGTCGGGTGCGATGCTGTGGGGCGGGGCAGCCTATAATAACGGGATCGTGCCGTTCAAAAACTACATCTTCGGCGAGGCTTATACCAAGGATGGCAGACCTGCGAAGATCGTGTCGCCGGGATCGCCGCCGGGCACGCTGACGGCGGAGCAGAAGGCGCGCGGGGCGCTTAGCGAACTCTATCCGTTGCCCAACTGGCAGGTGACGCCGCCGGGCGATATCTTCCGCGTGTTCGAGCGGGGCGGGCGCAATATTGGGACGCAGTTTGCGGAGATCGGGCTGCCCAATCCCACCGGATCGATCCAGAGGCTGGAGGAGCCGGGGCGGCCGGACCTGAAGCAGTCGAGCCGGGGGCCGGGGACGGGCCTTCGCGTCGCCATTCCGGTGCTGAACCTGCACAAAACCCGCCTCAACGACCCCTATATGTGGTTCATGGGGACCAATGATCAGCCGGGCGACTATCGCCATTCGGGCTGTTCGGGATGCCATGTCGTCTATGCCAATGACCGCGAGCCGCGCCACAGCCTGATCTATGCGCAATATGGGCGCGACGGGCAGTCGGCGACGGTGGACCCGACGATCGCGGGGAAGCTGGCCCATGAGGATGGCGGTCACGGCGCGCTGAAGAGTGCGCATGGCGAGACGGTCAAGCCCGATCATCCCGTCGCTTTAGTCGAGGGAAGCGGCCCTCCGGCCGCAGGGGCCAAGGAAAGCGGGCACCCGATCCGGCACACATTCACGCGCGCCATCCCTACGGCGCAGTGCATGAATTGCCACATGCACCAGCCCAATATCTTCCTGAACAGCTATTTGGGCTACACCATGTGGGACTATGAGTCCGACGCTCCGTTGATGTGGCCGGCGAAGCAGAAATATCCGACCGCCGCCGAAGTGCATCAGACGCTGGAGCGCAATCCGGAAGGGGCGGGGCCGAAGGGCAAATGGTCGGACCTCGATTTCCTGCGCAACGTCTATGACCTGAATGACAAGGCGAAGGATACGCAGTTCGCCGACTATCATGGCCATGGCTGGAACTTCCGGGGCGTGTTCAAGCGCGATCGGGAGGGCAATCTGCTCGACGCGGACGGCAAGATCGTGTCGAACGATGATCCGGAGAAATGGCGGAAAAACGGCGAGGGCAAGTTCGTCCAACCCGGTGTGAACCCTGGCAAGACCGTCCATATGATGGACATTCATGCGGAGAAGGGCCTGCAATGCGCGGATTGCCACTTTGCGCAGGACAGCCATGGCAACGGCTTCATCTATGGCGAGGTGGCGAACGCGATCGAGATCGGGTGCAAGGATTGCCATGGCACGGCGGATGCTTATCCCACGCTGCTGACCTCCGGGCCGGCGGCTCCGCCCAAGGGCACAAACCTCGCGCTGCTGCGCAATCCTGATGGCAAGCGGCGGTTCGAGTGGTTCTATGACGCGAGCGGGCAGCGCAAGCTGATCCAGCGGTCGATCGTCGATCCCAGCCTTGAGTGGGAGGTCAGCCTCGTCAAGGACAGCGTCGATCCGGCCAATCCGCACTTCAACGCCAAGGCGGCGCGCGCCAAGCTGATGAGCCGGTCGGGCGCGGAAGATGGCAGCTTCGCCTTTGGCCCCGGAGTCGCGAAGGAAGACCGCGCGCATGGCGACGACAATATGGCCTGCTTCACCTGCCATCTGAGCTGGACGACCAGCTGCGGTGGCTGTCACCTGCCGATCGAGGCGAACTGGAAGACCACGCTCCACCATTTCGACGGAGAGGAGACGCGCAACTTCGCGACCTATAATCCGCAGGTCGCGCGGGACGAGATGTTCCAGCTTGGCAAGCATATGACGACCAAGGGGAATGAAACCGCTCCGGTGCGGTCGACGTCCGCGCTTGTGCTGTCGTCCACGAACATCAATCGCGAGCGCATCTATATCCAGCAGCCGCCAATTTCCGGGATCGGCTTTTCGTCCCAGGCCTTCGCGCCGCATTTCCCGCATACGGTGCGGAAAACGGAGACGAAGACCTGTTCGGACTGCCACCTGTCGGCGAAAGACGACAATAATGCGATCATGTCGCAGCTGTTGTTGCTCGGCACCAATTATGTGAATTTTGTGGGGCTGAACGCCTGGACGGGGCTTGAAGGCGGGTTCGAGGCGATCCGCGTCACCGAATGGGACGAGCCGCAGGCGGTGATCGGCAGTTACCTTCAGAAATATGCCTATCCCGATTATTGGAAGCTGCATGTCGAGCAGAACAAGCGCGAGCTGAAAAATTGGGTGCGGGGAAAGTTCTTTGACAAGAAGGCGTCGGGCGAAACCCGGCCGGTCGAGGAGTTCCGCAATGTCGTAAAGGGCACGGCGGGCCGCGTCGGCTGCCTGCAACTGCGCGGCGAATATATGTTCGTGGCCGAAGGGAAGGGCGGCTTCCGCGTCTATGACGTGGCGTCGATCGCCAATAAGGGCTTTTCCGAGCCGATATTGAGCGGGCCTTTCTCGAAACTCGGCCATAATGCGGGCGTGGCGTCAAAGAATGCGACCTGCATGGCGCTAGCCACCAATCAGCCGGTCAATCCGCTGCGTAACACGAAGGAATTGCGCGCGATCAACCAGGAGCAGCCGTTCCTGCCGATCTACAGCTATGCGGCGGTGACGGACAGCGTCGAGGGGCTGATCATGGTCAATATCGAGACCATGGCCGATGGCGAATTCCGCAACAATTTCCTCAAGCGCGCGGTGACCTGGAACCCCGATGGCGTGCTGAAGGGAGCGCGGCATATCCAGCTGGCGGGGCAGATCGCCTATATCACCGCTGATGTGGGGCTGGTGGTGGTGGACCTGGCCGATCCGGTGCATCCCAAGCTGGCGGCGGTGCGGCCCATGAAGGACGCGCGGGCGAGTGCGATCCAGTTCCGTTACCTGTGGGTGACGGATGCGGAGGGCCTGAAGCTGTTCGATGTGACGCGGCTGACCGACCCGGTGGCAGTGCCTTCGGCGACCGTGCCGCTGGCCGATGCGCGGCGCATCTATCTGGCGCGCACCTATGCCTATGTCGCGGCCAAGACGGAGGGCCTCGCGATCATCAACATCACCAATCCGCTGCGGCCGAGCGTCTATGCGAAGGAGACGTTTGGCGGGCAGATGACGGATGTGGAGGATGTGATGGTCGGCACGACCAACGCCTCGCTCTTCGCCTATGTCGCGGATGGGCGGAACGGCATGAAGGTGATCCAGCTCACCAGTCCCGCGAGCCAGCCCAATTTCTATGGCTTCTCCCCCGCGCCCAAGCCCGAGCTGATCGCCTGGGCGCGCACGCCCTCACCTGCGCTGGCGCTGTCCAAGGGGCTGGACCGCGACCGGGCGGTGGACGAGACGGGTGGGCAGATGGCGGTGTTCGGACGGATCGGATCGCGGCCCTTCACGCGGCCGGAAATGGAGCGGCTGTTCCTGAACGCCAAGGGCGTGCCTTACAAGGTCAGCGATGATGTGGACATGAAGGCGTGGCGGCCGCCGTTGCTGCGCTGAGCCGGGGTGGGCGGCCCGTGAGGGCTATGGTGTGAAGAGCCAGCCCCACAGCATCCAGCCTACACCCATGGTGAGGCCAATCAGCACGATCATGATGATGGCATCGAGCGCGGACAGATCATTGTCATTTCGAGCCATGGGCGGCCTCCTGCAGCGCTCGCAAGATGCTGGCGCCGCGGTATGGCGAACCTATCATGTTTCGGGAGCGAAAGCGCGGACGAGCTAGGCGGCGCGCTGCTCGACCATATACGGCCCCAGCCCATCTGACAGACATATTCCCCGCGCATTGAGCCGAAGAGTCCATTAGGCCGCCGAAAGGGCCTATGGTATATTGACCTATCCCGGCTGAATTTTTCCAGACATGCCGTGACTGAGAGAGGCTTGTGCTCCCGTTTGGCGAGGAGAGCGACATGTCCGTCTCACCCAATTCATCATCATCATCATCATCTTCATCACTTCGACAGCGCGATTTGCATGCCAATGTCGAGCGGCAGACACTTGCCCTGGGCGCCGCGCGAGAGCGAACATTTTGCGCAGATTCCTTCGCGCGGGAGCGGCGACTGGAAAGAGCAGTCGGCGCTTGGGAAAATGAGGGCGGCGCAGTGGCGGGCGACGGCCCCTCAGCGACGACCGGCCGTCCGGCAAAGCTCAGCAGGTTGCGATTAACTGCCGATCTGTTTCGCGATGACACACTTTGGGGGGCGGTCATCGTGAACGGCTTGCTTCTTTTGCTTGCAGGGGCGGGACTGGCAGTTTGGCTGACCCATTGACGCCCGAGCCCTCGCGGACCTTAGCCGCTGCAGATCAGAATGGAGCAAATGATGAACGCTAGACCAACGGAGTTGACGGCCACGGCATCGACCGCATCGGCAGGCGGGTTGGTCAGGCTGCAAAGATTGGAAGCACTGCTTAATATCGCGCGCGAAAAACTCGCGCTGGGCGAAGCATTGTCGCGCGCCGATATGCAGCGATTGAACGCCGCGCTGGACGACATGGCGGCAAAGTAAGTGGACGGGCGCCGGTCGCAGGCGGGGCCGTTTAGGAGGCGCGACCTTTAGGCATGCAGAGGTCAGTTCAGGCGGGCCGTTCGTCCATCAGCATCCGCACGAGCGGCTGCATCGCTGCATCGAATTTCGCCAGAGTGGTATGATCCCCAGCCGTTTCGAAATGCGTGACGAGGCCCGCATCGGTCCAGCGGTGCAGGGCATAGGCGGGGGCGTCCGCTATGATCATGGGGCGGTTGTCGGGCGTATCGGGGTCCATCGGGCGCAGGTCTAGGGCGAGTTGCGGCGCTGTCGAAGAGCAGATGGCCACCGCCATACCCATCCACGGCGCGGTGATGGTGCGATGGAGATGGCCGCAGACCAGGGCGGTGATGTTGGGCCGGTCAGCGATCACGGCAGAGAAGCGCTGGACCCAGGGTTCCTCCGGGTGCGTGTTCATCCAGTCGATGCCCACCTCTACGGGGGGATGGTGCATGACGATGAGGGTGGGCGTCTCTGCATCCTCATCGAGCCGAGCGGCCAGCCATGCCGCGCGCGCGTCGCAGAAGGCGCCGCCGTGGCGGCCGGTTTCCAGCGTGTCGAGGATTATGATCCGGCGGTGGTCCAATGGGACGACATAGTGGACGAAGCCGCCCTCTTGCGGCACGTGCGGAAAGATCGCGGCGAAATTGTCCCGGTCGTCATGATTGCCCATACATGGCCAGACGGGGAAGGGGCATTGGGCGAATGCCTCCGCCAGCGCGCGGTAGCTTTCAAGGTCGCCATGGTCGGTCAGGTCGCCGGTGGCGAGCAGCAGGTCAGGGCGGTTGGGGCCGTCGATCAGCGCGCCAAGGACCTGGTCGAGCCGCTGCCGGTTTAGTTCGGCGGGATTGCCGGGGTCGAAGCCGAGATGAATGTCCGTGACCTGTGCGATCAGCATGGTCCTTTTTCCCCCTTCAACTGTCGCGGCCGATCCGGCGCGGCCTGTCCGCCTGCTCTCGTCTGATGGTTTGATCGGCGGGCGTCCATGGAGCGCCGTCGCCGATATGATAGCTGTGGCACATGGCGCAGCTGGACGGCACATCCGCCTTCGACTTTTCGCCACCATGACAGGTGCGGCAGCTGTCGATGCCTGGCAGCAGTAGTTGCTTGGCGTCGTGCGACTTGGGCGCGGCGTGGCAGCTTTCGCAGCTCTCGGTGCTGTGCGCCTTATGATCGAACCAGCCTGTCATCATGTAGCGCATCGGCTGGTTTACGGGGGTGACGTGCCAGCCGCCAGCGCCGCTCGTGACAGTGTGGCAGTCGTAGCAGGCGCCGCCCTTCGAGAAGACAGCGCGGATCGCGTCGTCGGCGCGGGAGGGACGCGCGGCTGCTGCGCCGAAATAGGCGTGATAAAGGCGGCCCTGTGCATAGTCGCCGGGGCGGCGGCGGGCCATGCCGCCGAGCGCGATGGGCTGGGCGGGGCCAGTGGAGCGGTAATAGGCGCGCAGGTCCGCGACCACCTGCTCGGGCTGGCCGTGGCGCAGGGTGCGGACAGTGCCGCCGATCGTTTCGAAGGCGAGGCTGTGGCAGGACTGGCAGTCGCGCTCCATGTCGACCGGCAGGAAGCGCACGCCGTCGGCGGTGGGACGGTGGCAATCCTTGCAGGCGAGGGCGTCGCCATAACCATTCTGAGCCTTCAGTGACCGCGCCATGCGGGCGACGCCGCCGGTCTTCGAGAGATGGATGTCGTGGGGGAATTTGAGGCCGCTGTCGTCCGAGGGCCTGGCGTCCAGGCTGGCCCGGGTGAAGCTGGGATGCTTGCCCGGATTATATTGGACGAGGGCGGAAAATTGCGGGTGGGCGGTGCCGAAGTCACTCGCGTTGGCGAGCTTTGTATCCTTCAGGCGATCTTTCAGCGTGCCGTGGCAGTCGGTGCAGAAAGCCTGGGGCGTGGGCTGCATGGGGCCTGCGCCTTCATGTTCGCGGTGACAATCGACGCAGGCGCCTTCCGGGGGCTTGCCGAAGGTGGCGGCGACGCTGGCGAGGAGCTTTCCGCCAATGCCGGGCTCGGCGCGGGCCATGGCGATGCGCGCGGCGGGGGCGTGGTCATGGACCGGCTTGTGGCAGGTCTGGCAGGCGGAATCGCGGACAGAGACGAACGCCTTTTGGTGGCAGGTCTCGCATTTGCCTTCGAGCGCGTGGTGGGCCTGGCTCAAGGGGCCGGAGGACCATGCGCCGTCGCCTTTGACGCTATAGATGTTGCGCGTGTCGGCGGCGGCGCGGGTGGCGTAGCTGTAGATCGGGATGGCGAGGAAGCCGATCAGGATCGCCAGCACCATGCCCCAGGCGGTCAGGCGCTTGGGCGGGAGGTGCCGCGCGAGCGAGAAGACTTTGGCCTCCTCCTTTTCCTCCGAGGCTTCGGACACGGCATCAACGCGGCGGATCGAAAGGATGGTTGCGCCATCCTCCTGCCCAACGGTGACGCGATGACCGCCGAAGCGCAGTTCAGCGCCTTTGCTGGTGTCGATCTCGGCGGAGCGGGTCGTGCGGCCTTCGAGATCAAAGCCGAGCGCGCCGGTCGCGCGGACGCGGATCGTGCGGCCGTCGATCTGCTCGATGCGGGCGTGGTCTGGCTCCAGCGCGAGATCGGGCAGGTGTATGTCATTCGCGGCCGCGCGGCCGAGCGATAGCTGGGGCTTGGCGAGCGTGGCGGTGCGGACGATCTCGCGGCCGTCTGCGGTGAGGCTGATCTGGCGGACTATGAAGTTCATGGTCGCGCTCACCAGTAGAAAAAGACGCTGACGATATGCGCGGTGAGCGCGGCGAGCAGGGCGAAGGTGGCGGGCACATGGACGTAGAGCCAGATTTCCAGCAGCGCCTTCAATTTCAGGTGGCGGCGGAGGCGTGCGAGCATGGCCTGCTTGCGTTCGAGCAGGGCGTCGATCTTTTCCAAGGGCTCCTTGCCAGTGTCGGGGTGGTCGGCGGTCCAGTAGCGCAGGGAGGCGTGGGCTTTCGCGGTGGCGCAGCGGGGGTGGCGGCCCGAGAGGCGGGCGATCAGGCTGCCGCCGAATGGATCATCGTCCAGTGACTGGCGCACGAGCGCCGCCTCCTTGTGGGGCAGGGGCTGGGCGGCGTCGTGCAACTGCCGGTCGATGGAGCGGATGGCCTCGAGCATCTGCACCTGCGTCATTTCCGCGCGGTTGTTGCTGAGCGCGGTGGGGAGCGTCGCATAGACGATGATGCCGAAGAGGCCCGAGAGGATGACCAGCATCATCAATACATAGGCAAGCGTGTGGACGTTCCATCCGAGCTGGAATCCGGTGTGCAACGTGCCGATGACAATGAGGCTGAGGCCGAGATAGACATGGGCGCTGGTCCATGCCTTCAAGGACCAGCGGCCGCGCGTCATGGCGCGTTTGCGCAGGCCAAGCAGGGTGAGCCAGAGGATTAGCCCGACGCCGATCGTGCCCATGGTGTAGCCGTACCAACTGCCGCCATTATGTCGTGGGGTCACATCGATCAGCAAATAACTGGCGATGGCGAGGATGCAGATGACGGTCGCGATCTTCAGCCAGCGGAAATTGGCGTGGCGCAGGAAGCCGTCATGCAGCACCTCGCCTTTCACACGGCGGGTTGCGGTTGCGCGCGTGGCCATCAGCTGGCTTGCCCATCGAGGCGGGCGACGGTGAGGAAATCCTCGGGCGAGACGCGGATGGCCGCACCGGTCGGGCAGGCGCGCACGCAGGCGGGGCCGCCGTCAATGCCGGAGCACATATCGCATTTGATGGCTTTTTTCGGCTTTTCGACGCCGGGCTTGGCGTGTTTGTAGCTCCACTTTTTGGAAGGTTCGCCGGGGCCGGGGCCAGCGCCGAAGAACATCCAGCTCAAGAGGCCTGGCTTCTTCGGCGGGACGCTGTCCATGCGAATCACGCCATAGGGGCAGTTGCGCTGGCAATTGCCGCAGCCGATGCAGGTGTCGTCGATGAAGACTTCGCCGTCCGGGCCGCGATGGATAGCGTTGGGCGGGCAGTCGGCCATGCAGTGCGGATGCTCGCAATGGCGGCAGCTGGTTGGCACATGGAGATGGGCGTAGGTGCGTCCGGCTTCGCGATCGAGGCGGGAAAGCCCTTCATGGCTGTCAGCGCACGCCTTCTCACAATTGTCGCAACCGACGCAGAGATGTTCATCGATGAGGAGAACGTCAGTGGCTTCACCGATGCCGTTGTCGACGAGGAATTTGGCCGTCTCGCTATACATGTCGACGACAGTCGAGAAGCTGTCTTTGCGGCTTTCGATGAAGGCGTTGACGTCCTGCCGCGCGGCCATGTCTCGGCGCGCGCGTTCGAGCAAGGCAGGCTTGGCGGCCATCAGGCGGGCGAAGGCGTCGCCATTCAATTTGATGACTTCGGATTTGACGGTCGCTTTGACCGTGGCGGTGCGCGGGCCGCCAGCGATCAGCGCCATTTCGCCCACATAGGAACCGGCAGGGAGGTAGGAGAGGAAGACGTTTTTCCCGCCGATCTTCTTCTCCACGATCATGGAGCCGACGCGGATGACATAGATGTCGCTGCCGAGATCGCCTTCGGTGAGGATCGCTTCGCCTGCCTTCACGGTCTTGATTTCGGCGCTGTCGAGCACTTCGGCGAGGTCAGCCGGGGTCAGGCCCGCGCCGAATAGCTGGAGCAGCTGCCGCTCGGTCGAGATGCGGGTGATGGCGCGCTTGGCGGGCGGGTTCGAGGACATGAGCTTCAGCGCCGCGGTGCGCGACACTTCCACCATGATCGAGTCCGTGCCCGCCCGCACGGTCGAGCCGCGGCGGCGGCCCGAGATGAGGCCGACCTCGCCAAAAATCGAGCCCTGGTCGATGGCGACGTGGGTTTCGGAGGCGACTTCGACCGACGCTTGGCCATCAGCGATACCGAACAGCGAGGAGCCGGGGTCGTGCTTTTCGAAAATCACCTCGCCAGCACGATAGGCGCGGACTTCGCTGTCGAGCATGAACTCGCGCATCTGAAGAGGAGACAGCCCTTCCAGGATCGCAACGTTGGTGCGGAGATATTCGAGCCATTCCGCGACGCTCTTCTTGCCCGGTAACGCGGCGAATTTGGCGGCGAGGATGGGTTCGTCGGCGGGCTTCAGCTCTTCATTGCCGTTGATGAACTCAACGACGTCATAGCCCTGGTTCATGCAGTGCTTGATCAGCGGATAACCCGCCAGCGCGCCGATGACGAAGATGCCGGGCGCGGTGCTTTCGAACATCGGTGAGAGCTTGGGGAAGGCCAGACGATCGCTGCTCGTGAATTCGATGCCGCAGCTTTCGACGAAGGCGCGCGGCGGGGCAGAGCCCATGCGGGCGATGATGCGGTCGCACTTCATTTTCACCTCGCCATCGCGGCTGTCGAGGGTGATGAAGCCCGGCTCGATCTTCGCCGTGGTGCTTTCGGTCATGATGGAGAGGCGGCCCGCCTCGGTAGCGGCCATCAGCGCCTTGACGTTGGCGGGCTTGGCGCTGGCGAATTCGGTCGAGCGGTTGAGGATGGTGACGCTGTTCCCCTGCGCCTCATCGGCGGCGAGGCCCATGGCGTTTTCGATGCCTGCGTCACCCGTGCCGACGACGAAGATATGTTCGTCATTATATTCTGCGGGATCATCCAGCTGATATTGGACATGAGGCAGGTCCGCACCGGGAACGCGCATCAGGTTGGGATTTCCCTGCGTGCCGATTGCCATGATGACAGCGTCGGCGATGACTTCGCGGCCCCCGGTCAGTGTCAGGCGGTAGGGCGGGGCGAGGCGCTGGATTTCCGTGGTCGCGGTAGTGCCGTCGCGCTTGCGTTCGACGATCTTCTGGACGCTGCCGGGGATGGGATCGCCGGTGCCGGTGATCGCCTTCACCTCGGCATTATAGGCGACGTTGATGCCTTGCGCCGCGGCTTGCTCGTTCCAGCGGCCCAGGATCGCCTCGCGCTTGCCAGCTTCGAAATCGAAATCGGAACGAAGCACGAGCTGGCTGGGCGTCGCCATCACATGCTTGCCCTTCTGATATTTGAAGATCGTGTCGGACAGATGGTCCGTCTTTTCGATCAGAAGATGCGACAGGCCCAGCTGCGCCGCGCGCGCGGCCGCGCTCATCCCCGCCGGTCCCGACCCGACGATCGCGATACGCACGCGGTCAGTCACTTGATACCCCCCTCTTGCGAGATCACCCGCAGCCCCGGCAAATGCCCCTGCCGGTTTATGATGCGCGGATCAAGCCTTTGGGCACTCTATCAATTCCATCGCGTGACGCTAGAGAGCAGTTGGTGATTTGCGGGGGTGAGTAAGTGACGAAGCTGAGCGTGGGGCGCATGGCTCTTATTGGGGCGGCCGGGCTGGCGCTCGTGTCGGTGGGCTATAGCGTGCGGCGCGACAGGCCGCAGGAGAAGGAAAGCGCGGCGTCCGCGCCTTTCGCAGCGGCCGGGCAGCAGCCGTCCGATCCGGAGAGCGTCATTCGCGGCTTGCAGGACAGGGTGGGCGCCACTCCCAATGACGCGGAAGGCTGGCAGATGCTGGGCTGGGCCTATTTCGAGAGCGGACGGCATGCCGATGCCGCGCGGGCGTACCGGCGGGCGGTGAAGCTGGCGCCGGATAATGCGACCTTCTGGTCATCGCTGGGTGAAGCGGTGGTGATGGCGAGCGAGCGCGATCCCATGCCCAAGGAGGCGGCGGATGCGTTCCAAAAAGCGGTGAAGCTCGATCCCAAGGAACCGCGCGCGCGCTACTTCCAGGCGGTGCGCAAGGACCTGGCGAAGGATCATGAAGGCGCGATCCGCGACTGGCTGGCGCTGCTGGCCGACACGCCGCCCGGCGCGCCATGGGAAGCGGATTTGCGCCGGACCATCGAGCAGGTGGGCAAGATCAATGGGGTTGAGGTCAAGGATAGGCTGGCGGCGGTAAAACAGGCCGCGCCGCATCCGCCCATCGGATCGGTGGCGACGGCGGCAATTCCTGGGCCTAGCCGGGAGCAGATGCAGGCGGCGGCGCAGCTTCCCAAGGGTCAGCAGGATGCGATGATCGAAAACATGGTGTCGGGGCTGGAGGGCAAGCTGAAGGCCAATCCCGGCAATATCGACGGATGGATCATGTTGATGCGCAGCCGGATGACGCTGGGCGAGACGGCGAAAGCGCAAGCGGCCTTCGAGGCGGCGCGGAAGGCCAATCCGGGGCAGGCCGGGCGGTTGCGGGATGAGGCGCGGGTGCTTGGGGTGCCGGGGGTTTCATAAAGGGGCGGGAGACAGTGCTTTCCTCGTCACCCCGGACTTGATCCGGGGTCTCACTTGCTTTCACCATCGGCGTTCATTTTAAACAAGCGGAACCCCGGGTCCAGCCCGGGGTGACGGCAGCGGACAAGATATCAAGGCGGAAGAGGTAGCAGACGCAGCGGAACACTCGCCACCTTCGCCCGTTGCAGTCTGAAATGACAGCCGACCCAGCGATCTTCGACCCGCCGCCGGATTCGGTGGCTTTCTATACCGAGAGCCTCCAGCATCTGGTGGAGTCCGGTATCCCATTCATGCTGTCGGGCACCTATGCGCTGGGATGCCATACCGGGATCGTGCGGCCGACGAAGGATCTCGATGTCTTCTGCAAGGCCGGCGACGCGCCGCGCATCCTTTCTTATTTCAAGCATCTTGGACATGCGGTCGAGTTTGAGGATGAGCGGTGGATCGGGAAGGTCTGGAAGGACAAGAACTTCTTCGACGTGATCTATAACATCTCATCGGCCAGCGTGCCGGTGACCGAGGAATGGTTCCGCGATGCCGCTTATGCCGAGGTTTATGGCATAGAGGTTAGGATCACCCCGCCCACTGAATTCATCCTGTCCAAGATCTTTATCCAGGACCGCTATCGCTATGACGGCGCCGATGTCGTCCACATGATCCTGAAACAGCATGAGCGGATCAACTGGCAATGGCTGCTCGATTCCATGGAGCTGCATTGGGAATTGCTGCTCATTCACCTGCTCAACTTTCGATTCATCTACCCGACCGAACGGCATTGCGTCCCCTTGTGGCTGTTCGAGGAGCTGCTGGGCCGCCTGCAGACACGGGCGGAACTGCCGGTGCCCAATATCCGGGTGTGCCGGGGGCGGCTGTTGTCCCCGCGCGACTATCTGATCGACATCACCGAATGGGGCTTCGCCGATGTGGTCGGCAAGGGTCTTGAGGAGAGCCATGACCGGAACAAATGATCCCGCACGGAATGAGGGGCTGACGCTTGCGGCGATCGGCGACCTTCATGTCACAGACACGTCCGAACATCGTTACCGTGCGATGTTCGAGGAGATTTCGGAAAAGGCGGACATATTGGCGCTGTGCGGGGACCTCACCAATTTCGGCAAGACGCGCGAGGCAGAGATTTTGGCCGAGGATCTGCGCGCCTGCTCCATCCCGATCGTCGCGGTGCTTGGCAATCATGATTATGAATGCGGCCAGCCCGAGGAGGTCTCGCGCATCCTGCATGGCGCAGGCGTCACGGTGCTCGATGACCAGGCGGTGGAGATAAAGGGCGTCGGCTTTGCCGGGGTGAAGGGCTTTGTCGGCGGTTTCGGCCGGGGGGAGCTGGGCGCATTTGGCGAGAAGGGCATTAAGACTTTCGTCGAGGAAGCGATCAACGAAGCGCGCAAGCTGGAAAATGCGTTGCGCTCGCTTCGAACCGACCGCTGCGTCGCAGTGCTGCATTATGCCCCGGTGGTCGATACGGTCGAAGGCGAGCCGCCGGAAATCTTTCCCTTTCTGGGTTCGTCCCGCTTGGCGGAGGCGATCGACCGGTTCGACAATGTGCGCTTTGCCGTGCATGGACATGCCCATCGCGGCGCGTTCGAGGGACGGACGCCGCGCGGGGTGCCGGTGTACAATTGCGCGCAGTTCGTGGTGTCGGAGAAATTTGACCGGCCCTATGCGCTGATCGCGATCTGACCTACCCCGCCGTCGAGGCGATGGATGCTGAAACCGGGTCGAAGGGCGCGCAGCAAGTCTCACTTGAGCGGCTGATAGCTTTAGTCGCTCGGCATCTCAACTGATATAGTAGAGATATGATGAAGTTCCGCAGGATAGACTTCATAATGCTCACGCAAGCCACCCTACCGCAACCATGCCCCACCATCCTGACCATTCCCGGCCTGCTGAACAGCGGGCCCGGGCATTGGCAGACGATTTGGGAAACCGAACTGCCCAACTGCCGCCGCGTCGAATTGGGCAGTTGGAACCGGCCGCATCGCAATAGCTGGGTCAGCAACCTCAATGAAGCGATCGCGCGGGTGAAGGGGCCGGTGATCCTGGCGGCGCACAGCCTGGGGTCCCATGCGGTCGCCTGGTGGGCGGCGCTGGAATGCCGGGAATGGAGCCACAAGATAGCGGGGTCGCTGCTGGTCGCACCGCCCGAGGTCGATGTGGGCGGCATCGATTCCCGATTGCTGAGCTTTGCGCCCTCGCCCAAGGCGCTGCTCCCTTTCCCATCGATCGTCGTGGCGAGCCGCGATGATCCCTATATCCGGTTCGAGCGGGCGCGGCAGTTGGCGCGGTTCTGGGGCAGCCGCTTCGCTGATGCGGGACAGGCGGGCCACATCAACGCGGACTCCGGCCTTGGCGAATGGCAGTTCGGGCAATTTCTCCTGACCCGCCTCAGCGGCGCGGGCGCTGCGGAGGATCAGCCAAGCCCTTGGGGCGCTGGATCGCAAGGGGAGAGCAGATTGGAACCCAAGGCCCAGTTCAATGCTTGAAGGCGGCAAGATACATGTATATCACCACCCACCATGATGAAAACATATGTATCGTTAAGTCGGTTTGCCCTGGGTTGTATAGCCCTGTGCTGGAACGGAACCGGTTGGGCGGCCGCTGAAGGGGCAGGGTCGGCTTTCCGGTTGAGCGGCAGTGTTCGCCTGCGTCATGAAATCATCTACGGGCAAGCGCGTGCAGGTTTCGATGCTGAAGATTCGCTGACGAATATTCGGACGCAGCTGCTGGCGGAATATCAGGCTGACGGATGGAGGCTAGGCGCGGAACTGTTTGACAGCCGTGCTTGGGGTGCTGACCCCGGAACGCCGATCTCGACCAATGAGGTCAATACGCTGGAGCTGGTGCAGGCTTATGCGGCGCGGGATTGGAAGGATCCGTTCGGCAGGGGAAGCAGCCTGGGCGTGACGCTGGGCCGGATGACGCTGAACCTGGGATCGCGGCGGCTGGTGGCGGCAGATGATTATCGCAACACGACCAATGGCTATACCGGCATCCGCACCGATCTGGCGGCGGCGAAGGGGTGGAAGGCGACCTTCATCTATACGCTGCCGCAAATGCGTCGGCCCGATGACGCGGAGGGCGTGCGGGATCATAAGGTGCGGCTCGACAAGGAGAGCTTTGACCTGGTGCTGTGGGGCGGGCTGGTCAGCAAGGCCAAGGCGCTCGGTCCGGTAATGGCGGAGGTCAGCTATTTCCACCTGGGTGAGCGTGACGCGCCGGGACGGCCGACGCGCGATCGGTCGTTGAATACGTTTGGCGGGCGGATCATGACCGATCCCGCGCCCGGGCGGTTAGACTATGAGGTAGAGGCTTTCTACCAATGGGGTGGCATCAATGCGTCGCTCGCGCTTACCGCCGTCCGGCAGGATGTCAGCGCCAGCTTCGTCCATGCCGATGTCGGCTACAGTCTAGCTGACAAGTGGAAAACACGCTTCTCGGTGGAGTTCGACCGGGCAAGCGGCGACAGGTCAGGCGGCAGCTATGGCCGGTTCGACACGCTGCTCGGCATGCGCCGTGCGGACTTCGCGCCCGCGGGCCTCTATAATGCCATCACCCGCGCCAACATCGTGACGCCGGGCGTGCGTGTGGAAGCGACCCCGGACAAGCGGCTGGACTGGTTCCTGTCCTACCGCGCCATGTGGCTGGACTCCGCGACCGACGGT
The DNA here is from genome assembly GCF_042654265.1 of Sphingobium tyrosinilyticum. Taxonomy (NCBI): domain Bacteria; kingdom Pseudomonadati; phylum Pseudomonadota; class Alphaproteobacteria; order Sphingomonadales; family Sphingobiaceae; genus Sphingobium; species Sphingobium tyrosinilyticum. Next base: position 7,646 of record NZ_JBHSFZ010000021.1, on the reverse strand, counting down.
TTCGCGACGACGGGCGTGCGCGACGCGAGCGGTCGGTCAGGGAGATTCGCCGGACATCAGGTTGAAGGGCGCATACGCTATTGGCTGATCCCATCGCGGCTGCGGTTTGAATATGACGGGCTGCTGCTGGCAAAGGGCCGGTTCCTGCGTGACGCGCCCAATGCGCCGCCGAAGGACTGGACGGTGTATAATTCATTCAACCTTACAGCGAGCTTCTAGACGGTTCGGCTAGGTCCGTCGCGGGTGATTCGGGCTCCTCCGGCTCGATGCCGATCGCAACGCGGCCTGCATCGGTGATCACCACGCCGATCGCGTGGCCACCCTCGGTCCGCCAAGCGTCTGCGTAAGCGGGCAGTTCCACCTCTGCGGCAAGGCCGCGGCGTATAAGCGCCTGGACAGCCTTGCGGATGCGGGCAGGGGCCTCGCCTACCGCGGCAGGCGGCGGCAGCAGGCTGCCATTGTCGCGCGGCGCGGCGGTGGCCAGCAGGACCAGTTGAATGTCGCTCAACCGAACGGACTCCTTCAAGGGTGCAGGCATGAGCGCCGCTCCCACCACCCAAAGCCCCGTGGATTGTCATCCTCCGAGGGCAGCGGCACTCAATTCGGCCGCGTCGTCACGACATCAGCGTTCGCTCTGTTGGGCCACCAAGTCGAGTAGAATGTGCAAGGATAAGGAGACTTTGGGAGGTGCATCGGCGGGAGGACGCCTCGTTAGCGGAGCGAACGCTAATCCGTCCTTTGTCACTGATCGTCTGTAGATCGATAAGCGACAGGCGCGCTTTAAGATGGGGGTGGATATCCAGCAGCGCCTTGGTCTTACTATACGCCGCCTCCGCGAGGCCAAGGGTTGGAGTCGGGAGGATGATGCCGATCGGGCCGGCATCCACCGCACCTATGTGAGCGACATAGAACGCGGCCGGCGCAATCCCACAATCACGGTTGTCGAAAAGCTTGCCTGACCCTTTGACATCCCGCCCGGCGACCTGCTCAACCTGAACCCCGCCTCATAGCCGCCTGGCTGCGAAGGCTCTTCTGGAGCCACAAGCGAGCTCCTTCGACTATCTCTGCGCATGCCAAAAGCTGGGGGTGGACATTCCGCCCCACGGCTTGTGGGCTGCGAGGTGACCCATTGTCGACAAGGATGAGCTTATATCGAGGCTATTCGCCATGCTGACGGCAGCGTTTGAAGACAGTGCGGCAATGGCGGCTGAAGGGCAGGCAGGCGCGCCCTTGCCGTCGCAGTTTGAGCGCGCCCAGGCGCTGGAAGCGGCAATTCGCGACGCGCACACGATCGTTGAGTCGATCGCGCATCTTTCCGCCGGAGGCAGCGTTTTTCGCGGGGCTCATCCAACGCTTCCCAGGACCTAGGCTGAAAGGAGGAAAAAGGTGCACATCTCTCTACTCCGCACGTCACTCGATTGCCCGCTCACAATCGCTGAGATGAAGGCTGGGCATGGTTACGGTCTGGTTGGTGTTACTTTCTGCCCAGGCAAGAAACAGCCAAGCGCCTGGTCGGACTCATGGGAGCGCGACCTAGATCTAGATCTCGACGCGATCGTCTCCTGGGGCGCAGCAGCCGTGGTGACGCTGATCGAGCCGCATGAGCTCCAGATGCTAAAGGTAGAGAGGTTGGCCGAGGCAGTACGGCAACGCGCTATGCTTTGGTATCATCTTCCGATTGCCGATGTGTCGGTGCCAGGCCCCGAATTTGAGCGAGCATGGCAATCTGCCGGCGCCAGTCTGCGCGCGATCATTCGCGACGGTGGCAACGTCCTTGTTCACTGCAAAGGCGGCCTGGGCCGTGCTGGCACAATCGCCGCGCGTTTGTTGGTTGAGCTGGGTCAGAGCCCTGCCTATGCAATCGCTCGTGTCCGCGAGGCGCGGCCCGGCGCGATCGAAAGCGATGCGCAGCTCCAGCACGTCAGGCGTTTGCGCCCCATTTCCGAACCCGAGCCATACACTGACCGTGTATCCGTCGAGCAGCGCGCCGTCGGCGCGATGCTGGGCCTTGCGGTCGGTGATGCGGTTGGCACCACTCTTGAATTTACCGCCCGCGACAGCGGCCCACCGCTCACCGACATGATCGGCGGTGGCCCGTTCGGTCTTGAGGCAGGGCAATGGACCGACGACACTGCTATGGCGCTGGCGCTGATGGCGAGCCTTACGGAGCACGATGAGTTCGAGGAAGCCGATCTCATGCGGCGTTTTGTGGATTGGCAACGCAACGGCGCCTATTCCTGCACCGGAACTTGCTTCGACATCGGCAACACCACGCTGGACGCGCTGCTGCGCTGGCAAGCCTCCGGCGATCCCATCGCGGGATCGACGGATCCTAGCGCAGCAGGCAATGGCAGCCTCATGCGGCTTGCTCCAGTGGCCGTGCGCTACTGGAATGACCCGACTAGGTTGGACGAGGTTGCGGCGCGCCAGAGCAGAACCACCCATTCTACCATCGAAGCGGTGGATGCCTGCCGCGCCTATGCGCAGCTATTAGCGGAGGCTATCCAGGGTAAGCCGCGCCGTGCCATGCTGGGGCCGCGCAAGTTCATCGGGGCGCCTGGTGTTGAGACTATCATGGGAGGATCTTGGCGTGGAAAGCAGCGACGTGAGATCAGAGCGTCCGGCTATGTCCTGCATTCGCTGGAAGCAGCCCTCTGGTGCGTTGGGAGAACGGGCAGCTTAGAAGAAGCGGTGCTGCTAGCGGCAAACCTGGGTGAGGACGCCGACACGACGGCTGCAATCACAGGCCAACTGGCCGGAGCTATCTACGGAGTAGATGCCATTCCCACTCGCTGGCGGGAACGCCTAGCATGGGGCAGGAAGATCGAAGAGGCGGCGCGGGCGCTGCACCGCGCCAGCCTCTAGCTCAAGCATGGCCGTCGCGCTCGTGAAGAGCGCTGCAGATCATCGCGGCGATGGTCTCTTCAGCGCGGCGGCGGATGCCGTTCTCCTTGCCCGCAAGATCGTGCCGTACCCATTCGGGTGCACGCGCCAGCACGGCTAGTATGGTTCCGGTGATCTTTTCGTCCATTGGTGCGCAAAGGGACTGCAACGTTCCAACCGCAAGGAAAAGAAGTGGCTAGCTCCAGTGGAAGGAAGTGAGACAGATGGGGTCGGTCAAAATCCTATGCTGAGCGCCTGTTCGAATTTGTCGCCGTCGGGCCGCTGGATGATGCGGCGGCTCGTGAGGCTATTCGCCTGCCGATCGAACGCGAGGAGGAGTCGATCGACGATGACGCTCTCGATGAGATCATCGCGCAAGCAAAGGCTATCCCTATTTCCTTCAGGAGTGGGGAAAACATGGCTGGGATGTCGCTGATGCATCGCCCATCACCGCGCAGGATATCGCATCGGCCACTGCGGGCGCCCTTGCCGAACTCGACGCCAGTTTCTTCCGTGTGCGCTTCGACCGGCTGACCCCTGGAGAGAAGCGCTATCTTCGCGCGATGGCGAGCCTCGGACCAGGCCCCCATCGCTCGGGGGATGTGGCCGATGTCATGGGGGTGAAGGTATCCAGCGTCGCTCCAACGCGCAACAGTCTGATCGCGAAGGGAATGTTGTACAGTCCGGCGCACGGGGATACCGCGTTTACGGTGCCGCTCTTCGACGCTTACATGCGACGAATAATGCTGGAAAATCTCCTGCAAAATCGAGGGCGCCCAAAGACTGGGACCGCGTTACCGATCCGTTTTTTGGTAAATGCTGGAATTTCCGCCGCCGCAAACATGGCGCGACGCGCGAGCCGTCTTGGAGTAGCATCATATAAGCCGCGTCATGCAGTCGTTTGGCGCGCCGGCACGCCTTCAAGAAAAGGCGGCATGGAGAGGAGGGCGTTATTTTGCGTAGCCTGATGCAGGACTGGCCCCTTACCGTCGATAAGATACTGGATCACGCCAAGGTCTGGCATGGTGACCGCGAAATTGTCAGCCGCTCGGTCGAAGGGCCGATCGTTCGGACAAGCTATGCGCAGGTGCATGAACGGGCCAAGCGGGTGTCCAACGCCCTCAAGGCGTTGGGGATCGTGCCGGGAGATCGTGTTGCGACACTGGCATGGAACACGGCCCGCCACCTGGAAGTCTGGTATGGTATCATGGGCATTGGGGCGGTGTGCCATACGCTCAATCCCCGTCTGTTTGCTGAGCAGCTTTGCTACATCATCAACCATGCCGAAGATCGCGTCATCCTGACGGATCTGACCTTCCTGCCCATGTTGGCGGAACATCGATTCAAGATGCCCACGGTCGAAGCCATCATCGTCATGACCGATCGCGAGCACATGCAGAACAGCCCTTGGCAGGATGCCCACTGCTACGAGGATCTGGTCGCGCAGAGTTCCCCGGACTGTGCATGGGGCGGGTTTGATGAGAACAGCCCGGCGGGACTGTGCTACACGTCGGGCACGACCGGGCAGCCAAAGGGCGTGCTCTATTCCCATCGTTCGAATTTCCTGCATACGCTGGCCACATTGTCGGTCGAGATGCTCGGCATTTCAGCGGCTGATACCATCATGCCGGTTGTACCAATGTTTCATGCCAATGCCTGGGGGCTGGCCTTTTCCGGTCCGGCGGTCGGCGCCAAACTGGTCCTGCCCGGACCAAAGCTGGACGGAGCGTCGATCCATGAGCTGTTGGAGGCGGAGGGAGTTACCTTCACGGCGGCGGTCCCGACCGTGTGGCAGATGCTGTTGACGCATTTGCGGGAAACGAATGGCAGGCTGACGACGCTCAAGCGCGTCAAGATCGGCGGCTCGGCGCTGCCCGAGGCAATCGCGCGTGCGTTCCGGGATGATTATGGTGTGGAAGTGAGCCAGCTTTGGGGGATGACGGAAACCTCGCCCGTGGGCACCATTGGTGAACTGGTGCCGGAGGTGGCAGCCATGGCAGAGGAAGCGCAGCTGGGCTATCGACTGAAGCAGGGACGCGCGCCGGTGACGCTGGAGATGCGGTTGACCGATGACGCGGGCAATGTCCTGCCGCATGATGGCGTTACCTGCGGCCATCTTCAGGTAAAGGGCCCCTATGTCGTCGGCGAATATTTCAAGGGCGATGGCGGCGTCATATTGGATGGCGACGGATTTTTCGATACGGGCGATGTCGCCACCATCGATGGCTTTGGCTTCATGCAAATTACGGACCGAGCCAAGGATATCATCAAGTCGGGCGGCGAATGGATTTCGTCGATCGCAATCGAGAATATCGCGATGGGACACCCGAAAACCGCCAACGCTGCCGTCATCGGCGTGCCCCATCCCAAATGGGATGAACGGCCCTTGCTGCTGATCAAGCTATGCCGTGGCCAGACCGCTGACAAGCAGGAGTTTCTCGCCTTTCTGGACGGCAAGATCGCCAAATGGTGGATGCCTGACGATGTGCAGTTCGTCGACGATATCCCGCTGGGCGCCACGGGTAAGATCGACAAGAAACGGCTCCGCGATCAGTTTACGGGCTATGCTCTGCCTTCATAGCGCGATCTGCGCGATGATCTGGCATCGACATAGGCCGGTCGACGCTCTTACGCTCAGGCACACTCGCCATCCTGAGCACGACAGTCCTTAGAGCCCGAAAAATGCACACCCCTCGAAGCGGGGGAAGCATCTATCTGGCTGAGAAGCATTGCATACATCTCCACAAAGCGCTCATGGACATCTCTAATGTTGCGGTCGCTTGCCGCGTCAGCCAGTTGCCGGTTCTGTAACAATCTTGCCGCATAATATTCTGCGCGGGGACGAGTCAGGTGCACAAATCCTCCGGGGATGGGCGAGCCGGCATTCTCTCCGCAAAGGCACCGGCTTCTAGCTTGCCTTAGAAAAGTAGCCTCGTCCAAATGCTGGGGGCGTGAATGAAGCGAGGCCCGCAGATTACGCAGAAGGGGCGATCAAGTTCCGCCATGCTCCCGCGTGAGAGCCTTCAACGTCGCCTCGGCAAATTGCCACATTCCGGCGCCATATCCTCGATCAGCTGCTCGCGATCATGGCGCTAAAGAGGCGACAGCGTGTCATCGATTGCCCACATACGAATATGGTGCTTCCATCAGGGGTCGGTCTCTCACCGACCCCACTTAATCTTCATCCGCGACAACCGATCGGCGAGGCTATGATGCCCCTCCTCCAGCAGTTCGTTTATGACGTCCTGCACCTCTTGAGGGTGGAAGGGTTGCCCCTTCTCGATCTGCTCCACCATGACATTGAAGGCGCGGATGGCGGAGTCTGTTTCGGAGATCACGCTTCATCATCCCCCTGATCGGCGTCCTCCTCAACATAAACGGTGATCTCCCACGGGCGTAGAAAGCCCTCGGAATGTCGCTGCGATATGTCACGAGTTGCGGTAAATTATGCCCAATCCCCGGCAACATGTTTTCGCGTTGGGAAACCCCTTCCTTGCTCCCGCGCAAGACGATGTAAACCGTTCAGGGACCTTCATCGCTTTCCCGGCGCTTCGCCATTGCCAGCGCCCCGATCATGAACGGCCCGTCATCGCGCCGCCCTTCCCTGATCTGCTCATAGAAAGGCGCATCGCCTATCCCGCGCGCCTCCAGTTCAGCGGCGACGGTTTCCCGGACTTTTTCAAGCTTCAGCATCTGCAAACGCGGGAAAAACATTGAAGTCTTCGGGGGTGAGCGGCCGGGTTGCCAGTGCTGCCCACACATCAAGCGCGGACTCCTTCAGATCGACGCCGCAATCCTGTGCTTCGACCCAGATCTCGTACCGGGCGCGCAGCGCGGCAGTCACTGTCTCGGGATCATGCCCAGCGAAGCCGCGGACGAAAAGGCGCAGGTCCTCAGGGTGCTTCCGCTCCCGCATTATAGCGACGAAGCCTGTGTGCATCTGGTCGGCGTTGCTGAACTTCACTGTGTTGAGATGATCGCAGTAGCCCTGCCAGCCAGCACAGGATGCATCCCATTCGGGGCGCTCAATGGACATGACCGACTCCTTCCGATTCGTGAAGCCACTATAGAACAGAAAGAGAACATATGGGAGTCGGTTACTGGACGCTGTACGGGGAACTGGAACGCAATGCCGAACGGCGCGCTTTGCGGGTGGAGGCTTCCCATCCCAAAGTTCAACATCAACATCCGAACGCAGTCCCGTATTTCCGATACGGTCCCGGTCCACAGTGATGATCACACAGCGCTTCAGATCGAGCTTGCTCGGTTTGTAGGTGAGCTTCTAAAGGACCACGCAGACCTCATCTGGGTGGATGAGGACTGGCAAATAGACGTCTCGGACGAGACTGGGCTAATTCTCTACGTGCTAAACATCACCGCGATGAAAACGGCGGCAACAGCAAGCATCCCCTAATCCTAACTGCAGGCACAGGAAAAGCCGCTTGCGCTACCTGCCCGCCGGCGTCGGTGGCAGCCTGCGTTCGCCCCTTTTCCGCCCATGACCTGCTGTTCCGGTTCGCGGTGGTAAGCTGCCACGTCCCAGGCGCCCAACTTCCGACATTCAATCGGGCAAGAGAAATGCCGATGGTCACGCATAACGCCGTGCCTATCACTCCCGATGCCGCAAGGCGTAGGCCATCAAACATCAACCAAGCTGCCGATTCTTTCAAGCGACATCGGAAAGAGTCCCCTTAGCGACACCTAAAACTGGCCCCCTTTCATAATGGTTCGTTGCCTGCTGGTTCAAGCGACGGAGTGGCCTT